>CAIKLQ010000435.1 GCA_903828255.1 uncultured Verrucomicrobiota bacterium
GCTTGGACAGGTGGGGACTGACTGGCGGTTTCCGGCGGTTGCACGGAACGGAGATTAGCTGCGCCTGGAAAGCGACGGAAGCTGTAACTGAAGAGATGCCCGTTGCGTGTTGCGTCAAGTGGCTGCGGGAGCAGTTGTAATTATTTGATTGAGTTATTACCCCAAAAAATGAGAAAAGGAGGTCTTAATGATGACGAGAAACGATCTGACGGCCATTGCTGCCTCGGCACCGAGGGACTGGGTTCCGCCGCTGGCAGAGGCGAATTCCCACAAACCGCCGGGAGTGCGCCCGTTCTCGGGCGCAGCAGTCGCCGAGGTTGAAGCGGGGTTGGGAATTTTGGTCCCGGGTGCAAGTTCGGCCGTTGCTGCGCCCGGGGACGGGCGCACCCCGGTTCATGACCCTGATGCGCATCCAAGGTTGGCGGTCGAAGCTACCCACGAATCACCGGCCTTAGAGGCGGGGGACGCCGGGCTTCCCCTGCTGGACAAAGTTCGGGACTACGAGGTGGTGGCACAAATCCGCGCCCAGGGGCTGTATCCTTACTTCCGCACGATTTCCTCGGCGCAAGACACCGAGGTCATCATTGATGGCCAGAAGGTTTTGATGTTTGGTTCCAACAGCTATCTGGGGCTGACGAACCATCCCAAAGTCAAGGAAGCCGCCAAGGCCGCAGTGGAAAAATACGGCAGCGGCTGCGCGGGATCGCGCTTTCTGAACGGCACTTTGGACATCCATGTGCAACTGGAAGAAGCGCTGGCTCGGTTGGTGGGCAAGGCCGCCGCGCTGGTTTACAGCACGGGTTTCCAGGTTAATCTCGGCGTCATCAGTGCGCTCGTGGGTAAGGACGACTACGTCATCGCCGACAAGAGCGACCACGCCAGCATCATCGAGGGTTGCCGCCTTGCGCTCGGCAAGTTCGTTCGCTTTCCCCACCGGGACATGCACGGACTGGCGAGCCGACTGACGAAAATTCCGCGCGCGGCCGGCAAGTTGATCGTGGTGGACGGCGTGTTTAGCATGGAAGGGGACATTATCCAGTTGCCGGAGTTGTGCCGATTGGCCGAGCAGCATCGTGCGGTGGTGATGGTGGACGATGCTCATGGCATCGGAGTTTTGGGCCAGCACGGCGCCGGCACCGCCAGTCATTTCGGGCTTACCGACAAGGTGCATTTGATCATGGGGACCTTCAGCAAATCGCTGGCGAGCTTGGGTGGGTTTATCGCGTCCGACGCGGCGACGATTGATTATCTGAAGCACAATTCGCGGGAGCTGATCTTCAGCGCGAGTATGAGTCCCGCCAATGCCGCCGCCACGCTGGCGGCGGTCGAAATCATGGTAGCCGAACCCGAGCGGATTCAGCGGTTGTGGCAGGTCACCGAGCGGATGAAGCAAGGCTTGCTCTCCCTCGGCTTCGATCTCGGGGCAACGAAGACGCCGATCCTGCCGGTTTACTGCCGTGATCTCGTTGCCACTTTCAGCTTTTGCAAGCGGTTGCACGAGGAAGGGGTGTTCGTGAATCCGGTCGTTTCGCCGGGCGTGGCCCCGGGGCACGAGCTCATTCGCCTCAGCCTCATGGCCACGCACACCGACGCGCAGATTGATTTCGCGCTCGAAAAGATGGGGCGCATTGGCAAGGAGCTTGGCCTCCTCTGAGCGCATTGGCGTTCGCGTCTCCAGCGTGGAACATTTGATGCGAGCATCCGTGAACAGGCGTAATCGCCGGGCCCCGGAATGAAAGTTCTCCTCACCGGCGCAACGGGCTTTGTCGGGAGCCACATCCTCGACAGCTTGCGGGCCCGGCAATTGGACGTGCGGGTGTTGCTCCGAACATCCAGCAGCCGGCGATTCATTCAACCCCACCTTTCCCACCTTGAATTGTGCGAAGGCAGCATTGGCGACGTAGCCAGTCTGGCAAAAGCGATGGACGGCGTAACGCAGGTCATCCATTGCGCCGGCGTCACGCGGGCGAAGCGCGACGCGGAGTATTACGAGGTCAACCAGCAAGGCACGCGCAACGTCATCGAGGCCGCCAACCGGCATCGTGGGAAAATTTCGCGGCTCGTTCTCATTTCCAGTCTCGCCGCGGCGCACCCGGCACCAGCCGTTACGCCCGCGCGCGAAGATGACGCTGCCGCCCCGGTTTCGGAATACGGCCGGAGCAAGCTGGCCGCGGAAAAAGAAATCCTGGAGCATTGCCGCGTGCCGTTCACCATTCTCCGACCGCCGGCGGTTTACGGGCCAAGGGACGAGGAATTCCTGACCCTGTTTCAGACGGTGCGCAGGCATCTGGTGCCAAGATTCATTGGGGGCATCGAAGCGATGAGCATGATCTTCGTGAAGGACCTGGCCGAGGGTGCGGTCGTTTGTCTAAGCCATCCCGCCGCCGCCGGCCGGACCTATTTTGTCGCGTCGCCGGAAATCGTGACCGTGCCAGGTTTTTGCCAGGAGATCGCCCGGCAGTTAAACAGCTGGGCGCTGCCGCTATGGCTGCCCGTGCCCGCGCTCTGGCCGATTTGTGCGCTGACCGAACTGGCTTGCCGGATCATGGACAAGCCCAGCCTATTGAATCGCCAAAAATACGGCGAACTACGGGCGCGCGGCTGGGTTTGCGACGCGACCCGGCTGCGGGAAGAGGTCGGCTTCGTCGCTGCCACGCCGCTCGCGGATGGCATCCGACAAACCATCGCGTGGTATCGGGAGAACGGGCGGCTCTGAGTGCTGGTACGGTCGGTGACGACGAGCAACAAGCCCCGGCATGAACCGAGGAGCTTCAAACATCCGCCCATTCGGCTCCACCGGCAGGCAAGCCTGTAGGCCCGGGGACCTCACCGGGCGGCCCCGCCAGATTCCACGAGTCAGGAGTTCTGTGCCTGCCGTAGCGCCGGACTTTCCAACCCGCCGGCTTTCGGGCGACTGGAAGCGCGCCCTTTACAGCCAGGGAAGGATGCCTGCCGCTACGTCCGTGGACCGCCACTTCCAAACGCCCCGGGTTAGTTCCGGCCGCTTGCCCCCGCTCCAGCTTGCTGGCGGGTCTTTCAAAACTCTGTAGCCACCGATGTGAGTCGGCGCAAATCAGATGAAAGTCAGGGCGGAATCACGTTTGCGGCTACGGTTCTGAAATAGGCTTACTTTGTCGGAATTCCCTGTGCAACAAAGTTTGCAGAACGATGTTTTCGGCGTGCCGCCGAAAATCACACGCCAGCGGCGCTGGCTCCTCGGAACGCGCCTTGTCTTGCATTTCCGATTTCGAGATTCGGGTTCAATTTCACGCGGGCCGTGCCGTTCGAGCGCGCGGCAAGTCGAGGCCGGCTCGCGCTCCGTTTTCGCTGGTGGCAAACCGGGGTCCAAGATTTGACACGGCTTGGCAAACGGGCTACATGACGTCGCGCTAGGGCGGACCACCAAACCAGATTGGGCCTGGTGCAACACTATGTCCCCTTTTATGAAATCGAAAAATTGGCTGCGAAACTGGCTGGTGGTTCTGAGTTTGGCGATCGGCGCCAGCGCTCGGGCCAATGTGCCGGCGGCGGATTATGTCGCGGGCGAGGCGCTGGTGCGCTTCCAGCCAGCGGAAACGCTAACGAGCGCGCAGCAAATCGCCGCGCGGCACGGCCTCACGCTGGCACGGCATTTTGCCTGGCTCTCCGATCACGAGGGCCAGGTCATCGGCCTGTTACATTCGCCCACGCTCACGACCGGGGCGCTGCTGGCGGAACTCCAGGCGGAGCCGGCCATCGCTTTTGCCGAGCCGAATTTCCTGCGCTACCCCGCGGACCTCCGCCCGCCGAACGATCCGAAGTTCAATCTTCTCTATGGGCTGCGCAACACCGGCCAGGCCGTGAATGGCCTCAACGGCACGCCGAATGACGACATCAGCTTTCTCAAAGCTTGGGGACTCGCGCGCCCGTCAACCAATGAAATCGTCGTGGCGGTGATTGATTCCGGCCTTGATCCGACGCATCCCGACCTCAGCAACAACCTCTGGAGGAATCCGGCCGAAATCGCCGGCAACACGCTTGACGACGATGCCAATGGTTACGTGGACGATGTTCACGGGTTTGACTTTGTTTATCAGGTGGGCCGCTTGGTGGATACGAATGAGCACGGCACGCATGTCAGCGGCATCATCGCCGCCACTGGCAACAACGGTCTCGGCGTCATCGGCGTGGATTTCCAGGCTCACATCATGATGCTCAAGGTCTTGGATCCCAACGGGTCCAACTTCGTCAGTTCCGCGGTTGTCGAGGCGACCCAATATGCCGCGATGATGAAATCCCGCGGCGTCAATGTCGTTGCCATCAACGCCTCCTACGGTGGCGGCGGCTACAGTTCCACCGAGGCCACCGCCATCCAGGCAGCGGGCAGCGTGGGGATTATTTTCTGCGCTGCGGCGGGCAACAACGCCTCCGACAACGGCGTCAGCCCATTTTATCCGGCCTCCTACCGGCTGCCGAACATGATCGTCGTCGCCGCCAGCGATCAGTGGGACGGCTTGGCCGGTTTCTCCAACTACGGCGCCACTTCCGTTGACCTGGCCGCGCCCGGCTCAAACATCCTTTCCTGCCTGCCCACGACCTCGCCGAGTTACGACACCCATGTGCAACAGGGCCCGAACCTATTTCCCGCCAACACGCTCACCTACACCGGGGCTACTTCTGGGGCTGGCGTCACCGGCGCAATTTATTACTGCGACCTTGGGAATCCCGCCGATTTCCCCGCCGCTGTCAGCAACAACATCGCGCTCATCAGGCGCGGCACGCTTTTCTTCTCGGACAAAGTGACCAACGCCAAGGCGGCAGGAGCGAAGGCGGCGATCATTTTCAACAACGTCCCCGGCAACTTCAACGGCACGCTGGGAGCGCCCGGCAGTTGGCTACCGGCGGTGTCGCTCTCCCAAGCCGATGGGCAACTGCTTCAAGCCGCGCTGCCGAGCAGCGGTGCCGTCGTCAACGCGCTCGATCCCACGCAGGTTTATCAAATCTTCAGTGGCACTTCGATGGCCGCCCCGCAGGTGTCTGGCGCCATCGCTTTTGCCGCCAGGAACTTTCCCACGGAAGCCGTCACGCCGCGCATCCAACGCATTCTGACCAACGCCACCCCCGTCCCCGCATTCGCGGGCAAGACGATCACCGGCGCGCGTTTGAACCTCGCCCACATCGTGGACACGGACAACAACGGCCTCCCCGACTGGTGGGAATTTCAATACTTCAACCTCCTCACCGGCACCGATCCCGGTGCCGACCCGGACCACGACGGCGCGAGCAACCTGGCCGAATTCCTGGCCGGCACCGTCCCCACCGATCCACAATCCTGGCTGCGTCTCACCGCGCAATCACCCGCAGGCGGAAGTCAGATCACGCTCACATGGCCGGCTGCCGCGGGTCGTTACTACCGGCTGCTTCGTGGCCCCAACCTCTTGACCGGCTTTAGCACCATCGTCCAAACCAACCTGTCGGCGACCCCGCCGCTCAACACGCTCACCGACACACTGCCCGTCGGCACGAAGAACACCTTCTACCGGCTGCAACTCGAACCCTAAACCTGCAAACGGCAGTTGAGCCACGGATGAAACAGATATTGAACACCGAAAACGTGGATTAACAACAGGGTTACAGCCCGTCGTTCTCTTCAACACCTTGCAGGTTATTTTTATCTTCCCTGTTTGGCGCCTGGGCTTTGCGCTGGAATTCCTTTGCCCTCACCCATCTTTGATCCCTCCGGAGAGCGGAGCCCCGCCACGGCACGTCGCCGAAGTCGCGCTGAAACGCGCCGAGACGGGGCTCGGCGCTCCTCGATTTCAAGGCAGCGATTTCAGGAAGCGCAGCAGCATTTCCTTGCCACGCTCCAGTTCCGCCAGGGAAATCCACTCGTCCGCCGTGTGCGCTTGCGCGATGTCGCCCGGGCCGAAGACTACGCTCGGAATCCCGCCGCCCGCCAGCACCGCCGCGTCGCAAAAATAATGCACGCCCGCCGGCTCCGGTTGGCCGATGCAGCGCAAGAACTGCCGGACCAAGGGCTGCTCCGCGTCCGTCTCCAAGGCGGGACAGGGCGATTGCTTTTGGCTCGTAACTTTTGCGTCGAGGCCGTGCGCCTTGAGCAAAGCAGTAATCTCGCGGCAAACGCGGCGCTCCGTTTCGTCCGGTAACGTGCGCCGGTCCACGCCGATCACGCAGTGGTCAGGAACGATGTTCGGCTGCGTGCCGCCGGCGATCGTGCCCACGCTCACCGTCGCGTGCCCGAGCAAGGGATGCTGCTGCTGGCGCAGGCGCTCCGCGTAAACCGTTTCCAGCACGTCCACCACGCGGCTCATCAGGTGGACGGCGTTCCGCCCGAACTGCGGCGTGGCCCCATGCGCCGCCTGGCCGCGAGTTTCGACGCGCAACCACAAGCTGCCTTTGTGCGCCGTGACCAGCCTTAACTGCGTCGGCTCGCCGACGATGGCGAGGTCCGGCGTTTGGAATTCCGCCTTTCGAAGGCTCGTGGAAGCCGAACCGCCGAGCCGCCGGAAGGCGGAACTCCGAACCAACGCCCGCGATCCGGCTTGGGCGTTTTCCTCGTCCACCAATCCGACGAAAATAATTTCTGTCTCACGCGGGCGGGAGTTTGTTTTCGCGAGTTCGCAGAGCGCCGAGACGAACGTGGCCACGCAGCCTTTTGTGTCGCAGGCGCCGCGCCCGTAAAGTCGCCCGTGGCGCCGCGTCGGGACGAAGTGCTTTTCATCCGCTACGTTGACGGTGTCGAGATGCGGGGCGAGCAGGATCGTGCGGCGGATTTTTCCAGCGGGCCGCAGGCGCGCGAGCAGGTTTGAGCGTTGGGGGAAAACCTCTTGAAACTCCACATCCAGTCCGGCGCTGGCCGTGACCGCTGCCAGGAATTCCGCCACGCGGCCTTCGCCGGCGTGCGGGTGGAGGGCGGGCAAGAAGGCCGGGTTCACGCTAGGCAGCGCGATCAGTTCGGCGAGAAGTTTGGCGGTGGAGGTCATGGTTTCGATTGGCGCGCGGCACGCCGGGCCGCAGCGCGCTGGATTGCGAAAAGTCTTCTGGAGGTTCGGACGACCATGCCGGAAAGTGGCGGCGGCGGCGCGGCGGGCCGCGTGCTGTTCAATTCGCGTGCGAGAAAATCCGGCGCAGTTTCTCGATCATGGCTTCGGAGTAACGCTCGTCCGGCGTGAGCACGCGCCCGTGCATCTGGAGTTCATCCACCGCCACCAGCGTCATGCAGAAATCCACATCGTGCAGCGGACGTTCGCGGCGCAAGCGGCGGATCCAGCGGCGCAGGTCCGAGATTTCTTCGATTTCAATCTTCTGGCCGGGGTGAAACCAGATGCCCCATTCCGGGTGGAGCACGAAGCCGTCGCGCTCGGTTTTTTCGCCAAACCACGGGTCTGCCAGCAGAATGCAAACCGAGCGGCCCTTCCAGTCGCCCAAGCGATAAAACACAATCGGCCCGTCCGCCTCGCAGAAATGTTCGTAGGCCACGTCCAGCGCCTCCTGCGGCACCGGCGCGAAGCGCGTTTGGAAGCCGATGTGAATCCCGCCGGGCACCTCGGGCTTCCGCTCGAAGCAAAGGTTTTCTTCAAAAATCCACAGCAGGTCAGTGGCAAGTCCCCGTTCTCCGAGCACTGCTTTCCAGGTTTGAATCGCCGCTTCGAGACGGGGCCGGTTGAGGGTGACGATGGGTTGCATGGCGGCAGTGTATCAGGAGTTTTTCAAAAACCAGTCCGCAAATAACGGGATGCCTTGCTCGATCTTCACCTGCGGCGAATAGCCCAGTTTGGCGCGGGCTTTCGCGATGTCCGCAAACGTGATGGGCACATCGCCGGGCTGGAGCGGCTGGCGGTCGAGAATGGCCTTTTTGCCGAGCGCGGCTTCGAGCAATTCGATCAGGCGGCTGAGCGTAACGGTCTGCGATTCGCCAAGGTTGAAAACCTCGTAGCCGAAGGTCTGCCGCGTGCAAGCGAGGATGCCGTCCACGATGTCGCTGATGTAGGTGTAATCGCGCGCCGTGCTGCCGTCGCCAAACACCGGAATGGGTTTGCCGGCGTGAATGAGTTTCGCGAACTTGTGGATCGCCAGGTCGGGACGCTGGCGCGGACCGTAGGCGGTGAAGAAGCGGAGCATCACGACGTCGAGGCCGTAGATGTGATGATAAACGTGGCCGAGCGCTTCACCGGCGAGCTTGCTGGCGGCGTAGGGCGAGATGGCCGAGAAGATCGGGTCGCTTTCCGCGAACGGCACTTTCGCGTTCACGCCATAGACGGACGACGAGGACGCAATGGTGATTTTCTTCACGCCCGTGAGCCGCGCGGCTTCGAGGACGTTGACCGTGCCCTCGACGTTCACGCGCTGGTAGAGCGCCGGCTCCGCCAGACTGGGCCGCACCCCGGCACGGGCGGCGAGGTGGATGATTTGATCAAACCTCACGCTGCCGAACAGTTCGTCGAGCGCCGCGCGGTCGGTGAGGTCGCCGTGCATGAACTCGAACGGTTTGGCGAGCGCCTGGAGATCGCGGAGATTGTGGCGTTTGATCTGCGGGTCGTAGAAGTTGTTGAGGTCATCGAACGCCCAGACGGCATGGCCGGTTTGGAGCAACCGTTCACACACATGCGAGCCGATGAAGCCCGCGCCGCCAGTGACCAGGAAATTCACGGGCGAACGCTAACAACCGGCGGACGGGCTGTCGAGTTTTCGCATCGCGAGACGATTGGACTTTCCAGGTGACCCGTTACTCGCTCTTGTGCCGCGCCCGGATTCGAGTAGCATCTCAACTCGCAAAACAAAATTGATTTTTACCATGCCGACTTACGAATACGTCTGTGCCAAGTGCGGACACGAGTTTGAAAAAGTTCAGCCCATCGCGAACGACGCGCTGACGCAGTGCCCCAAGGATTTGTGCGCCAAAAAGAAGTGGGGGCGCGGCGGGGTGAAACGCAAGATCGGCCTTGGCGGCGGACTCCTCTTCAAAGGCAGCGGGTTCTACATCACGGATTATCGCAGCGAGGGCTACAAGCAGTCGGCCAAGAAGGATTCGGACTCCGCCAAGCCGGCCGCGCCCGCCACGCCCGCCACGCCCGCTGCAAGCGACAGCAAATCCGCGAGCAAACCCGAAACGAAAGCCGCCCCGCCCGCGCCAGCGAAGAAGCGTTCCAGCGTGAATGAATGAATGAAAGTCCGGTCGGAGCCAGGCCAGGAGCCGGAGCGCCGAGCCCCGCCTCGGCGCGTTTCTATGCGCGGAATCCGACTGGCCGAGACGGTGCTCGGCGCTCCGCTGTGGCTATTCTGCGCGCTGGTGGGCGTGGCGAGCGCGCAATTGGCACCATATGATTCGGTTTCCGCCCGCAGCGTCTCCGGGCAGTTCATCGTTCACAGCGCCCGGCTGAACGCGCGCGGAAGGGATTTTTCCAACAACCCGAAGTTGCTCAAACTCGAGCCGTCGCTCGCGACGGTTTCCTGCGAGCGCATCAAGCAAGCCCTCGCCGCCGAACTGGGCGCGAGCGGGCAATGGCGCGGGAAAATCTATTTATCCCTGCATCCCGCGCAATCGGCGGACGCTGAGATCACGCTCATCTCCGAGCGGTTCAATGGCGGTTGGGCCTACCGGGTTAATGTGCCCAATCCCGTCGAGCGGACGCGGTTTGTGCGCGGCATGGTGCAAGTGCTGTTGCTCGAACAAGCGAATCGCCAGGCGGGCGGACGTTCGGCGGAAATTCCGGTGTGGCTGGTGGAAGGACTCATGCGGCGCGTGCTCGATTCGCACGGCGCGGAAGTGCTCCTGCCCCCGCCAAATCTGGCGAAGAGCGGAGTGAGCACCAGCCCGATCTTCGTGGACGCGCGACTGACCAACGCCTTCACCCTCGTGCGCCTCGCCTTGGGAAATCGCGGGCCGCTTTCCCTCGCGGAATTGAGCTGGCCGAAGGAAAACCAACTGGCCGGCCCGGAAGCGGAGGTTTATCAGCTCAGCGCGCAATTGCTCGTCGCGGAATTGCAGCGGTTCGAGGATGGCCGCGCGTGCCTGCGGGCGATGCTTGGCGAATTGCCGAAATTTCTGAACTGGCAGATGGCTTTCCTGCGCGCGTTCCAGCCGCACTTCCAACGACAGCTCGACGTGGAAAAATGGTGGGCCTTGCAGATCCAGCATTTCACCGGCCGCGACGCGAGCGGGCTGTGGTCGGCGACGGACAGTTGGGTGAAGCTCGACGAGATTCTCCATGCACCGGTGCAAATTCGGCGGGAGAAGCAGGATTTGCCGGCGCTCGCGCAAGTGCCCCTGACCAGCGTGATTCGCGAATGGGATTTCGTGCGCCAGAGCCAGACCTTGCAGGCAAAACTCCGCGAACTGGATGGCGCGCGGCTGCGGGTGGCGTCGGACTTGTTGCCCTTGGTGGAGGAGTATCGGCGGACGCTTGCGGATTATCTGGCGAAGCGTGATAAGGCGGGGCAGGATTTGGCGGTAGGAAAAACCCCTGCGCCGGGAGCGAACGCCGTCGTGCGCGAGGCGCTCA
This sequence comes from uncultured Verrucomicrobiota bacterium, assembly GCA_903828255.1. Taxonomy (GTDB): domain Bacteria; phylum Verrucomicrobiota; class Verrucomicrobiia; order Limisphaerales; family JADLHS01; genus CAIKLQ01. The sequence goes on from CAIKLQ010000435.1 coordinate 10,503, forward strand.
AGAAACTCGAAACCCTCGAAGCCCAACGGCAGGGACGCAACCCCCAGTCCGCCGCGCCGGTGGCTGCCGGGAACCCGCCAACGGCGACGCCGGGCGAGAAATAAGGCGGGGACGTAGCGGCGCCGCCTCGTCGCTTCTTCCCGCCGCCCCAAGTGATTCATCTCCCGGCATCCGGCGCCGGGGGGCGTCCCCGCCACACCAAAGCAACAGGGGCGGCGCTTCCAAGTGCGCGCCAGTGACTTGACAGCCTGCCTTTCAAAATTATAGTGGCGACACCAAAATGCACCGTAACACCGATACCCAGTCCACGTCCGCGGAGGGCCAGTCCACGCGGTTACGCTTGAATTCCCTCAAGGAATTTCGCTCCGCCGGCCGCGGTTTCTGGCGCGACGTGCCGGACCGCGATTGGAATGACTGGCACTGGCAACTCAAGCATCGCATCACCACGCTGGAACAACTCCAGCGGCTGATGCCTACCCTCACGCCCGAAGAATACGCCGGCACACAGCTCGCCAACCAGAAGCTCGCCCTCGCCATCACGCCGTATTTTTTCAACCTCATTGACCCGGCGGATGAAAATTGTCCCATTCGCCGACAGGTTATTCCGCGCATCGAGGAGACGCACACGGCGTCGTGGGAAATGAGCGATCCGTGCGGCGAGGATTCGCATTCGCCGGTGCCGGGGTTGGTGCATCGCTATCCGGACCGCGTGTTGTTTTTGGTGACGGATCGGTGTGCGGCGTATTGCCGTTACTGCACGCGCTCGCGGCTCGTCAGCAATGCGGCAGGCTACGATTTCCATCCCGAGTTCGACAAACAGATCGCCTACATCGAGCAGCACCCCGAAGTGCGCGACGTGTTGTTGAGCGGCGGCGATCCGCTCTTGTTCAGCGACACCCGGCTCGAACAACTTCTCCGCCGTTTGCGAGCGATCCCGCACGTTGAGTTCCTGCGCATCGGCACCCGCATCCCGATTTTCCTGCCGCAACGCATCACCCCCGAGTTATGCACGATGCTGAAACAGTTTCATCCGCTATTCCTGAGCATTCATACGAATCACCCGCGCGAGTTGACGACCGAAGTGCGGGCCGGGCTGGGGCGGCTGGCCGAAGCCGGCATTCCGCTCGGCAATCAATCGGTCCTGCTCAAGTACGTGAACGACGACGTGACCGTGATGCAGGCGCTCGTGCAAAAACTGCTCCTCTGCCGGGTGAAGCCCTATTACCTCTACCAGTGCGACCTCATCACCGGCTCGGCGCATTTGCGCGCCAATGTGCGCACGGGATTGGAGATCATGGAACACCTCCGCGGTCACACGACCGGCTACGGCGTGCCGACCTACGTGATAGACGCGCCGGGCGGCGGCGGCAAAGTACCAGTCAGCCCGGAATACGTTTTGAGCCGCAACCGCGACCGCGTGGTGTTACGCAATTACGAAGGGAAGGTGTTTGAATACATCGAGGGCGCGACCGACGCCCCAGCCTACAAGGTGTCGGAAAATTTTGACACGCCAAAAGTCCTGGCGCCGCCGCCCGGTCTGGGCCGTTGCTAACCTTGAATAATTTCCACCGCGTTAGATACCGGCGGGTGAAATGCGATACTTGCAGAAGGCTGGTGCCAGTATTGAAAATCCCCCGCCGATTTCCCAATCGGCGGGGCGTGAAAATATCGAGCGGGTTGAATTGGCGGACGGCCCGCAGGTTAGGAAATCTGCGACACAGCAGACGGCCAGTCTGCGCTCCGACCATTCCTTCCGTGAGCTTCATGGCCCGCCCTCCTTCAACTCGTCGAGTTCCTCCATCTGTTTCAAATACGCGAACACCTTCTGCGCCTCCTCCTCGTCCACCTTGCTGAGCGCGAAGCCGGCATGAACGATCACATATTCGCCAACCTGCGCTTCCGGCACGTAAGCGAGACTCGCTTCCTTGATGACGCCGCCGAAGTTGACCCGGCCCATCCGCGTGATCGGGTCATCGCCGGTGATGCTTTCAATTTTACCTGGGATTGCGAGACACATATTAGCGGGATGCGGGATGCAGGATGCGGGTAATAGTGGGGCCGTGCTTTGCTCCGATGGGCGCGCGGGTATCAACTCGCTTCAACGCCACCGGCACCGAACCGTTTGGGCCTGCAAGCAGTTCGTCCTTTGATTGCTCATGCGGTGGAAATGTCGCGCCCCGTTTCGCGAGTTCCCGCCGCACCGCCACAATTTGCCCCAAGGCAATCCCGCCGTCATTCGGCGGCACGCGCTGATGCCAATATGGTTGGAAGCCCTCGGCGCGCAGGCGGGTCACCGCGCGTTCCGTCAAATAGCGATTCTGAAAACAACCGCCGCTCAGAGCCACGCGTGGATGATTCACCCGCCGGGCAACCTGAACAATCGCCTCCGCCAGCCCGTTGTGAAACTTCGCGGAGATTTCCCCGATCGAGACGCCGCGCTGCAAGTCCTCCCCCAGCGCTGGAATCATCAGCGACCAATCCAGTGTCATTGGCGATTGTTGGTTGGCGATGGGCAATTCATACGCCGCGGCGGTCCTGATTCCCTCCAGCGCAAACTCAAGTTCCATCGCCGCCTGGCCTTCGAACTGCGTGCGTTGGCGCCATCCCACCAACGCGGCCACCGCATCAAACAACCTGCCAACACTGGAACACCAGGGGGAATTCAGATTCCGGGTGAGCGCCATTTCCACCGTGGCCCATTCCGCCGGCGAAAACAGGTCTGCAACCTTTTGGCGCATATACGACGAAAGGTTGTCTCGGCGATCCGGCAGTTCGTGCAACAGGCCGAGCGCGGCGCGGCGCGGCTCCTTCACCGCCGCGTCGCCACCCGGCAACCGGAACGGACGCAGGCTGGCCACACGTTCCACTTTGTCGTCCGTGACGAGGAAGCACTCGCCGCCCCAGATGGTGCCGTCCGTGCCATAGCCCGAGCCATCCCACGCCACGCCAAGCGCCGGCAGTTCAACCTGGTTTTCGGCAATGCAAGACAAGACATGCGCGACGTGATGTTGGACGCGAACGATTTGGGGAGCACCGACCTCCGACCCGGCGCGTTGGATTTCATGCTTTAGCGGGCGCGGGGAGCAAGCGGAAGCTTGAACTCCAACCGAATCAAGCCGAGACGATGCGCGTCGCTCCAAAGCGAACTTCGTGGAAAGATAATCCGGATGCCGATCGGCGGCGATGATTTCTGGCCGCGCATCGTAGAGCCGGGGCAGGTCGGCGGCCGCGCGACGGAAAGCGGCGTTCGCCGGTTCAGTTTCCAAGTCACCGATATGCTGGCTGATGAAGACGTGTTCCCCCACCGCCAGCGCCACAGAATTTTTTAGGTGCGCGCCGACGGCTAGAATGGTGGCGCAAAGCTCCGAGTCTGCTGTGAAGCCTGTTTCCGAGCCTGCGCTGGCGATCGCACGCCCAGCCGATTTGAATCTCGGCGATACAGCAGGTTTGGAAACCTGCACTACGGCGATTGGCAGCGGCGCATAGCCGCGGGCCCGGCGCAAAATCATTTCACGATCCAGCATCACGCGTACGATCGAGTCGTCTATATGCCGGACGATGGGGCGATTGTGGACGAGAAAAACGTCGGCGATGCCGCGCAACCGATCAAGCGCCTCAAACTCGTCCACGCAGATCGGTTCATCGCTCAAGTTGCCGCTCGTCGCGACGACGGGAAATCCTAACTCCGTCATCAGCAGATGATGCAACGGATTTGACGGCAGCATCACGCCGAGGTTTGGATTTCCGGGCGCAACGGATTCTGCGATCCCGAATTGAGTTTGTTCAACGCTCGCTCTCACCCTGATCCTCTGCCCCGAGGAGAGGGAACAGCTTTCCGTGGTCCTTTGAAACTTGGTCCCCAGTAGATTCATCTCCGCCTGGTTCGACTTCGCGCCAGAACGGGCAGCTCTCGGGACGCTCTCGCAATCACCTGCGACGGCGAAGCCATTCTCCCTCTCCTGGGGGAGAGGGCTGGGGTGAGGTTGGGCGTTCACCCTCGACAACAAAACAATCGGCGCTTCGGGCGAGCAGAGCAGGTGTTCCTCCAGTGGCGAGACTTCGCAAATTCCCAGCACGCTTTCGAGGGACCGAAACATCAGGGCCAGCGGCTTTTCCTCGCGATGCTTGCGCTCGCGCAAACGGCAGACTGCTGCATCGTTCCGCGCATCCACGAGCAAATGAAACCCTCCAAGACCTTTCACCGCGACAATCTCGCCCCGGCGCAAAGCTTCCGCCGCGGCGAACAAAGCGTCGTGATGGGACGACAATACTTTGCCGTCCGGATTCCACAATTCCAAGTGCGGCCCGCAGATCGGACACGCATTCGGCTGCGCGTGAAATCGCCGGTTGGATGGGTCTTCATACTCCGCCGCGCAAGCTGGGCACAGTTCGAATTGCTTCATCGAAGTGTTTGCTCGGTCATAGGGCAGCGCCTCGATGATGCTGAAGCGGGGGCCGCAGTTCGTGCAGTTCGTGAACGGGTAGCGGTGGCGGCGGTTCGCAGGATCGAAGACTTCGAGGAGGCAATCGGGGCACGTCGCGATATCCGGCAAGACCAGCGTGGTCTTGGCCCCCGTCGCTTCGCTCGCACGGATAACAAAGCCCGCATGGCCGACGGCATCGAGCCAGGAGGCTTCGCAGCTTTGAATGGAACTCCGCGGCGGCTTCTCGGCTTCGAGGCGGTGGCGGAATTGCTCCAATTTGACCCGCCCGCCTTCGACTTCGATGAAAACGCCCTGCGGAGAATTGTTGACCCCCCCGGTCAGACCGAGTTCGTTGGCGAGCCGATACACGAACGGCCGGAAGCCGACGCCTTGGACCGCCCCGCGAACGGCGAGCTTGAGGCGTACGATGGTCGCAACCGGCATGGGTTCAAGTGCGGTCATGTTACACGCCTAAGCATGGCGTAAGACGCGCGCTTCGCGAGACTGGACTTGCCAATCTTCGCTCAAGAATTGTCAAAGGAAGTGCGGTCAAGTTGCTCGTTGAGTGCGAAGATTGGTTGCGGAAGAGTGTCATGCACGAAGTCTCAATCATGGCGGAAGCGGTGCGGATGGCCGTGGAATCGGCCCAAGCCGCCGGGGCCCGGCGCATTACGAGGTTGCGACTGCGCGTGGGCACGTTGAGCGGTGCCGTGCCGGAGGCGATGCGGTTTGCTTGGGACGTGGTCAGCGGCGACACTATCGCGGCAGGCGCACGGCTGGAGATTGAAACCGTGCCGGCGGCGGGCTGGTGCGGGATGTGCCGGACGGAATTTGAGTGCGCGGACTTCTTCAATGAATGTCCGCACTGCCACAACCTGAGCGGCGAGTTGCGGCACGGACGGGAACTGGATATCGCCGCGGTGGAGATTGAATGATATGTGCCAAGAATGCGGATGCGGACTCGGCGGTGGCGACGTGAAAATCGGCGGGCACTCGCACGATCACGGCCATGAACATCATCACCATGACGAACCCGGACACCACCACGACCACTGCCACGCGCACGAGCCGGTGACGTTGAATCTCAACCGCTCGCTCATGGAAAAGAACGACCGGCTGGCGGAGCGGAATCGCGGCTTCTTTCGCGCGAAGAAGCTGCTCGTGCTGAACGTCGTCTCCTCGCCCGGTTCGGGCAAAACCACTTTCATTCGCGAAACGGCAGCGAAGCTGGCGGGCAAGTTGCGCGTGGGCGTGATCGTCGGCGATCTGGCCACTGACAACGACGCGGCGCAATTGCGGACGGTAGGCATTCCGGTCGTGCAAATCACCACCGGGACGGTCTGTCATCTCGACGCCGACATGGTTTCCAAGGCGGCGGCACAACTGGACCTCGACCAGTTGGACGTGCTGGTGATTGAAAACGTGGGCAATCTCGTCTGCCCGGCGGACTACGATCTCGGCGAGGATTTGCGCGTGGTGCTGATTTCAACGACGGAGGGTGAGGATAAGCCGCTGAAGTATCCGCCGATGTTCCACTCGGCGAATGTCGCCATCGTGACGAAGAGTGATCTGGCGGTGGCGGCGGGTTTCAACCGCGAGCAGGCGCTGACGAATCTCCGGCGCATGAGCCATCATGCGCAAGTCTTTGAACTGTCCGCCAAGACGGGCAATGGCATGGAGGCGTGGCTGGAGTATTTGGTGAAGCAGCCGAGCGCGTAGTGGCACGCATCCAAGCCTGCCGTCGAGCCGGGCTTCCCAGCCCGGCGGTCAGAGCCTGACATACGCTCATGCCGCTTGGAAATTTCGTTAGTCGCAGTTCATTCGGAGCGTCTTTTCGGGCGGCTGGAAGCGCGCCCTTTTCCTCAGCCAAGGACGCCTGACGCTACAACCCCGCGTTCGCGAGCTGGCGGATTCGCTCGATGGCGTCGGTCATGCCGCGTTGCGTTTTGGGTGATAACACTTCTCCGAATTCCATCTGCATGGCGGGGATTGTGAGCCACCAAGCTTTCGGGGCGTGGCCGAAAACGTCACGGGCCAGAGCCAGCATAGTGCGCGGGTCGGCGGCGTGGGCCATGAGTTGGCAGGTATCTCCGGCTTCGAGCGGGCGGAGTTGCACTTCTTTTGGCGCGTCCACGGCGGCATCCACGAACACGACGGCGTCGGCTTGGGAAATGGGATCGGCGTGCTCGGGCGAAAGTTGTTGGCAGACCAGCGTGCAGACGCCCGGCAGGCACAAGGCCTCCACCGCTTCAGCCACGCGCGGGCCGACGCCGTCGTCCGAGCGCAGCGTGTTGCCGTAGCCGATGACGAGCAGGGATGTTTTGGGAGCCGGGAGGTTCATGTCTATTGCGCCACC
>CAIKLQ010000436.1 GCA_903828255.1 uncultured Verrucomicrobiota bacterium
CGGCGACCAGGTTCGGGTGATTGCGACGGAGTTTCGGGCACAGTGGGGGAAGGATTCATGGGACTAAATTTACGGCTCGGCATCCAGCTTGATCAAACCATGAGCGAGGGCAAAGCGCGTCAAGCCGGCCAGGCTGTGAATAGTGAGCTTTTTCATGATGTGCTCGCGATGGGTCTCGGCGGTGCGCACGCTGACGTCCAGCTTCGCGGCGATTTCCTTATTGATCAGGCCGTCGGCAAGATGCACGAGCACCTCCCGCTCGCGCTCGCTCAGGAGCGCCACCGGATCGGGTGCGTCCCCTTCGGCGGGGGCCGCGTCCAACGTGGGGCGCGCGACGGCGGGGCTGAAAAACGCTTCCCCGGCCTGTACCGCCAGAATCGCGCGGAGCAGTTCTTCGATCGGCGCGTCTTTGAGCACGTAGCCGCGGGCGCCCGCCTTGATGATCCGCGCCACGGTTTCGCGCTGGTTGTGCATGGAGAGCACCAGGACTTTGACGTGGGGCAATTCCTTGTGCAAGGCGGCGGTCGCCTGCAAGCCATCCATGCCGGGCATTTCGATGTCCATGAGCACGAGGTCGGGCCGCAGGGCTTTGACTTCCAGGATCGCCTGCGCGCCGTCGGTGGCCTCGCCCACAAGTTGAAGGTTCTCGCGGTTTGACAGCAGGACCCGCAACCCCTGGCGCACGACCGGGTGGTCGTCCACGAGGAGAATCTTAATTTTGGCTTTGGGGCGGCTCATACGCGCGAATCTGATAACCCGCCGGGCGCGACAAAGCAAGCGCGCGGCGGCGTCTCCCCGGTTCAGTTCGAGGCTAAATCGGGTCGGGCCGAAAACCTCCGGTATCGAATCCGCCGCATTCTCGACCGCGCTTTCGCCCGCGAATTTCCATTTGTTTCGAGGCCGAGGACGGAACGGGCCCGCACTTCAGGCTGATACCGCTGCGATCTGGCAGATTGGAAGCTTGCGCTACGCCGGCTCCTGCTGCGTCAGGCAGTGGAGTGAACCAAACCCCAACACGAGATCCACCGCGTGAATGCCCACCACCGGCCGATCTGGAAACAACTCGCCCAGGATGCCGAGGGCAATGCGGTCGTTCGGATCATTGAAGGTCGGCACGATCACGGCGGCGTTGCCGATGTAGAAATTCGCGTAGCTCGCGGGCAGCCGCCAGCTCCCGTAATGCAACGGCGCGGGCATCGGCAGCGCGATGACCTCCGGCTTCGAACCGTCTTCCAAACGCAGGTCCGGGATGCGTTCCCAGTTTTCCGCGAGCGGCCGGTAATTGACGTCGCGCGCGTTCGGCTCCCGAATCAGCACCAGCGTGCGCGGATTCACGAAGCGGCAGATGTCGTCAATGTGCCCATGCGTGTCGTCGCCCACGGGCCCGGCGGCCAGCCAGAGCACGTTAGTGACGCCGAGATATTTTTTGAACTGTTCGTCGTATTGCGCCCGGGTGAGGCCGGGATTGCGCACCTGAATCTTCGGATGCAGATAACATTCCTCCGTCGTGAGCAACGTGCCGCGCCCGTTCACCTCGATGCCGCCGCCTTCGATGACAAAATTCTTCCCGTTGAACTGCGCGTTGAACAGGCGGCGCTTCAGCAACTTCGCCGCCGTCTCCGGCACGCGGGTATCGCGCTGCCAGTTCTGGTATTTCGCCCAGGCGTTAAAATGGAAGTGAACAATCGCGGTTTCCCCGTTCGCTGTTGAGGGTGGGCGGTGGGATGGGGAAGGTTTCCGCTGCACATGAATCGGCCCGCTATCGCGCGTCCAACCGCGATTTGTCGGATGCACCACGAACTGGACGTTCTTCAAATTAGCGCGCGCGCGTTTCAGGTAACTGCGCGCCAACGTCGCCTCGCCCTGGTGGCGGACGAGGATGCGCACCCGTTCACCGGCGGAAAGTTTGCGCACCATTTCGCCATAGACCCAGCGGATGGTGGCGAGTTTGTCCGGCCAATCGGATTCGTTATGCGGCCAACCGAGCCAAGTGGCGGCGTGCTTCTCCCATTCCGCCGGCATGGTATAGCCGAGTTCCGCCGGCGTCGCATCAGGGGTCGTATTCATTTTCGCCATAAAAGTCCGGGAAGCATAAAGTTTTGGCGGGCGGAGGCAAGCGAAGTGCGGCGGCGGCCGGGGTGCGATCGGCAGTAGCGGATCGGCGCGCGGCGTTCCCGCCGCTGCAACGTCCGCAAAATCCGGGGCGTGGTTGAAAGTGAGTGCTGGCTCTTGGCCGAAGGTGGAGCGGGCTGAAGCCCGAGGCGGGCGCGGTCCCCCCGGGAGCTTCGGAAACCGGGCTAGACCGAGACTGGGCAAAGGGAAGGTTCTGCAATCCCAAAAGATTCAGCGCCGGAATTTCCGAACCGCGCAGGCGAACGGGGAGCTTCACTGGCACACCGACCGTTCCGCGCTGCGGCCAAAGCCGGTGAAGCGCCAAAAACTCCTCAATTGCCCCGTAAAACCGCAGCTTCTGACGCCCGGCGACCTCGATAGCCGCGCCATATTACGAAGGAAGATAGCGATCATGGTAAGGAAGATTGCTATCCTGTTAAGTAAGATTTCGATCCTACTACTTAAGTTTGCGATCCCTCAAAGGAAGATCACAATCTTGTGCATGAAGATCACGATCCTCAAAAGTAAGCTCGCAATCGTCTCAAGGACGACGACCTGCGTCTTTAGGACGCTGACGAGCGCATAACGGAAGCAGTTAGGCGCGGCGTCCCGCGGCCAAACACTGGCAGCCCGCCGGGCGAGCTTCAGCGCAAACTTCAGTGGCGGGAAATTGAATTCGGACTGCGGGTGCTTGGGGTGAAAAAATCTTCTGGCAAACCATCGCCGGCAGGCGCAAGAATTCAGGCCGTGAACCAAGTCGCTCAATAGGACGCAGAATCGCGGTTGACCAACTCCAACACCATGAGTATTCCGGGTTACAAACGTCTATCGATTGCGCTGGGAGTGTTCTCGGTTGGTTCGCTCGCGATTTGTCTTTGCCTTTGTTGGAGTCATGCTTGGCTTACGATTCGGGTGGCATGGGCGAGCGAGCAGACAAAGGTTTTTGACGAGATGCGTACTCAGGCACGTCAGAGTGACGCCACTGGTGCTGCTCGCTGTCTTGATTATGTCGTCGGCTACTATCCGTCTGGCAGCAAGCAGGAGAAAGGTTCGCGACTTGACCACATGGTTGAGCGAGAGCGCTCTCTCGCAGTGCGGGACATTGTTGCGCATCTTCGCACCAAGACTGGCGAAGATTTAGGTGAGAGTTCAGAAGCTTGGATTCAGCGGTATGGAAAGCGTTAGGCACACTTGGCCTGAACGCCAAAGGCTGAAAAGAACCGCAACGCATGTGGCCCGTCCGCTCGGTCGCATGCGCCACTCGCAGACGAGCGTCTTTCAGTTCGTCTTCCGATAAACCCAGACGCTCGCGGTGGGTTGGTTGGTGGCGGTGATTAACAGGCCGCGCCCGGCGAGTTCCGCGCCGGTGTATTCGCGGGGGGCGTCCGGTTGATCCAGGTCGGTGACGGCGTAGCGCGCCTGCGGGTCGAGCCCGCGCAGTTTGAAGCGCATGGATTCGTAGTCGCTCGCGGCGCGACGGAAGACTTGCACCATCCCGCGCCCGCGCTCCGGCAAGTCAAACTGCCAGGCCAGCCACAGTTCCTCGTTCAACTGGTAGGAGGTCAGCGGATAAAAATCGCCGAGGAAACAATCCGCCACTTGCCGCCATTGCTCCGTGAGGCGGCGAATCAACGGCCAGTCCACGCGCGGTTGGCGCACGTCGGCGCAGATCGCGAACGCCGGCGAGAGGTAGCTGCGCACCGAGTAAACGAAGTCGCGTTCCGTGAAGTAAACGCCCTGGCCGAAGTAGGGCAGCCACGTCGCGAGTCCGTAGGTGTGGCCCTGGTTGCCGGGCGCGTAGGTGGGGTTGCCGTCGAACGCTTGGTAATCGCTGCGCAGGAGCGGCACGGCGCGGCGCAGCGTTTCCAGGTCGTTGCGCCGGCCACCCGAGGCGCAACTGTCAATCATCAGGCCCGGATGCCGGCGACGCAGTTCGTCCCACCACGCGAGGTAGCCTTCCACGTGGCGGATTTCCGTGAGGCCCTGACGATCCAGCGCGTCGTTCGCGCGCCAGTATGGAAGCGGGTCCAGGTTGAAATCCTGCCGGTAGAAATCAATCCCTTCGCGCGTGAGCATGGCGTCCACGTGATCGGTCAGCCATTGGCGGGCGTCGGGGTGGCCGAGGTTTAACAACTTTTGCTCGCCGTCGCGACCGAGCAGCCAGGCGGGATTATTCGTGTAGAGAAACGAGCCGGGCGTGACGCGCTCCGGTTCAAACCAGACGATCAGCCCGGCGCCGTTCGCGTGGGCGAGTTCGCTGATGGGCTTGAAGCCGTGCGGATAGCGGACGGGGTCGGGCGTCCACGTGCCGGTTTGCGGCCAGTCGGAGCAGGCGTACCAGCCGGCGTCAATCCACCAGTAATCGAGCTTCACGCCGGCTTGCTGAAAGGCGTTGAAGAATTGCCGCTCGCCGGCCTCGCTGGTGCGGATGCCGGGAAAGAAACCGCCGCTGCACGACGTGAGAATCGGGCGGGGCGGCTGGCCGGCGCGGTCGCGGGGGGAATTGTGCGCGAGCATCCAGCGTCGCCAAGTGTTCTGGGCGCGGACGCGATCGCCCTGCCAGAATTGCAGCGTGACGAGCGGGGAGCGGACTTCTTCGCCGGGGCGCAGCTTGAAGTGCGTCAACTCCTGTCCGCCGCGCACGCGCAAGCCTGCGGCGGCTTCGCGCGTGAACTGCGCCGCCCATTGCCCCGGCCAGCCGATCACGACGATCACGCCTTCGCCCGGCCACTCGACGTTGAAGTAGGGAAAGCCGACGCTCGTGGGCCGCCCGCCCGCCGGCGCGAAGCGATGCTCGGACTTCGGCGGCAACGTCAGCCGGCGCGGTTCGTAGCTGTCAGGAGTGCAATTATCGCCCGCGTGGTGATTCAGCACAAACTCGCCCTGACCGGTGCGCGTGAAGCACGTGTCAACGGCTTGAATGTCCGAGAGGATCGGCGTGTCGGTCGCGCCGGTGTTTTTGAAATGGAGCGTCCACTCCACCGTCGGGAAATCGGCATACTCGACGGCGACGCAGCGCACTTGCAGGCCGGTTTGCGGATCGGTCCAGACGGCGGTGCGCTCGGTGCGGGCTTCGTCGAGCTGCCGCGAACTGCGCTCCAGCTTCCACGCGGGCAGGAGGTCGGAGGAGGATTTGTCGCCGTAGCTGAACGAGAAGGGCGGCTCGGTGGAAGGCGGCCCGCGCTCGCCTTCGCGCAACGGCAAATCCGCGAGCCAGACTTCGCGACCGTCCTGGAGCGTCACTTTCGCCTCGACCCAATCACCTTGATCGCAGGAGTTGCCGTCGGGCGTTTCTTCGATTTGCAGAACGAACTCCCTCGCGCCGCCGAGTTCCACGCGCACCAGCTTGGCTGGCGAGCTTTCGCGCATCACGCCCGAACGGAATTTTTCCCCGCCGCCGACGCTCACGGAGAAATCCACGCTGCCGCGCCCGCCGCTCGTTTGATCGTTGCTGTCCACGCCTACGAGGGCGTTGAAGCTCGCGCCAGGCGCCGGCAGCCGCACGATGATCTTGCTGGGCGCATGGCAATAAAGGCCACGGGTGTATTCCTTGTCCGCGAGACGCATGGGCCGGCCCCCGCGGGCGTTCTTCTGCACGATGCCGTGATTCGCGAGGACAACGAGCGCCGGCTCGGCTGTGGCCGGCAGGTTCGTGCCTTGGAATTTCGCGGCGGACCAAAGGCGGGCTTGGGTGAATTCCTCGGGGGTGGCCGACGCTGCACGGGCCAGCGGCGAGATTGCGAGCAGCAGACCCGCGAGGAGCAGTGGAGTTAGGCGCTTCATGGCTGAGTGATGGTAAACTTCGGATAGCCCGGCACGCGGCGACCATTCCATCGTGACAAACTCATCCGCACGACAACGACGATTGCCAGAATTCGTTCCCACCGCAAGCATGCGGGCGCCACAGCGCCGGTTTCGGGTCTGAGTGAATGCAGGAGTGGCCCGGGTGTGACTGTCCTCGACCACGCTCCGAGCGGCACCTGCTGAGCACCTGACTCGGATCGCTGGCGCCGCCCGTTTCTGGTGGCCGCAATTCTCATTTTGGCGGAGCGCGGGGATACAAAAAACAGCCTGGGCTTGTGCGAGCGTGCTGCGACTGGTCGAGACGACCCAGCCGCGCTCCGTACCAAAACGCTGTTTCTGGTGGACGCCCGGTTGCGGGCCGTTGTACGATCAGCGGCAAATTCATGAGTTCCTCTGTGCCGATGCTCGATCAAGCCAATCAGGTCCCGCCTGAAACCAAACGGTATCCCTACGCCTTCCACGTCGCGCTCGACGGCAACGGGATCAACGGCTTGGAAGGCATGGCGGGCGTGTGTCTCTTTTTGTTCGATCCCGCCGACAATTCTTACGCCTACAAGATCACTTACTACGATGGCATCGCCGCGGGCCACGCTGTGAACGTCAATGCAGCCGGCACGCATGGGTTTCTCGGCAATGTGGGCCAACACCTGGTCTTTTATGACGCGAAGAATCTGCGCGAGTTTGATCGCATTTCCACGCTGCGTTTTGAGACGAGTGAAACCAGCCTGCAAGGGAGCACTCATTCGATCTGGCTGAACAATCAGGAGTTCATCACCGCCATCGGTGACTACTTCTATCGCTTCAACCTCAAGGACCTTTCCAAAGGCGAGAAGCTCGGACCGCACAAACTCAAACTGCCCCACGCCATGAAGCTGACCGCGTCGGGCCGGTATCTCTGTTACGGCGGCATGGACAGTCCCGCGTATGGCCGGCGCGGCGAGGCCAAGGAAGTCGGCGTGTGGGACATGCAAACGGGCGAAGCCACGCGCATCCGGCTGCCGACCACTTGCTGGCATTTGGTGCCGCACAAAACCAAGGACCTTTTCTACTGCGTTTCCTTCCGCGTCGCGCCGCTGGATCAGGTGGATTACCACGAATGGGCGCTGGCTTACCTGAAGGAATACGCCTACGAAATTGACGCGGAAAGCAAGCAGGTGACGCGGCATTGGGCGACCAGCCGCGATACTCCGGCCCACATCAATTCCGACGTCACCATCTCGGACAAGGAACTGATCTTTTGCAACGGGGCCAGCCAGACGATCGTTTTCATTGATCTCGAAAGCTTCGCGAAATTCCGGATCATTGACGAACGGCCGGACATTGCCACCAGCCTGCAATGCTCGCGGCAGATGGCGACGCAGGTCTATGATTCACTTTGCCGGGGCGGCATCTTCAACCACACCCGGCACATCATGGGGGCCTTGCGCATCAGCCGCTTCGTGTTCCTGGATTCGATTTACGCGTGCCAGCTTTCCCAGGACCAGAGCCTGTTGTTCACGGCCAATCGCGGGCTGAATCACATCACAGTCTATGATTATCCCTCCAACGAAATCCGCCTGCGGGTGAAGATGCCGGACCTGCATGAATTCGTGAGTCTGCCGAAGATCGCCGATCCACGACTGGGCTTCCACCACAGCTATCTGATCAGCCCGCCGAAGCTTTCGCCCGTGACGGAGGCTTCTGCCCGTCGAGCAAGTGCCCGACGGCCTCGATGAGGTTGCGAAAATTCTTCGGGATCAACGCCGTCACAAACGTCTCGACGCCACGGGCCAGCGTGCCCTCGAAAATCGCCGGCACGCCAGGCAGGTTGTTCAGGGAAAGTTCCAGATCGCCCTCGAAAGTCACCCGCGTGCCGCGGCCACCCATCGCCGGTTCGTAGCGTGTGACGCCCGAACACTTGATGCGCTCGGTGAAGAAGTGCGGTTCGGTGCGCCAGGAACATTCCAACGTTTTCACCCGATATTCCGCGCGGTCGGTCCAGGCCAGCATCTCGGGCTTGATATAGCTGGTGACGATGGCCGGCAGTTTCGGCTTTGCTTTCCAGATGTTCACCAACCGCACCGTGCCGTCGGCGGCTTCCTCGCGCGATTGCACGGTCACGCTTTCCATGTCCTCAATGAAGGGAATGACCTCCGGCAGCCGATCGCGAATGGTTGTCCAGACTTCGGCACAGGGATGTTTGAGGACGCTGATGGATTTGATCTTCATGCAGTGCGTTTCCGGGAACGGGCGGGGGCTTTGCCTTGGCGCAGACGCTCCGCGCTCGCCCGCAGGGTTTCCCACGCCGCATAGACTTCGGCCAGCGGCTGCAGCTCGGCGCGCAGCGGCATCGGAATGTGCGGGGTGCTGAGCAACCACGCGATCGCTTCGGCCAACGCCTCGCGTGCCGGGCGGGGAGAGTAACCCAGCGCCGCCGCGCGTTCGTGGTTGTACCAATAGTAGCGGCCAACCATCTTCGCCTGGGTGCGGGTCGAGAGCGGCGGTTTGCGGGTCAGCCACGAAACGAATTCCTGCGCCGTCGCCGCGAGGTAAGCGGAGGTGTGATTGGCGGTGTACTTCGAGGGGCTGGCGCCGCAAAGTTCTGCGATCAACCGATGAATCGCGGGCCACTCGAGATTCTCCGAACCGAGAACGTAGCGCTCCCCCGGCACGCCCTTTTCGGCGACGAGCAAATGTCCCCGGGCCACATCGCGCACCGACACGAGATTGCAACCACCGGGCCAGGTGAGCTTCCACGGGTCCTTGAGATACGAACATACGATGGCGTTGCTGGGGCTGAGCCGATAATCGTACGCGCCGAGGCACATTCCTGGACAAACCGCGACAAGTTCAAGCCCAAGCTCCGCGGCGCGGGCGAACCCGGCTTCTTCTTGGGCGGCTTTGGCGGCGGAGTAGGCATCGGTTTCATTGCCGGGGCTGCTTTCGTCCCGCACCTGTTTTTCCGTGGCGGAGCCGAGCACCACGGTGGAGGAGGTCAGCACTACGCGACCGACGCCGGCGGCGTGCGCGGCGTTCACGGTATTGAGCGTGCCTTCGACGGCGATTTTTTTCAGCGCCGCGGCTGGGTGATTCCAATACGCGAAGACGGCTGCCGCGTGGAACAGCACGTCACAGCCTTCCGCCGCGGGTTTGAGGCTGTCGGCGTCCAGCACGTCACCGAAAACGGTTTCCACCGCCAAGCCCTCCAGACTGCGCCGATCACTTTTCTGCCGCACGAACGCGCGAACTTCATGTCCCGCGTGCAACAATTCGCGCACGAGATTGGCGCCGACCAGCCCGTTGGCCCCGGTGACAAGAACTTTCATCTCAGTTGGGAACTTCCGCGCTGGCTGGCTGGCCGGGCAAGCCCACGTCTTTGCGCATGGCATCGGCGAGATCGGTGAAGAAAGTCGCCGTCTCGCCCCGGGCGTTTTGGAAAAGTCCCGCCAGATTGAACCCGGCGCGAGTCGGGCCGGGGTCCGGCGGCCCGCTGGTAAAGTGGCGAAAGCCCTGGCCGTCAACCGTGGCGGCGGTGCCCGGTTTCGGTCCGATTCCAAGAGAGCGCAAGACGCCGGACAGATCGCCGACGTTGCCGGCGAGCGCCTTGCCGAGACTGGTGAAGATCTCGATGATGGCTTCCAGTTGCGGATTCGGGGCGGCGGCATTTTCACCAGCCGTGGGATCCCAGGCCCGGCCAATCCGAAACTCGCGGCCCTGATACTGCGCCTCAAAATTCGCGATGGTTTGGCGGAAGTAACGCGTGTAGGCGTCCACGACGAGGAAATCCTTGATCTTCGGCGCAAGGTCAATGTTGACCGCCTGCCAAAAGAGCGGTAGCGCGAACTTCTGCCGGGCCACAATGGTCACGCGCGTCTGGTCCGGGTTCGCGGCGGCGAAGGTCACGATGCCGTCATCGAATTCCGCCGAGCCGTTGCTGCTCTTGATCGTGCGCCAGAAAATCGTCTGCTCGCGTTCGCCGTAGCGAATGTATTCCAGCTTGCCGACATCAATGGGTTGGCCGCCGAAGAAGGCGATCCAGTTGGGCTGCGGCAGGTAGATGTTGCGCTCAGCTTGGTAAATGACCTTGCCGGCCTCGTCGCGGGCGATGGGCACGCACGCGCCGCCGATGTAATCATTCATGGACTGCACGGCGCGCGCAATGTCCACCCGCGCCACGAATTGCTCGAACGGCACCGGCGTGAGGTGCGAAAACTCGAAGAGCACGGAACCATCCAGATAACGCCAGCGCAGGCCGTTCGGCTCCGGCGGCGTCTCGCGAATGATCCGGTGCAGCGGCTGCATGTAATCCACCACCGCTTCGTAATCAGCCGGCTTGAAGGCCGCCGGGTCGAAATCGAGCGGCGCTTCCCGCCACAACAGGCGCTCCTTGTTGTAGCTGATCTGGTACGCTTCGAGGCCGCGATGCGCATAGGCCAGCACGTAGTTCAGGCCGACGAACATCGCGAAGGCGGCATTGTTGGAATCAAGCTGGGAAAGATATTTGGTCGCCACGGCGTTGATCCGGTCGTTCACCAGATCCTTGAACGGGAACAGTTCGCGGTTCACCGTTTGCAGCCACGGCTTCACCAGACGGCTGAGGGCGGGCGACTCCTGACGTTTCCGCACGGCATCAATCAGCAGCGGCGCGGGATTGATCCAGCCCGGATAAGGCGTGAGGTCGCCGATGATCTCGTGACGCGGCGGCAGGCCGACCTCGCGCAGGGCTTTGGCGTTCAGCGGCGAGGCATAGGGATCGGCCCCCATCTTGAGGCTGGCCGCCCAATCCACCAACAAGGCGTCGGCACCGGCGATGATCGCGCGCGTCTCCAGCGGATGCGCGGCGCGCGAACCTTCGCTGCCGTGATTGCTGATGAAGGCGTCAATGAGATTGAAATGCGCCGGGGTTTGCCGGTGAACTGCCACGCAAACGTCCCAGGGCTTGAGGCGGTGCCGGTAGTGGTATTCCTTGTCGCGCAGCGGGAGCACGCCCAGCAGGTTTTGCAGGCAGAGGGCGAAATGGAATTCCTCGTGGGTTTTGTTCTTGGCGAAATTGATTCGATAATGCGCTTCCACCCAGGCGCGGCCGAGGCCGGTGTCGTGTAACCCGCTCTCGACCGGGAACGGCACGGGCACCACCTCATCGCTCAAATCTACAATGTCGTAGGCGCGGCCCTGCGGCGTGACGTAGTGGTAGCCGACCAGTTCCGCCAGGACGGCGACGTCGCGATTTTCGAGCCACAAGCTCCAGACATTGCGGGCCTCGCCCACGCTCACCCGCGTGTAGCCGCGGTCGTGGAGCAGATCAATGAGGTGTTCAACCAGTTCGGGATCCGTGCCCGTCGAATCCCCGGGATTGAACAGTTCGAGATCGGGCTTGATGAGGATGGAAAATTCGCTGCCCGGAACGGCGGCGACTTGCAACGCTTGCTCCAGTTGCGGCCAAAAGCCGGACTGCGTCAACGCCGCGTCCAGCAGGGAAAACTTGTCGTTGGCCTGCGTCTGGGCGATGACCACCAGCGGAGTTTCCTTCGCGGCGGAGCGGGACTTGGCCGGGACTGATTTCTTCCTGGTTCGGGACGCCATGCGCACACTTCCGGTTGGCCGGGCAAACGGGAAATGAACTTACGCCGCAGCTTTGCCGGCGGACTTTCTCGATCTGGGGGCCGGCACCGGCGGCGCCGCCTGAAGACCGAGCGCCTTCTCGCAGGCAGCGGCCATGTCATTGGCCAGGGCCAGACCGTGGTCAGCGGCGGCGGACCAACAGGCGAGATTCAACTCCACGAGCCGGCGGAAACCTTCACCGACCGTGGGCCGCGGTTGGGTTTTGTCTCCGGCGAGCAAGGCCTTGGTCGCGTCCGTCGTCAAGGTTGACATACGGTTGAACAGTTGGATCTGGCCTTGGATTGATTTGCTCAACAATCCTTTGGCTTGGTCGGTTACAGTTTTTGTATCAGCCATAAACTTCTTTCGACTTTCGGTTCGGGTTTGGTTGCGTCCGTCCGGGTAATTGCAGCCAGAGGGTAGTTCGTGCCGTTTCTGGTAGCCAGCAAATATTGACTAATCCAGCGGCAACGGGCAGGCGTCAAAACTGTTTCAAGAACCGCACGTCGTTTTCGTAGAAGAGGCGGATGTCGTTGATGCCGTAGCGGAGCATGGCGATGCGCTCAATGCCGAAGCCGAACGCCCAGCCGGTCCAGACCTCGGGATCGTAGCCGACGGTCTCGAAGACCTGCGGATGCACCATGCCGCAGCCCGCAATCTCCAGCCAGTCCTTCCCCATCTTCTTCACCAGCGCGTTGGTGAAGTCAATTTCGTAGCTCGGCTCGGTGTAGCTGAAATAGTGCGGGCGAAAGCGAATTTTCACATCGCTGCCCATGAGTTCCTTGAAGACGAATTCCACCGTGCCTTTGAGATCGCCGACGGTCACGCCCTTGTCCACGTAAAGGCCCTCGATCTGGTGGAAGGTCGGATTGTGCGTGGCGTCGGCGTTGTCGCGGCGATACACGCGACCCGGCACGATGATGCGGACGGGTGGCGGCTGCGATTGCATAACGCGGATTTGGACGGAACTGGTATGCGTGCGGAGGAGCAGTGAGGCAGGCGTCTCGCCTACCGACGCCCCACTGGCCGGCCCGGTTGGTGTCAGCTTGCCTTCAGGCGAGGACGCTCGCCCCATTAAATAAAACGTGTCCTGCATGTCGCGCGCAGGATGGTCGGCGGGCGTGTTCAGCGCGTCGAAGCAATGATACTCGTCCTCAATCTCCGGCCCATCGGCGACGGCGAAGCCGATTTTGCGGAAGGCGCGGACGATGTCCTCGGTGACTTGCGTCAGCGGATGCAGCCGCCCGAGCGCGCGGCGGCGTCCGGGCAACGTGAAATCCGTCGGCTCCTTGGGCCGGGCGGCGGCGAGCTCGAGTTCCTCGCGGCGGGCGGCGAGCGCGGCTTCGAGTTCGATCTTGGCGGCATTGATCAGTTTGCCAGCCACCGGCTTCTCTTCCTTCGGCAGCGAGCCGAGTTGTTTCATCAACGCGGTGAACTTGCCATGCGGCCCGATCCACGCACCTTTGGCATGGTCAAGCGCGGCGAGATCTGGCGCGGCTTTAAGCTCCGCGAGCGCGGTTTGTTTCAATGGTTCGATGTCGTTCAGCAAGGACATGCGGAGAGTTAGCCGGAAAAAGTTGTAAAAGTCACAAACGAAATGCTGTCAGAAAAATTCTGAGTGACGCGCCGGGGGCTTCCTGTTAAGAGCTTGCCCGCTCATGAATGAATTCGCGACCGCCCCATGCCGATTCCTGCATCGCCCGGTCCTGCTCACACTGCTTTGCTTCTCCGCCTCGCTCGGGCTGGCGCGAGCCGCGGATTTCGAGGTGCGGGAGGAAGCGGAATTCAAGCAGATCGTGCCGTCAGGCGCGAAGCTGGAGAGGCTCGCCACCGGCATGAAATTTCTTGAAGGCCCGGTGTGGTGCACCCAGGACGGCGGCTATCTGGTGTTCAGCGACATTCCGACGGATGAGCTCAAGAAGTGGACAGCCAAGGAGGGCCTCACGGGGTTTCGCAAACCGAGCTTCAATGCCAATGGCAACGCCGTGGATCGCTTGGGCCGGCTCCTCTCCTGTGAACACACCGGCCGGCGCGTGAGCCGGCGGGAAGCGGACGGCTCGTGGCAAACGGTCGTGGACCAGTCCGGCGGCAAGAAATTCAACTCGCCGAATGACGCGGTCGTGAAGTCCGACGGCACGATTTGGTTCACCGACCCGCCGTATGGTTTGCCCAAAGGCGCTCCGAAAGAGCAGGATGGCAATTACGTTTTCCGCTTCGATCCGCGAACCAAGACCGCCACCGTTGTCGTCAAAGATTTCGACATGCCCAATGGTCTGTGTTTCTCGCCGGACGAAAAGAAGCTCTACGTCGCAGACTCCGGCCAGCCGCATCACATCCGCGAGTTCGCTGTCCAGCGGGACGGCACGCTCACGGGCGGCGCGGGGTTTGCCGTGATTGATAAAGGGGGTGCCGGATGGGATTCGGTGCGACGCGCAGGGTCGGGGTTTTTCGAGCGCGGGCGATGGCGTCCACATTTTCGCGCCGGATGGAAAGTTGATCGGCAAGATTCTCGTGCCGGAGTCACCGGCCAATTTGGGTTTCGGCGGCGCGGACGGCAAAATACTTTTCATCACCGCGCAAACCTCGCTTTATTCAATTTCTCTGCTGGTCAAGGGTGCAAAGTGAAACTGACATGACAACACATTTCAACTGGTTGCTGGATGGAAGCATCGTCGGGCTGTATCTGCTGGCGACGATGGTCGCCGGACTGATGGTGCGAAAGTATGTGGTGCGGGTGGACCACTTCCTCGTGGCCGGGCGCGAGATGAATGTCTATCTCGGCATCGCGTCGCTGGCGGCCACGGAATTTGGCATCGTGACCTGCATGTACACGGCGCAGGCGGGTTACACGCGCGGGTTTGCGGGTGCGATTCCCGGCCTCTGCAACGCCATCGCGATGTTCGTCGTGGGCTACACCGGCTTTTGCGTGAAGCCGCTGCGCGATTCCGGCGTAATGACCATCCCGGAGTTGTTCGAGCAGCGCTACGGCAAGACGGTGCGCTGGCTGGCGGGCGTGGTGATCGTGCTGGGCGGCCTGCTCAACATGGGCGTGTTCCTGCGCGTCGGCGGGCAGTTCCTCGTCGTCTGCTGCGGCATGAACCTCCGCTATCTCGAACTCGCGATGACCGTGCTGCTCATCGGCGTTGCCGTTTATACCATCCTCGGCGGAATGTTGTCCGTGCTGGTGACGGATTTTCTCCAGTTCGTGGTGATGAGCCTCGGCTTGCTGGTGGTGACTTTCCTGGTGCTGCATCAAGTGGGCTGGGACAAAATTGTCACAGCAGTCCAGACCCATCACGGCGAAGGCGGGTTCAATCCGTTCGTCACCAAAGACCTGGGCTGGCCGTTTGTGTTGTCGAATTTGCTGACCAACACCGCCGCCGTGCTCACTTGGCAGACGTGCATCGCGCGGTTGCTCGCGGCCAAGGACAGCAAGACCGGGCGCAAAGTTTATACCGGCACCGCGTTTTTCTTCGTCTGCCGCTGGGTGATTCCGGGCATCTGGGGCATCGCGGCGCTGGCCATGATCGAACCGTCCGTGGTGGCGAAGATCGGTCTCCAATTTGGCGAGAAGGACGGATCGCTCTTCGCCATGCCGTTTCTGCTGAGCCAGATGGTGCCGGCGGGCATGATGGGCCTGCTCGTGGCGGCAATGCTCGCGGCGGACATGTCCACGGATTCGTCCTACATGCTCACTTGGGGCAGCGTGATCTACAACGACATCCTCGCGCCGTTTCGCAAAACGGCGTGGTCCGAGAAGAAGGGCCTGCTCTGGAATCGCTGCATCATCGCGCTGATCGGCGTGTTCCTGCTGATCTGGGGGCTTTGGTACAAGCTCGAAGGCAACCTGTGGGAATACCTGCAAACCACCGGAACGATTTATCTGGCGAGCATGTCCATTCTGCTAATCGCGTGCTGCTATTGGAAACGGGCGAACAACTGGGGCGCCATCGCGGCGATCGCGGTCGGCGCAGCGCTGCCCGTGCTGGCGCTTTCGCTGAATATGTTTCTGAAGGTGGCGGTGCTCGACGCCGCCGGACAGGCGCTCGTCAAAGAGGGCAAAGCCGTGACCGAAGGTTGGGCCACACACTACATTGGCGATAACTTCGTGAACATCGGCACCTACGCTGCCGTGGTCGTGGCGATGGTGATTGGCTCTTTGCTCAAACCCCAACCCCGCCGCGACTGAAAGGACTATTACCATGAATCTCTCTGCCATGCTGACCAACCATCCATTTTGGGGACTGCTGACCCTGGCGGTGCTCGTGTGGTATTCGACGATCACGGTTTACGTCGGAATTCGCGGCGCGGCCGACATCAAGCACATGCTGCGCACGCTGAAGGAAAACCACCCGAAGCCGGGCCCGGAGAATTCGCGGGAAGCCGCCGGGGTGGATAAAGGGAACTGAGCCACCGTTTCGCCAGCGACAAAATCCAAAACCGAGTAACCGAACTAAAAAAACTCTATGTGTTGCTTCTCCCGCCCTGTGATTTCGGTCAGCGCCACCAACATCTTTGCCCGGGCCGCGGAAAATGGCCGGCAATTCCTGGTTTACAGCATGACGGTGATTACCAAACACGAACTGGCCATGGGGCTCCCTTTGCCGGTGAAAATTGGCACGGGCGAAAAGGGCGTCAACTTCATTGACCTTAGCGGCTACGCTGGCTTCTTCACCGACCTGCTAAAGGGTTTTCCTGTTTCTAAAAGTGAAGGGGCATTGCCGCCGCCCGACTCCGCTCACACCCAAGCCGCGGCAAGACCGCTGGCCGTGGTGAAAGTCGGCAGCTTTGAAGCCTCCTTCGTTCCCACGGTGAAGGATTTTTCCCGCCTCGATGAACGGTTTCGGCTCCCCGCCGATGCTTGGGACAAGCTTCCGGGCTACCGCGATTTCGGTTTCGCCGTCTTCAAGCTCAAGTCGGGCGCGGCGACGGTGCATCCCATGGCGTTTTCCTTTCCGCGGCGCGACCTGAAGACTTTGTTTTTCCCGACCGTCCACATTCACGATGGCAAGGTGCATCCCAAGGGGGACTTTGACCACGCGCTCTATTGCCAGCCCTCCGAGCATGAGCGCCTGGCCTTGGACGGTTGGGAGGAATCTTCCCGCAACGCCAGCGCCTTCATGAAGATCGCCAGCACCAAAGGGCTGGTGGCGGCGGACCACCATTGCTATCGCCGGGAGCTGCACGGGCAGTTGCCCAATCGCGATACTTTCCTTAGCATCATCGCGTGATCCATTGACGCGCGGGGAACGGGCGAAGCGCGCGGCGGCAGTTTGAACCAAACAAAACTAAACTAGAAAAAACTATGTCAGAAAGAATCGGATTTGTCGGAGTCGGTCGCATGGGCGCCAACATGGCGCGGCGGCTGAAGGAATGTGGCTACACCGTCGGCGTCGTCTATGACGTGAACGCCGCCGCGGCGCAAACGCTGGCCCAGGAAATCGGCAGCGTAGCCGCCGACCAGTTGAAGGTCGTCACCGCACTCTCGGACGTGATCATCACCGTCGTCACCGATGACCAGGCGATGAAGAAGATCTACGGCGGCGGGGGGTTATTAAGCCGCGCCAAGGGCAAGCTGTTCATCAACTGCGCCACCATTTCGCCCGCCGTCCACGTGTGGGTCGAGCAAAAGTGCGAGGCCAAAGGCGCGAGTTCGCTCGAAGCCTGCATGGCCTCCAGCATCAATCAAGCGCGGCAGGGCACGCTCTACCTGATGATCGGCGGCAAAGCCGAGGTGTTCGAGCGCGCCAAACCGCTGCTCGAAAAATTGAGCGACGAAGGAAAATTGCTCCGTTACATCGGCACCGCCGGCAAAGCGGCGCAGGTCAAAGCGCTCGTCAACATGGTGATGAACATCAACACCGCCGGGCTGGCCGAGGGCCTCGGCTTGGGCGCGGCGCTCGGACTCGACCTCGCCACGCTCCGCGAAGTTTTCTCGCAGACGGGCGCCAACTCCCGCGTGCTGGTGACCGACGGCGAGGACATGCAGAACCGCGATCACTCCTGTTTCTTCTCCGCCGCGCACGCCGCGAAGGATTCCGGCATCGCGCTCAAACTCTCCAAGGAGCAGGGTTTGAACCTCCCGCTCGCCACCGCCGCCAAGAAACAATACGACCGCATGGTGAAGGAGGGCTTTGGCGAACTGGACAAGTCGGGCATTGCGGAACTGACGTTCAAAGGGCGAGGCAAGGCTGCCAGCAACGGATGACCCTTGCCCCGGCCTTCTCCGTCGGACCTGTCGGACAATTCCGAAAGGTCCGACGGGCCCCACAATGAAAGTGTATTCTTCGACAGTCCAGCGGCCAAACACCACAACCCCGTTGTGAGCGATTCGATCTTTCCCTCCGGTCCCTAGACGGGCTTTTACAATTACAGCCCGAAGGACAAGCATCGCATGGACCTGCACCTGACATTCGCGGGCGGCAAGATGACCGGCGACGGCAACGACGACGTGGGGCGCTTCCTGATTCGCGGTCAATACGACGAGAAGTCCTTGGAGTGCTCGTGGATCAAAACCTACGTCGGCGCACACGACGTGTTCTATCGCGGCTTCCGCGAGGGCAAGGGAATTTGGGGCACGTGGAAAATCACCGAGCGCTTTCACGGCGGCTTTCACATCTGGCCGAAGCGCGCTGGCGAGGGCGAAGCCGCAGCGGCTTCCATCGAAGCGGCTGCGCCAGCCCCTGCCGTCGCCGAAGAAATCGCGCCGCGCCCCTTAATGACCCATGAAAACAAAGACTGAAACCATCCTCCCTATCTTGCGCCACGTCGCCAACCTGTGGACCCTTGTCTGGCATCCCACGAAGGCGCACGAGTGGACGCTCGAACGCAAGCTCCGCGCGGTGAAGGATGCCGGCTTCGACGGTTTTACCACGCAACTCACCCGAAAACACGCGAAGCTCGGCGACCAACTCGGTTTGATGCGCGTGGGCTATTTCGCGTCCGGCAACCCGCGCGAGTTCGCCGCCTTGCTGCGTTCCCAAAAAGACGCCGGCGCGCGGCATGTGAACGTCCAGCTTGGCGATCACGACACGCCGACGCCGGTGGCGATTCGTCTCGCGCAAAAACTCCTGGCCGAGGGCAAAAAGCTCGGCCTCGAAGTCGCGGTCGAGGTGCATCGCGATACCTGCACCGAAACGCCGGAGAAAGCTTACGCTCTGGCAGATGGCTACCAGCAGGCCGCCGGCGAACTCCTGCCCATGACGTGGGATTACTCGCACCTCGCCGTGGTGAAACATCTGCTGGCGCCGTTCTGGCCGCGGCTCGGCGGGCGCCCCGATTTGATCCAACGCGCGCAGCAGTTTCACTTTCGGCCGTTCAACGGCCATCATTGCCAGGTACCCGTGACTGACGGGCGCGGGCGCTTCACGCCGGAATTTCGCGACTACGTTCCATTCATGGATCGGGTCATGGAAACCTGGCTCGCCACCACGCCAGCGGGGCGCGAGTTGATCGCCGTGCCGGAACTCGGCCCGCTTTGGCTTGGCTACAACCTGCACGCGTTTCCCAGCAGTTGGGAGGACGCGAAAGTGTTGCGCGAGCAAATCGAGAAAAGCTGGCGCCGGGCGCTGAGAGCGGCGAAGTTTATTTCATGATTTCCCGAAGACGATGAGCGCTGCGCCTCGCACCCCGCCACCAGCGGCCCTTTACTCACGCGCGCTGCCGACGTCGAGTCGTTCTACCAGCTTCGACCGGGAAGTCGATACCGGCCACGGCCGCTACGTTTGCGGCGAGGAGCCTTCGCTGCTCCGCTCGATCGAAGGCCAGCGACCCGAAGGCCTGGCGCCGCCGCCTGAAGGCGAAATTCCGAACCGCGCAAAATCCAATTGACCGGTTGCCGGTTTTACCTAAGCTCACGCCGTCACATTAACCACAAACCAAAACCTGATTATATCTATGGTAAAAATTGTTCCTCTGATTAGTTCCGGCGTCGCTGGCCCCCTCGGCGTGTTGCACCTCCCGCGCCTCTGGCTCAAAGTCTCGCTCGAAGCGTGCGGCAAACTAGCCGACGGCTACCCGGGCCTGGGCAAAGGCTACGATGCGATGGTCTGCAGCGCGCTCGGACTCAGCCCGGACGCCGTCAAGAAATACATCGCCGACGCCAAGCCCACCTATCCGCAGTTGGAAGCGTGGATCAAGCAGCAGCCGGGCGTGAAGCTGGACAAAGCCACGATCCACAAGCTCAACGTGGCGATGCAAGGCTACATTCACGACGACACGACGGCCAGCGGCATCCTCAAGGCGAGCGGCATTACCGACGCCAGCTCGGTCTGTCCCGACGCCATCAACTTGAACAACCTGGACGACTGGCAGGAGTTCCACGCGGCAGAGTTGAAGTAGTCGCATTTGTTTCTTTCTTCCCGCCGGCGCGCATGACAAGTGCGCGCCGGCTTTTTCGTTTCCGGTGCCCGGGCCGACTTCAATCAGGAAAAGCAAGCGAAGGGTCTGGAGTTTCACCTTCAAGCGGCTCGGGGCAGGTGCGATGAGACCCACGTTCCGCCCCAGTCGGCGGCGCTGGCGCTGGAACAAAGTCAACCCTTTGCCAGGAATCTTAGAAAATGATGCCGACAACCTTTGGTCGTATATGCATCAAAAGGTTGTCGGGGTCAGTTACAGGACCTGTTTTTGGCTCCACCGAAAACAGCGCCGCACCCAAGGTTCGATCGGCTGCAATTACAGTTGCCGTTTGCAATCGGCCCGCGCGCCGTTAACTTGACAGCGTGAACACGGAATTTTCAGTCGCCTCCCACTGGCGGGGCGACTTCGAGGAAGCCGGCCTGCGCGAGTGGGCCGAGAACCTGCGCCGGCAATTGCGGGCCCCGCAGGTTTCGCTGGGCCTCGTGTTCATGACCCCCAAGTTTTTCGAGCACGCGAAGCAGGTGTTGGAAATTCTCCGGGTCCATGCGCGCATCCCGTTGCTGGTCGGTTGCTCCAGCACCGGCTTGGTGGCAGGCGCGGAGGAAATTGAGGAAAACGGCGGCGTCGCCCTGGCGCTCTACTCGCTACCGGGCGCGGTGCTCAAGGAGTTTTACTTCACCCAATCCCAGGTCGAGGAATCCAACGGCGGCGGTTATTGGCGGCTGGAAACCGGCCTCGAATCAGAGCACACCAACGGCTGGCTCGCGTTCATTGACCCGTTCCATCTCGACGCCGAATCGTGGTTGCGCGGCTGGAACGAAGCTTACGCGCCACTGCCAGTATTCGGCGGATTGGCGAGCGGTACGCCTGCGGACCAGACGACGCAGGTGTATCTGAACGGCGATGTCTTCGAGGAGGGCGGCGTGGCGCTCTCCGTGGGCGGTGCCGTGAAGCTGGCGGGCGTCATCTCCCAGGGCTGCACGCCGATCGGCGAGACCTGGACGCTCACGCGCGTGGAGCAGAACCTGATTCATCGCATCGCCAATCGTCCGGCGTACGAGGTTTTGGCGGAGACCGTGAACAAATTGTCCGCCGATGATCAGCGCAAGGTGCGCGGGAACCTGTTCATCGGTTTGGTGGTGAACGAATACCTCGAAGATTTTCATCGTGGCGATTTTCTCGTGCGCAACCTGCTGGGCGGAGACCCCAACTCGGGGGTGCTGGCCGTCGGGGCGCTGCCGCGCGCGGGCCAGACGATGCAGTTCCAGCGGCGCGACGCGGGCGGCGCGAGCGATGACATGAGCGAATTGCTTGGGCGCACCCGCCGCCAACTGGCCGGGGCGAAAATTTACGGCGGTTGTCTGTGCTGCTGCAACGGGCGCGGCAAAAATCTGTTCGGCCGCTCCAGTCACGACGCACAGTTGGTGCAGCAACAACTGGGCGGCATCGGGCTGGTCGGCTTTTTCTGCAACGGCGAGATCGGGCCGGTGGGCGAAAAGAATTTTCTCCACGGCTACACGGCTTCATTGGCGTTGTTTGTGGAGAAGTGAAGGCGTGCTGCGCGTTGCGTGCTGCATCAAGCGGCAGGCCACCGCCCCGCAAGACTTGACGCAAACGCAATACGGAACACGCCTCACCCCTTCTTTCCAAACTCCCGATCCAGCGGCACGAGCAGCACAACGAGGAAACTCGGAATCGTCGCCAGGATGACCCACACGAAGAAATGCTGGTAGCCGATGATTTCCTGCAACCAGCCGCTCCACATGCCGGGCAGCATCATCCCCAGCGCCATGAAGCCGGTGCAGATCGCGTAGTGGGCCGTCTTGTGCTCACCGCGCGCGATGTAAATCATGTAGAGCATGTAGGCGGTGAAACCAAAGCCGTAGCCGAATTGCTCAACCGCCACGCAGAGCGTGATGATCACAAAGTTATCCGGCTGCGCGCTGGCGAGGTAAATGAACATCGCGTCCGGCAGGTGCATGATGATTACCATCGGCCACAACCACGATTTCAGCCCGTGCTTTGAAGCGACGAAGCCGCCGGCCAAGCCGCCGCACGTCAGCGCCAGGATGCCGATGGTGCCGTACACCCAGCCCACCTGACCGATCGTCAGCCCCAACCCGCCCACCTCCCGCGCGTCCAGCAGGAACGGCGTGACCAGTTTCATCAGTTGCGCCTCACCGAAGCGGTAGAGCACGAGGAACAACAGCAGCGCGAGGATTCTGGGTTTGGCGAAAAACGCGCCGAAGGTTTTGAAGAATTCCTTGATGAACGCCGGGATGTCCTGCGCGTTTCCGGGTTGGTCGCCGGCGGGCTGCGGGAGAATGAACTTGTGCCAGAATCCGAACAGTGCAAACAGGCCGAGCAATACTAGAAAGGTGACCGTCCACGATAGCGGAATGTTGCCGGAGCGGACTTCGAACACCGCGCGCGTCGCCGCTTTGAGTTTCGGGTCGAGTTGAATGACCGCGAGCGCCGGCCGGTTCCAGTTCGTGTCGTC
Source organism: uncultured Verrucomicrobiota bacterium (assembly GCA_903828255.1). Taxonomy (GTDB): domain Bacteria; phylum Verrucomicrobiota; class Verrucomicrobiia; order Limisphaerales; family JADLHS01; genus CAIKLQ01. Next base: position 22,355 of record CAIKLQ010000436.1, read on the forward strand.
AAAGACGAGCCGCGCGCCTTCGGCCAGCGACACGCTTTTGTCCCCGGACACGAACGCCGGCGTGACGACGATTTCCCGGCCCGGGGGTTGGGTCAGACGCAGTGTCACCACGCCGAGGTTGCCGGCGAGGTCGCTTTCGGCCGCCGCGTCCCGGCCAAAATGGGGGCGCAGGAAATTTTCCAACGGCGCACCAACCCTTCGGCTCCACCAGGATTTCCCCACCTGCTGCTGGCCCGCGCGGCCCGCGCTTTGTCGAGTGCGATGAAAATTGTTGATCGTGTTCCAACTCTTGACGACTCCGAGCAAAGCGGCCACTTCCGCTTTCGTTCGCGATTGCGGGGCGATTTGGATTTGAGCCGGCTCGACCGTGACGCGCAATTTTCCCGCCCGCCCGCGGTCCGCTCCGGCGTCAGGAGAAACGGCCGGCGTCAGAGTTCCGGCGCTCAGTTGCGCCAGGTCCAAGGTTTCGACGAGCGCCACGCCGGGTTTCGCTTCGACGTTGATCTGGACTTTCGGCAAACCGGTCTGGCTTTGAATCCCGCCCGCCAGAATCACCAGCAGCCCCTGCCCAAAAATCATCGAGATGCGAAAGAAGGTGCTTCGGATGCCAACGAAAAACGCCTGCTGCTTTTCGTTCAAGGCGAACATGTAAAAGCCGTCCGCCGCAATGTCGTGCGTCGCGGAACTGAACGCGACGAGATAAAACAATGCGAGTGTCGCTTTGAAAAAAATCGGCAGCGGCAGGCACAAACCCACCGCCGCGAACCCAGCCCCAACCAGAAGTTGCGTTGTCCAGATCCACCAGCGCCGCGTTCGCAGGATGTCCACGACCGGACTCCAGAGCGGTTTGATCACCCACGGCAGGTAAAGCCAGGCGGTGTAAAACGCGAGGTCGGCGTTCGAGACGCCGAGGCTTTTGTACATGATCACCGAGACGGAATTGACCACGGCGAACGGCAAGCCTTGTGCGAGGTAAAGCGTGGGAATCCAGGCCCACGGACTGCGGGGGGTCGGTTGGTGTGCTGGCATCAGGTTTGGCGGCAGCGGAAATCCGCGCGGCCCGCGCTCGTTAAACCTCAAAAGCCGCGCGGCGGCAAGCGGGAATAATTGCGCGAGCCACGGGCGGAGCGATTAGTCGAATACGCACGACCGCCGACTCACCTACCTGCCGGACCATGACGAACCGGGCCGCCGCATGATCAAAGCTCAACCGCCTCCCTCGAACGGGTCGGCTAAACACTCCAAACCCCAGCGTGCGAACCAGTCCGCACGTTTCAAGTCCGGGGATTGCGGCCGCAAGCTGTGCCAGGATCTCTCGATCCTCCGGGCTACCTTACTTCGCAGGTGTGAGAATCAGCTTCCGGAACGCGATGGGGCCGTGGTCGCCCTGCAGCAGGATGGGGCCGGGCTTGGCCTCGTCACTATCCAGTGCGCCGCCGGTAATCCCCGGGATGGTTTGTCGCTCGATGATCCGCTCGCCGTTTAGCACCACGGTAACGAGCCGGCCAACCAAAGTTATCTCCATGGTCTGCCACTCGCCGGGTGTTTTTGCGGCATTGACGCTGGGCGTCAGAAAGCCATACACGCCACCGATACGATGGGCGTCGGGCGGCAGCCCAAAGTTGTCCTCGATCTGCACCTCGTATCGGCCGCGGAGGTAGATGCCGCTGTTACTCTTTTTCGGATAGCGAAATTCCGCATGGAGCTTGAAGTCCGTGAAGTTCCGCTCGGTTAGCAAGTCGTTGCCGGGGATCGCATTAGTCAGCAGGCCGCCCTGGACCAACCAACCGTGCTTAGCCTCCGGATGGCGCGGCTTCCAGCCGGCAAGGTCCCGTGCGTTGAAAAGTTCGATCGGCGGGCCCCACTTGGGCGGTTGCTCCCGTTGGAGCGATGGGGCGCGGCGGCCCTCGAAATGAATCCGCTTCCCCTGATCGTCGGTAACTTCGCCGCGCAGCACATCCCCTTCGAGCTTGGCATCGAACACCACATCGTTGGGACGCCGCTCCCATTGCGGCGGCAGCGCAAAATGAATTCGCCCCTGGTCTTCCTCGATTTGGCCGATGGGACGGGCGCTGCCAAACTGACCGACGTAACTACCGACCAACGTGCGATAGCCGGATTGGCTGACTTCGAGCCAGGACGGGTATTCGCGCTCAGAACCGCGAACCACCAAATCCCAGCGACCAACCACCGCTGGCGGCTCCCGCTTCACGAAAGGATCGTCGCCAGCGGCGAGCGCCGAAACCCCGCCCAAGAAAAGAACGGTCGCGGCCCCGATCGTCCGAGCCAAAGCCCCCGATCTCCTCGGAGGCTGACTGGTCAACGGCGGCAGGCTGATCAACCCGGGTTGGGTGTGGTTGCTGGTCTGGATCTGCGAGTTGGTAGTTCTTAGTTTCATAATCAAATCTCGAAGCTCGGATTCATGCCTCGGTGAGGACAGCATGGCTGATTTGCCGGGTGGGACAAGCCAATGTACAAGACGAACGGCCGGACAACCGATCCGGCCGTTCCTTTTCAGGCGCTAACCCCGCATCATTTCTTGAAACCGCGAACCACCGTGACCAAGCCTTTGATGTCCGCATCGGTAAGACCTTCGGCCGGTTTCATGACCGTCTTGCCTTCCTTGTCCTTGGCACCTTCCTTGATGGCTTTGGTCATCTCCTCGTCCTTCATCGCGGCCTGGACTTTGGCATCCGTGTAATTCTTGACGCCCAATTTCTGCCCCATCTTCGTCTGCCCCGCGCCATCCGGGCCATGACACTTGGCGCAGCTCTTCTCATAAATAGCTTTGGCATCTTCGGCCGAAGCCACCCAAGCCGACAGGACCAGACCCGCAACGACTACCAGTATTTGCTTTTTCATATCTTTGGATTGTTTGCTTTTTTACGTTTTTGTTTTTCTCGCCACTTTGGGCGACAAGGCCATTCTGCCTTACTGTGTCCGACGGTTCAACCGCCCAGAACATTCAAAAATTCACCGCCCCTCCCAGTTTCACTCGTCCGCGTTACCGCCCCGTAGAAAACGAAAGGCCGGACAACAGGTCCGGCCTCTTCACACACGGCACTGAGAACGCAGCGCCAACAACGCCGTCATAATAGTCGCCGCCCCGATTCGCAACAGTCCCCATTACGGGGGACACGGCTAAAGTTCCAAAATACCCGACATCCAACGCCGAATCGAACCCGGCTTCGCACGTTCTTTGAATGTTCGGCGTTCGATGTTGGATGTTGGATGCTCGCCGTTTTCCCATCAGTCAGGGATTCACCACGTTGACGGGTTGCCCGGCGAGAAAGGCGCGGACATTGGCCACCGCCACGCGCAGCAGGCGGGCGCGGGCGGCTTGCGTTCCCCAGGCATTGTGCGGGGTGATGAGGCAATTCTTGGCCAGCAACAAAGGATTCGTCGCGGGCGGGGGCTCGACGGACAAGACATCCAGCCCGGCACCGGCGAGCGCGCCGCTATTCAGAGCTTCGGCGAGCGCGGCTTCGTCCACCAGCGGGCCGCGGCTGGTGTTGAGCAGCAGCGCGGTGGGTTTCATCAGGCGCAAACGCTCGGCGTTCACCAAGTGGCGGGTTTGCGGGGTGAGCGGGCAGTGGAGGCTCAGCACGTCGCTCGCGCGAAAAACTTCCTCCAACTCCACCCAGCGCACGAACGGCAGCGCACCGTTGCGCGACGGACTGTGGGCGATGACTTTCATGCCGAACGCGTGGGCCACTTCCGCCACCGCGCGCCCGATGCGCCCGAACCCAATCAGGCCCAACGTCAAGCCGTCGAGTTCGCGCAGCGGAAAATCCCAGTAGCACCAATCCGCAGACTGCGTCCACTGGCCGGCGCGGACGGTTTGGGCGTGGTGTCCGGTGTGATTGGTGAGTTCGAGCAGCAGCGCAAACGTGGCCTGCGCGACCGAGCGCGTGCCATAGGCGGGAATGTTCGTGACGGGAACGCCGCGTTCGCGTGCCGCCGCCAGGTCCACGACGTTCGTGCCCGTGGCGAGCACGCCAATGTATTGCAACGCCGCCAGTCGTGCGAGGCTTTCGCGCGACAAGACGGTTTTGTTCGTGAGGACGATGCCCGCGCTCGCCGCCCGCACTTCGATTAGTTCCGGCGGCGTGCGGTCGAAAATATCGCACGGGCCGAGCGCCTTGAGCTCATCCCAATTCAAGTCGCCGGGATTCAAGGTGAAACCGTCCAGCACCACGATGTTCATAGGTTCACGCGGAATTGTGGCCGACCGCCCATTCTCAGATCGAGGATGGCAGACATGGCCACCGGGGCCCTTGCCGGAGTTGGGATTAAATTCTTCCAAGACACGCGAGGAAGTTACCGGGGTTTGGTGTCGACGCAAGCGGGGAGAGGCGGGTTGGGCGAGCTTATCGATGAATTCGGCGAGTGATGTTGCGGCATCAATCAGAAGCCCCGGCTGGTGGGAGCAATTGGGTAAGCCTTTGGTCAGCGGTAAACTCGCCGAAGAAAAGGGAAAGCATCAAGGTCGCTTGCAGGGAACGAATGCCGCTGCACGCCTTGTCAATGCCCACGCTGCCGGTGGTCAATTCGATGACGTTGCCGTGCTGCATCGCTGGAATGCCGATCCAGCCCAGAATTTCAATCGTCAACGCCGTGTCCATGCGCGTCAATCCTTGGATAACGGGATGCTCGATGCCGTAAGGCCAGGGAACGGCCACCAAGAATAAACATACTGGGAAGACGCACTGCGCCAAGCGCGTCGGCCCCAGCGCACCCCCCCCCCAGCAACCTAAACCCGATGACCTGCCCGGCGAGCGCCCAACTGACCAAGGCCCACTCCGGGCTGGCTTCCTAGATCAACCGCGTCGGCGCGTACAGCAGGGCGCAGAGCGCAAATAGAAGATAGAAGATGGGAGTTGGGAGATCGCCGACAAAAGATGGCGGTTGGCAGATAGCAGATGCCGGACGGGCGCTACCATCTCCGATATCCGATCTTCGATCTCCGGCGCTCATGCGCTCCCAGAGCAAATACACACAAAGAAACGGCACGGACCAGCCGTAGGCATATTGCGGATTTGGGCTCCACGGCACCCGGAGGTGGTTGATGAGCAACCCCCAAAGATACAGCAACGGCAAAACGCCGAGCACCCAGCGCCAAGTTATACGTAACATTGTGGTTTTGGTTCACCCCCGCCAAGGCCACCTGGGTGCATCCGCGGTGCATCGATGCCCCGCCCACTCCCATTCACCGGATAATGTTTCATAAACTCTTAGCCCTTAAACTTTCTGGTCCTCGGATTGAATAGGCTAAGCCGCCACCGCTTCCCGGCGAGGTCTCTGCTCAAAGAACACCGAGGGCGGATACCAAGCGGCAATTTCATATCCATTCTGCGAAAGATGCTGATTGATCTTACCTGCTAGAATTACTGATAAATCTTTGGTTTGAATCTCGATACAGATGAGTCGTGGAACGAACTTGTTAAAGTTCAGGCCCGAAAGCACAGCAAAGTCATGCCCCTCGACATCAATCGAAAGAAAGTCCACGGAGGGCAGGTTGTTTTCTTCGATGAGTTGAGTCAGGGTTTTGGTTCTGAGTTTTGACTCTTCACGCTCACAGAACTCCAATTTATCCATCGACCCATAGCTACCTTGGGTCAGCCGCGAGCGTGAGAGTTTCACTGGTTGATCGGATTGATCCGAGACCGCGGCCGTCACGTTAATATCCCCCGGTCTAAACAAGTGAAACAGGCGGATCTTATTTTCGTCCATGTCCACGCTCAGTCCGCGCCAGCCTCCAAGAAATAGCCTGGCGGTGTTTGAGGCGTAAAAGGGATGAAAGCACCCCACGTCAACAAATATGCCGCGCTTTTTCTCCACAAAATAATTGCGCACAAAAATGTCTTCCCCAAATTGCGAAAAATGCACTCTGGGTGAAGCGAATACACCAAGCAATCCTTTGAACAACATCTAGTGTTCCTTCTGTAGGCCTGTCAAATTTCCGATTGGCAATTGCTGCTGATGGCGCGTTGGCAACCCTCTTGAGACACGCCGGGTCGGAGCCCGGCGCTCCGTTCTGCTGGTTCACAGTTCCGAGGACCGTCCCGAGTCGAAGCCCTAACGGGACTTGGCTCGATCACGCGTCGAGTCTCGGCGGTTGACCGACAACCTTGCCGCGCATCAACCCCATCCAAACGCCGGCGCCCCAGCACAGATGCAACGTGGCAAGGATGACGGGGAGCAAGGCGAAGCGGGTGAAACACAGAGGGCGGAGCGCGGAGGGCGGAAGTGTGATTTGGGATTGGCGATTTCCGATTGGCGATTTCTGACCAGAGGAATCTCTGGATTGGTGGTCGCCGTGGTGGGTGAGAAACAAAGTCACAGTGGCGACTGAAAGAAAGCAAAGGTAGGCGGCGATCAGGATGCAGCAGGCGATCCGTCCTGCCTCGCTAAAAAGTGCCGTCAGCCCGCACAACGCCAGCGCCGCCACGAACAGCGGCGGAATCAAATGGCGCACTTTGAGGGACCCGCCCTGGGAGCGAACGAAGCGCCCTTTCCAGTTGCCGTAGCGCCAATACTGCCGGGCCAGCGCCCCGAGCGTGGAGCGAACGTAATACTTTGCCCGCAGCCAAGGCAGCAACATGATCCGGCCACCGGCGGAGCGAAGCCGATGGTTAAACTCGTAATCCTCGTGACAAACGAACTCTTCGCGAAACAATCCCACCCGTTCGAAGGTCCGCCGGTGAATCGCCCAAAACGGCACCGTGTCCGTCGGCACTGGTGTCCAGCCCGTCTCAAGAATCCGATACGGCGAATTTCCCACGCCGAATTTTGAACTCATCGCGACAGCGATGGCTTCTCCCATCAACCCGCACCCAACCGAATCCCAAGCCCCGCCCACGGCGAGCAAGGCGGAGGGCGGAGGGGGAGTAAGAGTAGGAGATGAGGGATTCGACGCCTCACCCGCAGCCCTCACCCCCTGCCCTTCGCTATGTATGTTTGATTGTGCCTGATTACCCTCACTCGGTCTGCGACCACCCTCTCTCGCTCCCGCGGGCGAGGGACCTTGGGCGAGAATGGCGTCGGACTCTGCCCGATCGAGGCGGAGAGCGGGTTCAGCCTGCGCGCTGGCCAGACACACGACGCACTCGCGGACGTAGTTTGGCGGAATGACCCCATGTCCATCCACCCGCACGATCACCTCCCCGCGGGATTCGCGGATAGCCAGGTTCAAGCCCGCGGGCGTGATCTGCTTCGGATTGTCCACCATCCGCAAGCGTGAATCCGTCTCGGCCAACTCCCGCACGATCTCCCGCGTTCCGTCCTCCGACATCCCGTCCGCCAGAACCACTTCAATCAACTCCCGCGCATAGTCCTGTTGCAGGATCGCCGTCAGGACCTCGCGAATCGTCGCCGCCTCATTGCGCACCGGCAAGATGATGGAAACAGTCATCCAGTAGAAACTAACGGGTGTCTCGGTGTTTCGGTGGTCCAGCGTTTCAGAAGCAGAAGGATTCATGGCGATAGATCAGGCCGCCCAGAATCCGGCCAACCCCCGCCAACCGTTCAAGCAAGCCTTGATGCTCGATGACCGCGAGAAATTCGCAAGCGAAAGCCACTGAATGACCGGTTCACCGATACACCGCCTCACCGTCCGCCGTCCTCTGCCTTCTGTCCCCTCACCGCCTCCCACAACAGGCCCAGATACTCGTGCAGGGCGCGTTCGCTGTTCTGGAGATTGCCCGCACTGGGAAACAGATGGCCCGGGCTGAAGACCGACGGCGTTACCGTGTCCACAAGGTAACCGCTCGGAGCTGGCACGGCGTTGACACTGTGCCGGTGCGCCAGCACCATCGCGCGCGGCAAATGGGAGGCGGAGGAAACCAGGATGACGCGGTTCGTAGTCACTACCTGCCGACACCAGACGACTTCATCTTCGGTATCCCGCGCCGTCGCGCACACCTGCACCGCGTTGGTTGCCATCCCAAATATGAGCAACAACTCTCTCAACACCCGAATTTTCTCCTCGTCCGGCACGGCTGACCCGGAAACTGAAACCAATAGAGTGGTGTTGGGAAACAGCCGATGCAAGCGGACGCCTTCGAGCAAACGCTGCAACGATTCGTCGCTCAAACGGGCTGCGGGCGGGCGGTTGGTATCAGCGGACAATCCCGAAGCCGAAAGCACCATGATGAAGCTTGGCGCTCCGTCTTCCCCCTTCTGTCTTCCGCCCGAGTCCACCGGGATCCCTCCCGCTTCGATGTTGGATGTTGGATGTTGGTTGTTCGATCTTCCCCGCAAGCCGCCCGCCGTCCCTCCGTCCCCAGCCTTTTGTCCCCTGCCCACTGTCCCCTGCCCACTGACTCCCAGCACCGCCGGATACCGGGCTTCCAAATGCCTGAGCGCCAACCGCGGTAGCCAGGGATAGCTGAAGGCCAGAAGGAGAAGGGTGCCGGTGATGACCAAGCCGCGCCCGGTCCTTTTCCACCGCGTGAAGTTCCATACCCCCAGCCCCAAAAGCAAAAACCCCGCGCAGACCGGCACGGGAAAAAGAAAACAGGGAAGGAGTTTCTTGAGGAAGAACACAATTCAAAAGCGGAAACTTGGAAAGCAGAAAGCAGACGCTAGAGGGCAGATTGAAGGCTGAAGAGGGCGACAAGTCGCCGGCGGAAAAGCGGAGATAAGTCTCCGCACTCCAAAGAAGGCGCGGGCTCCAGCACGGCAGAAACCGTGGCCAGGTGAGCCGCAACGAAACAAACCAACTGCCCTGACCCGCCACCGATCTCGGTTCGTGAATCACGCGCCACCGATCCACGCGCAACCACCAATACGGCGCTAGTTTCCCTTCCCGTCGTTTGCGGTCACCCTCGTCGTGGGTCAGTCCCAAGTGCGGGTTGATTTCGCCGCCCAACTACTCCGCCACGCCTGACAACGGTTGGGGCAAACGGCGCAGGCCCACAAGCATCGCGCTTGCCGCGTTCCCTAATCAGGTGGAGCGATCTTGCGGGACAGCGACCAGCGGATCCACGGGCGGCAGTGGCACAAATATCCAGCGGGAGATCCACCAAAAGCACAAAGCGCCCAGACTGTTAGCCACAATGTCGCCAAACTCGAATTGGCGGTGGTAATTGACCAGCACGCCTTGTAGCACTTCCATGAGACCGCCATAGGCGATGGCCCCCGTCACCACCACCAGGAACGCCGGGCGGACCATCCAATGCGCCGCCAGTGCCCAGCGCGCCAGCCATACCAGCGTCCCATAGAGCAGGAAATGGATGGCCTTGTCCTGCTGAGGCAAGAGCACAGGGATCACGGGAAACTTCTCGGCCGGAGCCAAGGAAACCAAGGTGAGGAGGCCGGTGTACGCCAGCAGCAGCCCCCACCGGATCTGCCAGCGCCAATCCAGCCACGGACGGACAGCGGATGCTGGGGGATGGGCATTGGCGGGCTTCAAATCCAGGAGAGACTTCATCCTATACTGTTCGCGGTTATAGATTGAGCTTTTCGCTCGCCCATCGGTTGGGGTGGGAACGGCCCGTCCCTATTGGTTTTTTGCAACCAGGGACGAGCCGTCCCCACCCCGACAAAAAGCTCAATCTGGGCCCGCGCGAAGTATTGCTGCTCTTCCTCATTTAGAACTTAACGCAAAGACGCCAAGAGGCAAAGCCGCGCGGCCATTGACCAACTCCACGTCCACACCACCACGCAACCCCTCACCCTGACCCTCTCCCCTTCCGAAGGGGAGAGGGGATTCGTTTCCTGCGCGTGTCGTCCATCCTGCGGCCCCGCGTAATGGATTGGGCGGCTGGCCCAATCAACCGGCACACATCTCGGCCTCCTTCCGACGGGAGAAGGTTTGTAACACGAGGTTTTCGGCGCGACGCCGAAAACCACACGCCGGAGGGCAGATTGAAGGCTGGAGAGGGCGACAAGTCGCCTGCGGAAAAGCGGAGACAAGTCTCCGCACTCCAAAGAAAGCGCGGGCTCCAGCACGGCAGAGACCGTAGCCCGGTAGTCCGCGAAGAAACCGCGCTTTCAATAGCGGTGCTCTACTCCCGTTGCCCCGGGAGGGGGAAAGGGTAGCAGGGGTGACTTGCGGCTAGCCACCTGGACCAGTTGTGGATCAGCGTTCAACTGGCGGAGTATTGTCTGCACACCAATGAGGCCCTTTTCCCGGGATAGAATCGCAACAATAGTTAGAAGAATCAGTTTAAGGTCGAGCAAGACGTTGGCGTTCTTGACATAAAACAGGCCCAAGCGGCTTTTCCAAGGGCGAATAACCTGGTTATATTTTAGGTCGGGGTGCTCGCTGCCCTTGAGGATTTCGCCCTGGTCGGAAAAGACAATGGACGAGAAATCGGTCATCCCTGGGCGCACCTCGAAAAGGTGATATTCTTCCTCGGTATAGAGCGCCACACTCTGTGGCACCTGCGGTCGCGGCCCGACCAGGCTCATGTCACCGACAAGGACGTTCCACAACTGCGCGAATTCGTCGAGCTTGAAGCGGCGGAGATAGCTCCCGACCCAAGTGATGCGAGGATCGGTGGAGGAAGTCTTGGTGCCGCCAATCTTGTCTGCATTTTTGACCATGGAGCGTAACTTCACCATGCGGAAGGTCTGTCCCCGCCGGCGCATTCGGGGAGCGATGTAAAAGGGGGAATGGAAATCCTGCGCCCAGATGAGGACAAGGAAGAGCAGCAACACCGGGGACAGCAAAACCAATCCAAACAGGGCCCCGAGAATGTCCAGGCAACGTTTCACTCTAAATCCGGCAGTTGGAGAAAGGCCGCCCCCGATTTCAAACCGCTGATCGGCGCTAATCGGCGCTAATGAGGCTCTGACTTTTGAGGGTGCGGGGCCGCGAAGGCCAGGAGGGTTGCAGCCCACTTGCGTCGGGTGCTACGGCCGAGGTGGCAACCTGCAAAAACCAGGAGGTTAG
>CAIKLQ010000437.1 GCA_903828255.1 uncultured Verrucomicrobiota bacterium
GGCGGCGCGATTCAGGGCAACAGCCCCTTTCAGGTGGTCTGGCTGCCGGATGAAGTCCGCGAAACGTGGCTGGCGAAGGTGCAGCGGCAGGCGGAGCGCCGGGTTGGAGTCCAAGCTTTAGCTTGTTCCCCGGACAGGCTGAAGCCTGAACTCCAACGCGAACCCATCGTCTTCGAGGGCAACGCCCCGGCGAATATCCGCGATAACCCCGTGCTGCGCTCATTGCTCGCCGCGGATTCCATTCAGCCCGCGTCCACCGCCCGCGTCTGGCTCGGCGCACCAAACTCGATCAAAGGCCCGACCGAAGCCGTGTTCCGCCGGCAGAGCGGCAACCACCTGCTCATCGTCGGCCAGCGCGAAGAGGCGGCTTTGGGCATGCTGGGCGTTGCGCTGATCTCCCTCGCCGCGCAGCACCCGAAATCCGCCGCGCGCTTCCTGGTGTTCGATTGCAGCGCGCCGGATTCAGCGGAAGCAAAGTTCCTGGCCCACGCCGTGCGGGCGATTCCGCATGAGGTTAAACTGGTTCAAGCCGGAGAAGTGGACGAAGTAATGACCGCGCTCGCTGCGGACCAACAACAGCGCGCCGACGAGCCCGGTGCCAGCACGCCGGAAACGTATTTGCTCGTTCACGGCTTGCAGCGGAACAAGAAGCTGCGCTTCGATGAAGAGATGAGTTTTTCGCTGGACGCAGGCGCGGGCGGTAATCCGGGGTTGCAGTTCAACAAGCTGATTTGCGAAGGCGCGAGCCTCGGCTTCCACGTCATCGCGACGTGCGACACCTACAACAATGTGATGCGCTTCCTCAGCCGGAAAGCGCTGAGCGAATTTGAAATGCGTGTCGTCTTCCAGATGAGCGCCAACGATTCGGCCAGCCTCATTGACTCGTCGCAGGCGAACAGCCTCGGCCTGCACCGCGCCCTGCTCTTCAACGGTCAGCAAGGTTGGCTGGAAACCTTCCGGCCCTACGCGCTGCCCGACGAGGCGTGGCTGGCGGAGGCGCGCGAGAAACTGGCGATGCTCCAGCGATGAAGCGCGTGGGTGGCGTGGCGGCGGCTTGGCAAAACGCCGCGGTTCGAAAGCGGTGGAGGGCCACCGCACTCCACGACGCTTCGCGTTTCCCGCTGGCTTACAAACGGCGCGGCAACGTCCTGGAGTGCGCCAGCCCTCTGGCGTTTGGCTTGGGAAATCTGATCAACGTCGGCTTGGGGGCGCGCCGCACCACCACGCCAACGAAAGGCACGACCAAATCCCCCCAGCCCAAGCTTGCGTCGGTACCGGATTGGGCTAACTGTGTTCCTGCGCAACATGACTACATCCGACAGACAGTTTGACGTCCTGATCATTGGCGGCGGCCCGGCAGGCGCGGCGTCCGCCGCGATTCTGGCCGAGCACCGGCATCGCGTCCTCGTGCTGGAGCGCGAGACGTTTCCCCGCTACCACGTCGGTGAATCGCTGCTGCCATTCACTTACCAACCGCTGGAACGGCTGGGGTTATTGCCGCAAATGAAGCAGTCCGCGTTTCAGAAGAAATACAGCGTGCAGTTTGTGTCGCCTTCGGGCCGGGCCAGCGACCCGTTTTATTTTTTCAAGCGCTACGACCGGGAGACGGTGGCGCAAACTTGGCAGGTGTTGCGCAGCGAGTTTGACGTCATGGCGCTCGACAACGCGCGGGCCAAAGGCGCGGAGGTGAGGCACGAGATCACCGTGAAGGAATTGCTTTGGGAAAAATCCGAAATCCGAAATCCGAAATCCGAAATCGCCCGGCGGGTCGTGGGCGTTCGGGCCCAGACAAAATCCGGCAAGGTCGTCGAATTCCATGCGCCCATCACGTTGGATTGCACGGGCAAAGAATCCTTTGCTGCCGTGCGCAACGGTTGGCGCCAGAAGGATCCCTTTCTCAACAAGGTCGCCGTTTGGACCTACTACCAAGGGTCGCGGCGCGAGACGGATATCAACGAAGGCCAGACGACCGTGGCGATGATCCCGGAGAAAGGCTGGTTCTGGCACATTCCGCAGCACAACGACATGGTTAGCGTCGGCGTCGTGGCCGAGGGGAAATATCTCACGCGCGGCGGCGTGCGCGAGCCGAAGGCGATCTTCCATCGTGAGGTCGGGGAAAATCTTTGGATCCAGGATCAGCTCGCGGTCGGCCGGCAGGTCGGCGATTACTTTCTCACGAGCGAATATAGCTTCCATGTGCGCCACTGCGGTTGTGAGGGTCTGTTGCTCGTGGGTGACGCGTTTTGTTTTCTGGACCCCGTCTTCAGCAGCGGCGTGATGCTGGCCCTCAAGAGCGGCGTGCTGGCCGGCGATGCGGTTCACGAAGCGCTGGCGGCGGGGGACTTCTCGCCGTCACGCTTTACGACTTATGCCTCCGCTCTTCGCCAAGGCATCGAGAACATGCGCAAACTCGTTTATGCCTTCTACGATCCGGGGTTTTCGTTCAAGAAGGTGATAGACAAGTATCCGGATGCAGCGGGCGAAATCACCGATTGCCTCAGCGGCGACGTGAACAAGGATTTTTCGTCCCTCTGGAGCAAGATCAGCGAGTTCGTACCGCTGCCGGACGATTTGCCGGTGGGCGGACCGGCGATGGCGGGGCAAGTGGTCGCTTGATCGGTATGAGGCGTTTTGCGTATTGCGTGTTGCGTCAAGCACTCTGTCGGCGCCGCCGTAATACTTGACGCCACACGCATCACGTTCTCCCATGAACCTCATCCAACTCACTCCCGGCGCGGGCCCGATGTTTTGTGGAAATTGCTTCCATGACAATGCGCTGGTCGCGGCCCTGCGCGCTCTGGGCCACGACGCCCTCATGCTTCCGCTCTATCTGCCCATCCATGTGGACGAGGCTGATCAGAGCGCCGGCAACCCGATCTTCTTTGGCGGGGTGAATGTTTATCTCGAACAGAAATCCGCGCTCTTCCGCCGCATGCCGCGCCTGTTCCATCGGCTGCTGAACTCGCGCCGATTGCTCGAATGGGCCGCCGGCCGCACGGCCAGCACCCGGGCGGACGAAGTGGGTGAAATTCTGCTGTCCATGCTGTGCGGGGAAACGGGCAAGCAGGATCGCGAAATCACGGAACTCGTCGAATGGCTCCGCCACCACGCCAAACCGGACGCGATCTGCCTCTCCAACGCGCTGCTCCTTGGCATGGTGCGGCGGGTGCGAAGGGAGTTGAGCGTGCCAGTCGTCTGTTTGTTGCAAGGCGAGGAAGCCTACGTGGATTCCCTGCCCCCCGCCTATCGCGACCCCGCTTGGCAGTTGCTCGCCGAGCGCGCCGTGGACGTGGATGCGTGGATCGCCCCGAGCCGTTGGGCGGCGGATCGCATGACGCTGCGGCTGAAGCTGCGGCCCGAGCGGGTGCATGTCGTCCCCAATGGCATCAGTCTGGAAGGGTACGAAGAACTCGGACCGCAATCTGTGGCGCACGCGAAAGCCGCGCCCGTCCTCGGCTACTTCACGCGCATGTGCAAGGAGAAGGGCCTGGATGCATTGGTGGAGGCTTACATTCTCATCAAACAACGGGAACGCGTGCCGCGTCTCAAGCTGCACATCGGTGGCGGCTGCGGGCCGGGCGACGAACCCTTCGTGAAGTCCTTGCGCAAACGGCTGGCCGAAGCCGGCTACATCGGCGAAGTGGTGTTCAGTCCCAACCTGAATCGGTCTGAGAAAATCGCCTTCCTGCAATCGCTCTCAGTGTTTTCCGCCCCGGCACTTTACGGTGAATGTTTCGGCCTCTACCTGATCGAAGCGCTGGCGGCAGGCGTGCCGTTGGTCCAACCCCGGACGGCGGCGTTTCCGGAAATCGTCGCCGCCACGGGCGGGGGCGTGCTGTGTGAACCGGGCGATCCCAAAGCGCTGGCCGACGCAATCCAGGACTTGCTGCTGAACCCGGAGCGAGCGCGGGCACTTGGCGGCATCGGCCGGCGGGCCGTATTCGAGCGATTCAGCGCCGAGGCGATGGCCCGGGCGACCCTCGCCGTGTTCGAGCGGCTGGGAAATAGCCGATAGCCAATCGCCCACCGCCAATCTAAAATCCCCGCATGGCCTACGAGTTCAAAATCATTCAGCGCGTCGAGTTCAGCGACACCGACATGGCGGGCATCGTCCACTACGCGAATTATTTCCGCTACATGGACGCCGCCGAGCACGCTTTTTTCCGGTCGCTCGGCTTTTCCATCTGGACGCAGCAAGTCGAGCCGCCAGTGGGCTGGCCGCGCGTCCACGCGGAGTGCGACTTCAAGCAACCGCTACGGTTTGAGGACGAGGTGGAGGTTCACTTGCTCGTCCGGGAGAAGAAAAGCAAGTCCCTCAGCTACCTGTTCAAGTTCCACAAAGTCGGCGTCAGCCCCGCCGTAGAAGTCGCCCGCGGCCTGGTCACGGCGGTTTGCGTCACCGAGCACCATGGCCGGATGCGCGCCGCGCCGATCCCTAAGGTGGTAGCGGACAAGATCGAGGTCGCGCCAGCGGAATTGCTGGCGTGAGGTGGGGTTCATTTTTGTGTGAGGCGTGTTCCGGCAAGAATTCCAGTCCGCCTCCCCTGCCACTTGACGCAACCCGCAATACGCAACCCGTGCCCTCCGACAAACCGTTTGCCGCCGGCCTCTGCACCCGGTAGAGTGCCCACCATGAACTGGCTCGTTTTCGCATTGATGACCGTTGTGTCGTGGGGTGTTTACGGGGTGCTCCTGCACAAGGGCCGCGGCAATATGCCGATGGGCTCGGAAACTCCGCACGCCGGCTTGAAAGCCTTCCTCTTCGTCTGCATCGCCTACGCGTTGATCGGCCTGGCCTCGGCGGCGCTGTTGAAGATGCGCGGCTCGAACTGGAGTTTTAGCAGCGGCGGCATCAAGTGGAGTCTCATCGCGGGGGTGGCCGGCGCGGTGGGCGCGTTCACGCTCGTCCTCTCCTTGGGCGCGGCGGCGCAAATCTACAAAGGCGCGGCCGCGGCGGCAGTGATGCCGATTGTGTTCGGCGGCGCCCCGATCGTGAACACCCTGGTGGCCATGGCGCTGCATCCGCCGGAGGGCGGCCTGAAATCCTTGCCCGTGCCGTTCGTCCTGGGATGTTTGCTTGCCGCGGGGGGAGCTTTTCTCGTTGCCAAATATGCGCCGACCAACACAAGCGCTGCGTCCGCGCTCTTGGCGCCACGAAGTGGGCCGGCGACTCCCCAACCGAAGTAATCCGGCATGGCCGAGGCCATCCATCCTGACCGCGCCGCCATCGAGGCGGACCAACTGGAACAACTCCGCTCGCTCCTCGCCGAGCTTTTTCCGGCGAACCGGTTTTACACCCAGAAACTCCAGGCGGCGGGCGTGACGTTCGACATCGCGTCGCTCGCGGATTTCTCGGCGCGCTTTCCGTTCACGACCAAACCGGAGCTCGTCACGGATCAACGGGGGCAGCCGCCGTTCGGCACCAACCTCACCTACCCGCTCGACCGCTACACGCGCTTCCACCAAACCAGCGGCACGAGCGGCACGCCGTTGCGCTGGCTCGACACCCCGGAAAGCTGGGACGGGATGATCGAAAGTTGGACGGAAGTTTTCCGCGCCGCGGACGTTTGCGTGGGGGCCCGCGTCATGTTTGCGTTTTCGTTTGGGCCGTTCCTCGGGTTTTGGCTGGCGTTTGAATCAGCAGCGCGACTCGGCTGCCTGTGTCTGCCTGGCGGCGGGTTGGGCAGCGCCGCGCGGTTGCGGGTGATGCGGGACAACCGAGCGAATGTCCTTTGTTGCACGCCGACCTACGCGATCCGGCTGGCAGAAGTCGCCACGGAAGAAAAGATTGATCTCCGCGCGCTGGGGGTGAAGGCGATCATCGTCGCGGGCGAACCGGGCGGGAGCATTCCGGCCACGCGCGCGAAGCTCGAAGCGCTCTGGCCCGGCGCGCGAGTGTTTGATCATCACGGCATGACCGAAGTTGGCCCGGTGACTTTCCAATGCCCCGCTCAACCCGGCGTGCTCCATGTCATCGAGGCGGCTTACTTCGCGGAGGTGATTGATCCGGCCAGCGGAAAACCGGCGGCCAGTGGGGAACTGGTTTTGACCACGGTCGGGCGCACCGGTTCGCCGCTGCTCCGGTATCGCACCGGCGACTTGGTCAAATTGTTCCCGCAACCCGCAACCCGTAACCCGTCGCCCCCGCCCCCCTGCACCTGTGGTCGCCACGACCTCGCGCTCGCCGGCGGCATCATCGGTCGCGTGGACGACATGATTATCGTGCGGGGCGTGAACATTTATCCGACGGCGGTGGAGGAAATTCTGCGCGGTTTTGGCGAAGTGGCGGAATATCGCGTCCACGTCATTTCGGCGCAGGCGCTTACGGAAATGCGGGTTGAAATCGAGCCGGTGGCGGGTTGCCCGGATGCCGAAGCGCTGATTGCAGCGGTGGGCCAGGCTTTCGAGACGGCGTTTGCGCTGCGCGTGCCGGTCGCGGCGGCGGTCGGTGCTTTGCCGCGCTTCGAGATGAAGGCACGCCGCTGGGTAGTGGCCTAAGCCTCCGGCCTGCGGCCGTGCCGGCAACCTTTCAGGTTGGCGAATCCAGCTTTGAGTTGGCGCATGACGCCAGTTCATCAGCGCCAAGCCAGAGGCTCGGCGGCACGGTTCGCAAGCCGGAGGCTCGCGCCCCTACCGAGGCTCGCGCCGCGAGGGTAAATGCCCTGCAAATTGCTTTTGACAGTTTCGCCCGCCCGTCTAGGCTTCGCACCATGCGACTTGGCATTAACACATTTTTATTCACTTCACCGTTCACCAACGAGAGCACTAAGCTCTTCAAAACTTTTAAGCGCTGGGGATTTCAGTCCATTGAGATTCCGATTGAGGACCCGGCGCATATTGATCCCGCGCATGTGAAGCGCGAACTCGACAAGCACGGGCTCGTCTGCGGATCGGTCTGCGCCTGCATGGGGTCGGATCGCGATTTGCGCGGCACGCCGGAGCAACAGCAAACCGGCCTGGCCTACCTGATGAAGGTCATTGATCACATGGTCGTGCTGGATTGTCCGTCGTTGGTCGGCCCGGTGTATTCCGCGGTCGGTCGCGCGGACGCCGTGCCGCCGGACGAATCCAAACAGCAGTGGGCGACGGTCGCGAAACATCTCAAGACGCTCTGCGCGCACGCCAAGGCGCAAGGTCGGCAGGTTTGCCTCGAACCGCTCAATCGTTTCGAGACCGACTTTATCAACACTTGCGATCAGGGGTTGAAGATGTTGAAGGCGGTCGGCAGCCCGGCGCTCAAGCTGCATCTCGACACGTTCCACATGAACATCGAGGAAAAATGCCAGGCGGACGCCATCCGCAAGGCCGGCAAAAACCTTGGGCACTTCCACGCCTGCGGCAGCGATCGCGGCACGCCGGGCAACGATCACATTGACTGGAAGCCCATCGCCAAGGCGCTGAAGGAGATTCGCTACAATGGCGACGTGGCCATCGAATCGTTCACCACCGACGTGAAAGTCATCGCCCGCGCGGCGGCGATCTGGCGGAAGATTGAGCCGAACCGGAATGACATCGCCGTGAAAGGTCTGGAATTTTTGAAGCGAACCCTGAAGTAATTCGTCAACCCACCACATTATGAAACAAAGAAATCTCTCCACCCTCGCCGCCAGTGCGGTTTGCATTGCCGCCTTCGCCGCCCAGGCGGAAGACGGATTCACCTCCATCTTCAACGGCAAAGACCTCACTGGTTGGGACGGCAATCCCAAACTCTGGTCGGTGAAGGACGGCGCGATTGTCGGCCAGACCACGGCGGAAAATCCGCTCAAGGGCAACACGTTCCTGATTTGGAAGGACGGCCAGCCAGCGGATTTTGAGTTGCGCTGCTCCTACAAAACCATCGCCAACAACGACAAGAGCTTTGCGAATTCCGGCATTCAATACCGCAGCAAAGTGTTTGATCCGGCGGGTTGGGTGGTCGGTGGCTATCAGGCGGACCTGGAAGCGGGAGACAGTTATTCGGGCATTCTCTACGAGGAGCGGATGACGCGCGGCATCATGGCGGCGCGCGGCGAAAAGGTCGTTTGGGACAAGGATTGCAAGAAGCAGGTCACCGGCTCGGTCGGCAAGTCCGAGGAGATTCAGGCCACGATCAAGAAGGACGGCTGGAACGACTACGTCATCATCGCCCAGGGAAATCATCTTCAACATTTCATCAACGGCAAGCCGACGGTGGACGTGACCGACGAGTGCGAATCGAAGGCGGCGAAGTCGGGCGTGCTGGCGCTGCAAGTCCACGCCGGCCTGCCCATGACCGTGCAGTTCAAGGACCTGCGGATCAAGACGCTCTCCGGCGCGGCGGCGGCCGCTTCCGATCTTGACCGCGTGCAGGGCGAGTGGAGCGTGGCGGAAGTGGTGATGAACGGCGAAAAAATTCCCGCCGAGACCTTGTCCGGCGCCAAACTCAAGATCAAAGCTAACGAATACAACCTCGATGCGGATATCGGTGCCAGCCGCGGCACTTTGAAATTTCGCGACCAAGACACCCCGAAATCCATGGACGTGACGACGGATGACGGCACGGAAGTGCCCGCCATCTATGAGTTGTCCGGCGACACGCTGAAAATTTGCTACGCTTTGAACGGCGCCCCGCGCCCGAAGGAATTCAAGTCGGCGTCCGGCTCAGATCACATTTTCACCATCTACAAGCGGAAAGCAAAGTAACCTTCCAAGCATTCTCGTATGCGGCAACTCACCCTTACCTTACTGGCGGCGGCGTTGGTTTTGAACCTCAACGCGCTGGCGGCGGACAAAAAGATCGTCTTCATCGCCGGCGTGGCAAGTCACGGACCGGGCGATCATGAGCACCGGGCTGGCTGCCTGCTGCTCAAGTCGTGCCTCGATCAGGCGGGCGGCTTGACGTCCGTGGTTTACTCCAACGGCTGGCCGGCGGCCGCGAACGCCTTCGACGGCGCGTCCGCCGTCGTCATCTACGCCGATGGCGGTGGCGGGCATCCGTTTCTGCAAGGGGATCATTTGAAGACCATCGGCGCGCTCATGGACAAGGGCGTGGGCTTGGCTTGCTTGCACTACGCCGTCGAGCCGACGAAGGAAAACGGGGAAAAGGAATTCCTCGACTGGATCGGCGGGGCGTTTTCGGTGCATTGGTCGGTGAACCCGCATTGGGAGGCGGACTTCAAGAAGCTGCCCGATCATCCGATCTCCCGCGGGGTCAACCCGTTTAAGATTCGCGACGAATGGTATTTCAACATGCGCTTCCGCGATGGCATGAAGGACGTGACGCCGATCCTTTCGGCTGTGCCGCCGGCGGACACCACCAGCCGCAAGGACGGCCCGCATGAAGGTAATCCCGCCGTGCGCGAGTTGGTAGCGCGTGGCGAACCCGTGCATGTCGCTTGGGCGGCAGAACGGGCGGGTGGCGGACGCGGCTTTGGTTTCACTGGCTCCCATTTCCATCGCAACTGGGCGAATGACGAGTTCCGCAAGGTTGTCCTCAACGCCATCGTTTGGGTAGCGAAGGCTGAGGTGCCGACCGGCGGCGTGCCCTCGCACGTCACCGAGGAGCAGATGAAAGCGAACCTCGACGCGAAGGGGAAGCGTTAGTGGAACGCCGAGCACCGCCTCGGCAAGTTGAGAACATTCTTGCCTGCCGAATCGTCCCTCGGAAGGAACGCTCCACAGCGGTGTGCGTGCCGTGGAGCGGATTCGCCGCTTGCGGGTCGGTGCCGGTTTGGAGTATGAATTCGCCATGAGCATGGTCACCCTCAAAGCCCATTACGATGGGAACCAGGTCTGTTTTGATGAACCTTGCGACTTGCCGCCAGCCACCAGACTGCTGGTGTTGGTTGTTCCCGAGTCCGAGGAAAGCTTCAGGGAAGACTGGTTTGCGTTGAGCCGCCAAGGGCTCGCACGCGCCTACGGCGACGATGAACCGGACTATTCCGACTTCGTTTCCAAAGCGCCTCCCGCTCCGTGAAGCCGGGCGACCTCATTCTCACGACGATCCGCCAAGCCGATGGCCGTCAAAAAACACGGCCTGCCTTGGTGCTGAAAGTCTGTGCTCCGTTCCACGACCTCTTGGTCTGCGGCCTCAGTTCACGCTTGCACCACCAGGTGGCCGGACTGGACGAAGTCCTCAAACACGGCGACTTGGACTATCGCAGCAGCGGGCTGCGAGAGGAGTCGCTGATCCGATTGGCCTATCTGGGAACAATTCCGCTTTCAGATGCACGCCAGGCAATCGGGTGTATCAGCGCTTCGCGGTTACACCGGCTTCTGGGAAAGCTGTCACGGTATCTCGAACCACCTTTGGTGATGATTCGTCGAACCGTTGGCATCATCCCCGCCCGCTACGCCTCGTCGCGCTTTCCCGGCAAGCCGCTGGCGCTGATCGCCGGCAAGCCGCTGATCCAGCGCGTCGTTGAGCAATGCCGCAAAGCTACCTCGTTGAGCGAAGTCATCGTCGCCACGGACGATGCGCGCATTGCGGAAGTAGCGCAGAAGTTTTGCCGCGTGGAAATGACCCGCGCCGATCACCCGAGCGGATCGGATCGCATCGCCGAGGTCGCGGCGCGGTGCGAGTGCGACGCGGTGGTAAACATTCAGGGCGATGAACCGCTGATGGACCCGGCGGTCATTGACGCCGTGGCCGGGGCGCTCGCGGCCAATGAAATGTCCACCGCCGCCCGGTTGATCCAAGATCCCGCCGAATATGAAAACCCGAACGTCGTAAAGGTCGTTGCGAGCACGGCGGGTCGCGCCTTATATTTTTCGCGTCGCACGATTCCGTTTTTGCGCGAGGCTGCCAGTCGTTCCGGGAGCGAACAGTTGGCGGCGTTTACTTTTTTGAAGCATCTCGGCATTTACGGTTACCGGCGCGAGACGCTGCTGCGATTGGTCGGCTTTCCGGTGTCGCCACTGGAGAACGCGGAGAAACTGGAGCAATTGCGGGCGCTGGAAAACGGCATCCCGATCGCGGTGGTGAAGGTGGATTACGACAGCGTGGGCGTGGACTTGCCGGCGGATGTGGAGCGGGTGGAGCGGTTGTTGGCGGGAAGAGATTAAGCTGCCGGTGGCGGGGCGGGCTTCTTAATCTTCATCGTAATCTTGATCCCTGATCGGATACTTTTAACCCATGAAATATATTTTCGTCACCGGTGGGGTGGTCAGTTCGCTGGGTAAGGGCCTGACGGCCGCTTCGCTCGGCACGCTGCTCGAAAACCGTGGCCTCAAGGTCGCGCTGCAAAAGTTCGATCCCTACCTCAATGTTGACCCCGGCACGATGAGCCCATTCCAGCACGGCGAGGTTTACGTGCTCGACGACGGCGCGGAGACGGATCTCGACCTCGGCCATTACGAGCGGTTCACCAACGTCAAGCTCTCCCGACTCAACAACCTCACCAGCGGCCAAGTGTATCAGACCGTGCTCAACAACGAGCGCGAAGGAAAATATCTCGGCAAGACCGTGCAGGTCATCCCGCACGTCACCGACGAAATCAAACGGCGCATCCACGCCCTTGCCGCCCACAGCCAAGCCGACGTCATCATCACCGAAATCGGCGGCACGACCGGCGACATCGAGGGCTTGCCGTTCCTCGAAGCCATCCGCGAGTTCGCGCTCGAAGCCGGCGTGGGCAATGTCGCGTTCGTCCACGTCACCTATGTGCCCTTCATCAAGGCCGCGGGCGAACTCAAGACCAAGCCCACCCAACAATCCGTCGCCAAGCTCCGCGAAATCGGCATTGCGCCCCATTTGATCGTGTGCCGCTGCGAGAAACCGCTCGACAAGGAATTGCGCCAGAAGATTTCGCTGTTCTGCAACGTCCCCATCGAGGCCGTCATCGAGGAAAAGGACGTGGACCATTCCATCTACGAGGTGCCGCTGATGTTGCAACGCGAGCGTACCGACGAGCTGGTTTGCCAATTGCTGCGCCTCGACACGCCCCTGCCCAACATGTCGCACTGGCAGGAAATCATCCGCAAACTCATCGCCCCGCAACATCGCGTCCGCATCGGCGTCGTCGGCAAATACATCGAGTTGCAGGACGCTTACAAATCGGTTTACGAAGCGATCATCCACGGCGGCGTGGCGAATGATTGCGGCATCGAAACCGTCCGCGTGGACGCCGAGGAAATCGAGAAGGAAGGTGGGGAAGCCATCCTCCAAGGCCTGGGCGGCATCCTCGTGCCCGGCGGGTTTGGCGAGCGCGGCGTCGAAGGAAAGATCAAAGCCGCGAAGTTCGCTCGCGAAAACAAAATCCCGTATCTCGGCCTCTGTCTCGGCATGCAGATCGCCACCATCGAGTTCGCGCGCCACGTCTTGAAGCTGGAGAAAGCCCACTCCACCGAATTCGACCGCAACACCCCGCACCCCGTCATCGCGCTGCTCGACGCGCAAAAGGAAGTGACGCAGTTGGGTGGAACCATGCGCCTGGGCGCGCAGTCGTGCCAGTTAGCCGTCGGTTCGCAGGCGGGAAAACTTTACGGCGCGTTCGTCGTGAACGAGCGCCATCGCCACCGCTACGAATTCAACAACCACTACCGGGCCCAGTTCGAGCAAGCCGGGTTTGTATTCAGCGGCACCTCGCCCGATGGCAAGTTGGTGGAAGTCATCGAACTCCCGGCGCATCCGTTTTATGTGGCGAGCCAGTTCCACCCGGAATTCCTGAGCAAGCCGCACCAACCGCACCCGCTCTTCCGCGGCTTCATCGCTGCGGCGCACCAGCAAATGCACCGGAAGCCGCTGTGAGGTGAGGGATACGCCTGCTCCGAACGATCTCAGAAAGAGCGGCGGCGGCGAATTTGCCGTTTCTCATCATCGGCGGTTATGCCGTCATGGCCCACGGCTTCGTTCGAGCCACGGATGACCTTGATCAACCTGATCAAACTCAGTGCTGTGGACTTGAACGCGCCCGAATATCGCGACAGCATCCTCAAGCATGGCCCCGAAGAGTTATATGCAAAACTTCAGCGCGCGGGCGGCGAGTGATGGCGTTTTGCGCGACACGACGGCGATGGAGTTTACGGACTGAACGGAAAATCGCCCCCCCGGCGCATGAATTTTGAGGAAACCTGCCGCTGGGATGAGGAAATGCTGGACTTGTTTCCGCCAAAGCCAAGCCGCCGAACGGAGTCTGGCGAGGTCAGGTGTTTGGTGCGGTTTGTCGTGTAATCTGGAAAGCGCCAACCAAGGCTTGGTGGTTACTGTATCTGAACCGGTTGGACTGGCAGGTCAATGACCGGTGCGAGTTGCGACCGGTGCGGGTGCGGTGCGCGGACGACTTCGGCATCCTGTCCCGACCGGGGCAGGGGGCGGAGTTGCAAGCGCGGCTCAAACGGTGGCTGACCGCGCAGGGCCTGACGCTGAACGAAACGAAAACCCGGCGGCTCGAGGTGCGAGCCGAAGGGTTCAAGTTCCTCGGCTTTGGCGTGAGCTGGCGGCGTGGAAAGAGCGGACGCAACTATCCGCACATCGAACCCCACCCCAAAAGCCAGACGAAGCTGCGAGACAAACTACGGGAGAAACTCAACCCCTGGACGCTGTGGCGTGCGGCGGAGGAGGTGATCCCGGAGGTGAACCGATTGCTCAAAGGCTGGGGCGGGGATTTCCATTATGCCAACAGTACCCGGGGCTTTGACCGGCTCAACCAGTATGCGGCGATGCGGATGCACCGCTGGCTCTGGCGCAAGCAGGGATATCAGCAAGCCCTGTGGGGGAGGAACCCACGAGAAGTTCTCCGAGCACGCTACGGCCTGTACCGGCGGCCCACGCGGGCGGCTTGGACCCGGGCCGTGGCGTCGAAGCCAAGGGAGTGAATGGCCCGCGGAAAGCTGGATACGGGAAAACCGTCCGTCCGGTTTGATGAGGGGTGGAGCGTGACGGTCATTGGCCTTGTGCCACTTCAACCCGTCCGCTCCGCCTACTCTACTGATGAACTCCACGCCTGAAAGCAGGCGGCGAAACAATGCGAATAGGTTTGACCGAGCCGCGAGAAAAAAGTTGCTATTTTTCCATGCGTATTGCTCAACCGCCCACCACCGTGGACCAAACTTTCTTTCAACCCCTCAACGGCCTCGCCGCTACCAGCCCGGACGCGCGGACCGGTCCCGATTTCTCGGATGCCGACTGCCTCCACTTGGGGGGTGCAGCGGGTGCTCGAAACCTCGGCCAGTGGCCGCGGCTTTTCGCAGGAACACGGCTTGCGCTTCACGCACACGCCCGGCCATTCCAATTACTTTGCCGCCCTGCATAGCCCGCGGCGGCGCAACGTGATCGGAGCGGTGAACCTCGCGCTGGTCGCCGCCGCCAATCCCACGCTCCACTACCGGCTGGCGGCGATTCCGGAGTCGGCCGACTATGAGTGCTTCGCGCAAGATGGGCATTGGCACAGGGCCGCGCCGCACGATCCCCGGCACGACGGCACCAAGATGGCTGCCCAACTCACGCTTCGACGATTTAACGATTTAACCTTCCAGCCATTCACGCTACGCTCGGTCCATGGAAATCTACGATCATCCAACTTTCCACATGGCGTGCCAGCAATTCGACCTCGTCGCTGACCACCTCCAAATCCCGCACGACGAACGCGACCGCCTCAAATATCCCAAACGCTCCATGACCGTCGCCCTGCCGATTCACCGCGACGACGGCTCGACGCAGGTGTTCCCCGGTTACCGCGTGCAGCACTTTCTCACGCTCGGCCCGACGAAGGGCGGCCTGCGCTATCACCCTGACGTGCGCCTCGGCGAGGTCGCCGCGCTGGCCATGTGGATGAGCTGGAAATGCGCGCTCACCGGCCTGCCCTACGGCGGCGCGAAAGGCGGCATCACTTGCGACCCGAGCAAGATGTCGCTAACCGAACTCGAACGCCTCACCCGCCGTTACACGCAGGAAATGATTCCCTTCATCGGCCCGCAGATTGACGTGATGGCGCCGGACGTGGGCACGAACGAACAAGTCATGGCGTGGATGATGGACACCTATTCCGTTCACAACGGCTACACCGTCCCCAGCATCGTGACCGGCAAACCCGTGGCGCTGGGCGGTTCGCAAGGCCGGCGCGAGGCCACGGGGCGCGGCGTCGCCTACCTTGCCAATCGCGCCACCGACACCATTGGCCTCGATATGAGCAAAGCCACCGCGGCGGTGCAGGGCTACGGTAATGTCGGATCGGTGGCGGCGTTGAGCCTAGCGCGTTACGGCGCAAAGGTCATCGCCGTGAGCGATGTGCGCGGGGGCATTTACAACCGGGACGGACTGGATTTGTGGAAACTGGACGAACACGTCGCAAGGACGAAGAGCGTGGTGGGTTTTCCCGAAGCCGAGGCGATTTCCAACGACGAATTGCTCCTGTTGCCCTGCGACATCCTCGTCCCGGCGGCGATGGAGCGGCAAATCACTGCCGCCAACGCCGGCAAAATCCAGTGCCGCATCATCGCCGAAGCCGCCAACGGCCCGACGACCCCCGAAGCCGACGTGATCCTGAACCAGCGCCCGGAGATTTTCATCATCCCGGACGTGTTGTGCAACGCGGGTGGCGTGGTGGTGAGCTACTTCGAATGGGTGCAGGACCTTCAGAGCTTTTTCTGGGGCGAGACGGAAGTCGTGGACAAACTGTTCCGCATCCTGGAAACCGCCTGGACGCAAACCCTCACCGTGAGCCGGAAGCAAAAAATCCCGATGCGCTTCGCCGCCTTGAGTCTTGGCATCAAACGCGTGCAGGAAGCCAAGCGGTTGCGGGGGTTGTTTCCGTGATCGGGAATCAGGACCTTGATGACCGTCTCAGGTGAAACTAATCATGGTCGCAAATGAGCGCGATTTCGACGAAGCCCAAAGCCAGAAAATCCACGGGCAGCAACGTGGTGGACCTTTGCGTTCCCGGCGGTTCCAGTCAAGCCGCCCGCCAGAATTTCGCCCCGTCAAAAATGATCAAATGCGTGCAGGATGGTTTGCCGATTGAAGAACTGGACGCGCTCCAGGCAATTCTCGATCTGCCGATGGAAACGCTGGCGACGAAGCTGGGCATCTCCAAGGCGACCTTGCGCCGGCGCAAGGTGGAAGGCCGGCTCGATCCGGCGGAGTCTGATCGCGTCGTGCGATATGCGCGGCTGATGGGGCAGGCGGTGACGGTGTTCGGCCCGGAGGAACCGGCGCGGGAATGGCTAAACGCTCCGCAGCTTGGTTTGGGCGGCGCGGTGCCGTTGGAATACGCGGAGACGAAAATCGGCGCGCGCGAAGTGGAGAATCTTCTGGGCCGGATTGAATACGGCGTCTATTCGTAATGGCGACGGGCTGGCGCGATTGGAAATGCCGAGCCCGTGACCGCAGGCGCGCGCCCAACCGCTTCCGGGCGGCTGGAAGCCCGCCCTTTACGCCAGGCTAGGATGCCTGACGCTACGCCCGTTGCCCGCCACTTCCAGTCGCCCCCCACTTGCGGCCATTCTTGACTTTGACATCTCCAAGAGTTGAATCTTTAGCATTCATGAATTTGAGTGAGTCGGGAGATTTGGGGCAGCCAGCCGGCGAGCGCAAACCCGCGCCAGTCCTTTTACGCGCCACGCTGGTTGATTTGGCGGCTATAGCATTGCTTTGGCTTCTGGCGGTCATCGTGGCGCGGCCAATCGGAGAGTTTCCGCTAAATGATGACTGGTCCTGGAGCAAAACCGCCAAGACGCTGGCGGAAACCGGAAGTTATCAGCCGACGAGTTGGACCGAAATGACGCTCGTCACCAACGCGCTTTGGGGCGCGCTCTTCTGCCTGCCTCGCGGCTTTTCGTTCACCGCGCTGCGCTGCTCGACCTTGGTGCTTTCACTGGTCGGCGCATTCGTGATGTATGCGCTAATCCGGCAACTGCAAAGGCCACGATTGCTGGCAGTGATCTGCGGGCTCACCCTGGCCTTCAATCCGCTCTATTTCGCCCTTTCCAACACCTTCATGGCGGATGTTCCTTTCACGACGCTGGCGCTTTTGTCAGCGCTGTTTTTTGTGCGATACTTGCAACGCGAATCGGCGACCGCCCTGGTGATTGCAAGCGCTTTCGCCCTCGCGGCGACGCTCTCGCGGCAAATGGGCCTGTGCCTTCCCTTGGCGTTCGGCGTCACGCTCTGGCTCAAGCATGGGTTTCAAAAACGCTCAATGATTCGCGCGGTGCTCCCCGCGCTGGTCTGCATTATCAGCCTCGCCGCTTTTCAGTACTGGTTGAAAGCCACGGGCAAGCCTCCCCCGAACACCATGCGAACCGACAGACTTTGGGCGGTGCTGCACAATCCAATCCGCATTCCATTAAACGTGGCCTACTTCGGCTGGAGCATGTTGATGTATCTGGGCTGGTTTCTGTTGCCGGTCACGCTTCCGGCGGTCTGGAGCCGGCGAACCGCCCAAACCAGCAAGCCGCCCTGTTTTCCCGCCCGCATTGCGGTGTTTGTTTTCATCGTAGCTTCGGTAGGCCGTTTTGTTTTCGTGCCCTCGCTAATGCCGGTCCACAACAACGTCATCATCCCCCAAGGAATCGGGCCCGTCATGCTGCGCGACATCTTCGACTTGCATTTGCCCCATCTGGCGTCACTGCCAATCGCCTTTTGGCTATTCGTGACAGTGCTCAGCCTGACCGGCGCGGCCATTTTGGTTTTCGAGACTACCAGGATCATCATTGATCGTTTCCCCAAGAGCCGGTTCGACCGGATCAGCGCCGACGGACTGACGGGGGCGTTTTTTCTGCTTTGCGCAATTGTCTATCTGATTCCTTTTCTTCTGAGCGGTTTCTTCGACCGGTACCTGATTCCCGTCACGGCCTTCCTCGCGGCCTTTCTGGCGGTTTCGCTGGCAGGGCGTGAGTTCAAAATCGCTTGGGCGCCCCTGCTCGCCACGTTGTTGCTCATCGCCGGGACAGGGATTTTCGGCGTCGTTGGCACCCGGGACTATTTGCAATGGAACCGCACGCGGTGGCAGGCGCTCGAAGCGCTGGTGGCAAAAGAGGAAGTGAAACCCAACAATGTGGATGGCGGATTCGAGTTCAACGGCTGGTACCTGTTCGACAGGCTTGGCCAGACCAATAATGCAACGATCAACGGGATCTACGTCGTTGCCTTCGGCGAAATACCGGGCTACTACACCCTCACCAATTATGCGTACCAGCACTGGATGCCGCCCCATGAGGGCAAAATATTTGTGCTGAAACGCAATCCCGGAAAATGAGGCCGGCGGCGGGATTCAAGGAAACCGGTGCAAGCTGAACACGGTGAAAATGACCGCGTAAGCCACCCAGAATCCGGCGGCCTGAACCGCAGGATACTTGATCGGCAGGGGGCTCAATCCCCAAGCCAACACTAGGGCGATCGGGAACAACACCGAAAATAGATGGCGGCCCTGCCCCATGCCGAACTGATAACCAAATCGCAGGACCAGCCCGATGTTCACCAGCACGGCAACCAGCAATGCCGTCATCATTGCATCGCTCGGGCCCAGTTTTTGATCGTCGCCCAGACGAGCGCGGTGGATTCCATCTTGTTGCGCGACCACGCAAAGCGCCATGAGCAACATGCCGGGCAGCGGAAACGGGTAGCCAATGTTGTTGGTAATGCCGGAAACCGCCCAGAAGCTCTTGAGCAGGTTGTGCCCGGCGGAAACCATGCCATGTAGGAACGACGGCCAAGGGATCCGCGTCACGACCAGAAACTCCGGGGTGAACGTGCCGTAAACTTTGAAGTTCCAGAGCGCCCGCGGCAAAAAAACCAGCGTGGCGACACCCAACACCGCCCCGAGTTGCAGCAGCACGGCGCTCCATTTCAGCCGTTGTTGGATGCCGTCGAAGGCCGCCAGCACCGCAATCGCGAAAACAAAAACCACTGCGGATTGCTTCGCCAACAGCGCCAGCCCCAACAGGAATCCCGTGACCAGCGAACGTTTCAGCGTTTGCTCGCGCCGGGCCAGTAGATACAGCAAAGCCCCGCCCAACGTTGCCAGGAGATTGTCGTTGTTGATGGCGGCGGAGACAAAAACGTAAGTAGGCAACAGGCAGACCATCCCCATAACGAAGACGCAGACAAAAGAATCCTTCACCTCCAGTCGTCGCAGCCAGAGTTTCGCCAGCCAGACGTTGCATCCCCAGCAAAGGACCGAGACCAACCGCAAACAGATCACGGTTGCGGCGGTGCTGTGAAACGCCGCGTTTGCCGCTACGAACAACGGGGTCAAAAGCAGGTAGTAAAGCGGCGGCTGGTTGTATTCAAAGTCGTTGGTGGGATCGCCCACCTTGCTGGTTTGCACCGGAAAGGCGTGCTGCTCCGCCAGATATTGCACGTATTTGTAGTGGGACACCTCATCCGGCGCATAGAAAGCGGGGGTGAAAAAAACAAACGCCAGGCGGCAGAGCAGTCCCACGGAAATCAAGATCGTTAGCAACGCCTGGAGTTCCAAGGGCTGGTTCCGTTGCCGCTGATTCAATCCGAACCAAAACAACCCCGCGAGCAGGGCAAAGATGGCTACGGTCAACATGCCATTAAACTTTTCCGCAGAAGTATTTGATAGTCCGGGCTAGTCCGACACGCAAGCGAACTTGCGGTTCCCACTGTAGGAATTTCCGCGCCTTCGTGATGTCGGGCTTGCGCTGTTTCGGATCGTCCTGGGGCAGCGGTTTGAAAACAATTTTACTGCGCGACTTCGTGGCCTTGATGATTTCCTCCGCGAATTGCACCATCGTCAGTTCAGTCGGGTTGCCGATGTTCACCGGCAACGCGTAATCGCTGAGCATCAGGCGGTAAATTCCTTCGATCAAATCAGACACGTAACAAAAGCTGCGCGTCTGCTGGCCATTGCCGAAAACCGTGATCGGTTTGTGGGTCAGCGCTTGACTGATGAACGCCGGCACCACGCGCCCGTCGCGCAACCTCATGCGCGGGCCGTAGGTGTTGAAGATGCGGACGATGCGGGTCTCGACCTTGTGTTCGCGATGGTAGGCCATCGTCATCGCCTCGGCAAAGCGCTTGGCCTCGTCGTAACAACCGCGCGGGCCAATGGTATTCACGTTGCCCCAGTATTCCTCCGGCTGCGGATGCACCAGCGGATCGCCGTAAATTTCCGAGGTCGAGGCGATCAGGAAACGCGCGTCCTTGTGCTTCGCCAGACCCAGCGCTTTGTGCGTGCCGAGTGAACCGACCTTGAGCGTCTGGATCGGGAATTCCAGATAGTCCACCGGGCTGGCCGGCGAGGCGAAGTGCCAGACGTAATTCACTGGCTCGTCGAGAAACAAGAACTCGGTCACGTCCTGCTGGATGAACTTGAAGCTCCGGTTGCCCGCCAAGTGCGCAATGTTATCCACGCGGCCCGTGATGAAATTGTCTATGCCAATGACGCGATGCCCGCGCGCGAGCAACAAGTCGGTCAGATGCGAGCCAAGAAAGCCGGCCGCCCCCGTGACGACGGAGGTCGGAGGCCGGAGGGCGGACTTCTGACTTCGGACTTCCGCCCGCTGCCCGCTGCCCGCTTGCCTTCGGCCTTCGGTCCTCTGGCTTTCTTCATTTTTCATTTTTCATTCTCCATTTACTTCGCCCCCGTCGCCCGGAACACCGCTGGCAAAGTGCGCAGCAGGATTTTCGTGTCCAGCCAGAGCGACCAGTTGTCAATGTATTCGAGATCCAGCCGCACCCAATCACTGAAATCCTTGATCTCGCTGCGCCCGCTGATCTGCCACAGACAGGTGATTCCCGGCTTGACGCTGAGGCGGCGACGGTGCGCGTGGTCGTTGAAGCGCCGCACCTCGTCCACCGGCAGCGGACGTGGGCCCACGAGGCTCATCTCGCCCCGCAGCACGTTGAAGAGTTGCGGCAGTTCGTCCACGCTGAAACGCCGCAGCCATTTGCCGACTGGCGTGATGCGCGGGTCTTTGGTCACCTTGAAGACCGGGCCGCGCATCTCGTTCATCGCTTCCAGTTCGTGCTTCAACTGCTCGGCGTTCGTGACCATGGTGCGGAACTTGTAAATCGTGAAGGGCGAACCGTTCAGCCCGGAGCGCAACTGGTGGAATAAAACTGGGCCGGGCGAAGTCAGCTTGATAATCAAAGCCGTCACGGCCAACACCGGCGCCACCAGCACCAACCCAATCAAGGCACCGGTGAAATCCAAGGCGTGTTTGATGATCAGCCGCCAGGAAGTCTCCGGCGCGGAACGGAACACCATCACGGGTCGTCCATAAAAGTCATCGAATGTTGTCCGCGAAAACTGCGTCGCGAAAAAGTCCGCCACCAGCCACGCCTCCACGCCTTCCAGTTCGCACGCCCGGATCACCGTCTCCACCTGCTCAAAGTAGGCGTGGCGCGCGCAGACCACCACGCCGTTGACCGAGAACTCGTGCATCATGCCGACCAGGTCTTTGAGCGTCGTCTCGTTCAGGTCCAGTTGCGCGACGATCTCGATGCCGGCATCCGGATGGATTTTCAATTCCGTCTTCATCCGCTCCGTCTCCGCCGCCAACCCGATCAGCACGAACCGCCGCCGATGTTTGGACTGGGACACCTTCCGGTGATAGGCGGCCCGAAACAGCTCCTCCTTCGCCAGCAACAATCCAAAACTGATGCCGCCAAACCAGATCACGATCCAGCGCGCGATATAGTAACGGAAGAAAAAGAGCACGAAGATCAGGCCCAAGGTGGTGAAGAGACAGCCTTTGAACAGCGGCCACAACGTCCCGCCCCGCGGCCCGAGCAACGGCCGGTCATAGTACCCCTGCGCCTCCAAAATCAACGGGGCCACCGGAATCAGGATGAGGTAAAACCAAAGATACTGGGAAAACGGATCCACGGGATCCATGCCGAAGAGATCAATCACCGTCGCGCTCGCCCGCAACTCATACGCCATCCAGAACGCCGCCGCGTACAGACACGCATCCATTAACTGATGGATTTGCATCCGAATCTGACGATGTCTTCGTAGCATGAAACTCTTGGTTGCCGGGGGGTTCTCTTACCAACCAGCCGCCGGGCGCGGGACTGAAACAGCTTGCTTCATTCTCCCTTCTTCAATTTTCATTCATTTCCCCTCCGCCTTGGTCGCTAATTGAAATTCCGGCACCGCCGCGGCAATAAATTTTTTCATGCGCTCGAACGTGGCGTCCTCCTGCCCGGGCGGACAGATGGCGAAGCAGGAGATGTAGGCCCAGCGTTGCAGCACGCCGGTGCGGAGGAGGTTGCGAGCCATCCACCACATGCGTTGCGCCCCCGATTTATCCCCGCTCAACGCGCCGTCCGCCACGAACCAATAAACGTAGATCCCGCGAATGGCGACCGGCTGAGTATTGGTCGTCTGCACTTGCCGGGTGGAAACAATCTTGATGACCGGCAAATCGTAGGGCTGCGGACGTGGGATGCGGATCGTCGTTTCCGCCGTCGCCGCGGGGTCAATATGGTAGCCCGCGCCTTCCAGGCAGTATTGCGGCTTGTGGAGGCTCGTCCGGTCGGCCCCCATCAACACGACATTCAGCAACAACTGGTCTTCGGGGTGCATCTTGTCGGCATAAAGCCGCTGGCCATAGCTCGTGTCTGGCGGCAGCGTGTTAGTCACAATCCCCTCCTGCTGGAGCTCCTTGGATTCGTAATGCAGCACCCACTCCGGCAAGAGCACATGCAGATTTTTGCTGCCCGCCAAAGGTTCAGTTTTCACCCCCGGCACGCCCAGCTTTTGATTGGTCTTCAACCGCACCAACATTCCCGCCGCCCCGCCGATCAGCAACAACGTCACCGCCGCCAATATCCATTTCTGTTTGGTCATGCTGGTTTTCCTTCCGCGCCCGGGACCGGTCGCGCCTCGAATTGTTCCAACCGCCGCCCGAGCATCATCAACCCGACGATCGCCGGGACGTATGGCAGGAGACTCAGAATCCCCAGCGGCCCACCTTCGTGAACGTAGTTGCCCCAATCCTGCCCCCCAAACTCGGCCGCCAGCACAATCACCATCATGCGGAAGGCGTTCCCGAGAAACGCCAGCGGCACCGCGACCGCGATCAAGACCGCCCGCAGCTTCCACGACTTGAAAACCGTGAACGCATAGATGACCGAGATGGCCGTAATCGCCATCAAACTCCGAATGCCGCTGCATGCTGCCGCGACTTCGTATTGGTAGTGGCCGGGGATGTTGAACAGCTTTGTGCCGTCCCGCCCCACATCCAGCCCGATCACGGTATGCGAGATGAACGCCACCACCTTGCTCACCAGTAACCGCAACGGGAAGGTGATTGGCTCCGTGAGCGACCCGAGCGGCACCATGAACGCCAGCAGGAAGAACGGGAAGAAACTCGCCTGCAGCCATTGCAATCCCCACACCAAGCCCATCAACCCATAAATCCCGGCAAACAACCCGACGATGCAGATCCGTGGTTGTTGGATCACGTAGCCAACGACGTGCAGCGCCAACCCCAGAGCAACCAGCAGCAACCCTGGCCCCCACGCCTTCATCGGCTGCCCCAGCAACTCCTTGCGCTTCCACCAAAATAGCGCCAGCACCACGAACGGAATCAGATTGGCGTGGCCGTCATCCGCCGTCGGACTTTTGCTGTTGTAGGCATTGTACATCCATTGAAACAACGACGGCGTGTCCACGTAGCCAAACGTGGAATTGCCAAAAAAGTGAAACAGCGCCAACCATGCCGCCAACAGCCCGAAGAACAATCCTTTATCCGGCAACCGCTGCCAGCAGACCGCCAAGCCCAAATCATCCGCCGCCGCCGGAGCGGACGGAGGCGGCGCCCCGGGAGAGGTTGCGGCCAAATCAGGCTTGTCCGTCGCCGCCGACGGGTTCGGGTGTTCCATAAACGTGTTATATCCAGAGGAATAGATAGCGGAACGGCAGTTTCTGCTCAATCTAATTTGCCGCCCGCATGACGGTAGTGGGGTAATCCGTCCCCGGTTGCCACGTCTCGCCGGCCATCCTAGCCGGCGTTTCAGCGGCTCTTCGCGTCCCGCTTGATCTCGTCGTAAATCCAGGCGTAGGTCTTTTCCAACCCGTCGCGCAGCCGCGTGCCCGGCTCCCAGCCGAAAAGTTCTTTGATCCGCGTATTGTCACTGTTGCGGCCATTCACGCCTTTGGGCGCTTTCAAATTGTAGGACCGCTTGAGCGTCACCCCGGCGATTGATTCAACGAGGTCCACCAGTTGATTGATGCTGACCAGTTCGTTGCTGCCGAGATTTAGCGGCTCGACTACTTCGCCGTGCATAAACATCTGCACGCCCTTCAGGCAGTCGTCAATATACATGAAGCTGCGCGTCTGATGCCCGTCGCCCCAGATTTCGATCTCGTGCTTGCCGGAGAGCTTGGCCTGAATCACCTTCCGGCACACCGCCGCTGGCGCCTTCTCCCGCCCGCCGTCCCACGTCCCCTCCGGGCCATAGACGTTGTGAAACCGCGCCACGCGTGTCTGCACGCCAAAATCCTCGCGGAAATGCCGGCACATGCGCTCGCTGAAAAGTTTCTCCCAGCCGTAGCCGTCCTCGGGCAACGCCGGGTAAGCATCCTCCTCCTTGAGCGCGGTCACGTTCTCATTGCGCTGCTTGTCGGCGTTATAGACGCAGGCCGACGACGCATAAAAATACTTTTGCACGCCGAATTTCTTCGCCGCCATCAGCAGGTGCGTGTTGATGAGCACGGACAACATGCACAGGCAGCGGTTGTTTTCGATGAAACCCATCCCGCCCATGTCCGCCGCGAGATTATAGACCTCGCTCGCGCCCTGACTAGCCTGCTCGCAAGCGGCCTTGTCCTGCAAGTCGAGTTGCACGTTCTCGACGCCGGGAAATTTCTGATACCACTCGGCGAAGGGTTTGATGTCCACCGAACGAATGTCCCGCTGCCCCTGGCGCAACAACTCCGCCACCAGATGCCCGCCGATGAAGCCGCCGCCACCGCAAACCACGATTTTTCCTGCGCTCATAGTATTTTGATTGAGGATCTAAGGAGCGCGCAAGGTAGCCACGGAAGTTACGTTTTCAAGCTGAATGTTCCGCCTGCCGGGTCGGGCAAAAAGGCGAGGGCTGCATCTCCGCCACCCACCGATTGATAAATTCGCTCCCCACTCCAGCCGGCCGCCAAATCTTCGCAAGGTCACGCTCTTCACCGAGATGTGGACGCAGGTCATGCCCTGCGCGGAAACCAGTTCGCCTTCGTTCGGGAGGGCATTGTCGGACGGCGGCAGCGCGAGGTTGATGACGACTTCGAAGCCCGCCTGTCGCAGTGCGGCAAAATCATCCACCGGCGGCATTCCTCCCGTGGTCAACCCGTCATCAATGCGCAGGAAATTGCGGATGCCGTTCAAGGTGCTCATGGCGGAATCTTTACTGAAATCTCTGGGTGGGGCGAGACTCATGGCAAGCCCTAAGTCCTCACAAACTTCTCCCCTTTGCCCCGGCTCGCCAGTCGCCAAGCCGCTTCTGGACCGCCCGGCTGCTCGCCCCACCAACATCAGTCGAGTCGGCAATACGCGGCCAACCCCTGCAATCCACCCTCGCGCCCAAAGCCGCTTTCCTTGTAACTGCCGAACGGATTCGTCGGGTCGAACTTGTTGTAAGTGTTGGCCCACACCACGCCGGCGCGCAGCTTGTTGACCAGCTTGAAAATCTTGCTGGCTTTGTCCGTCCACACCCCCGCGCTCAAGCAACATGAGATATTTTTGGCAGAACGGAACGCTTTCCACGTTTTTCAAGTCGCGCTGCGAGACTACGGCAACAAGACAGCGCGGTAAAAACGCTGAGGGCTATTTGTCCAGCTTGCATCGAAGAACTGCGCCGGACTATTTGTCACAACCAAGGTGGCTAAAGGATTCCAACCCTGCGCGAGCTTTAACCCGTCTCGGAAATCAATCCGATAGATCCGATTAACCGGCCCATACAACAGCAATTGCGACGGTGCCGCCTGGCGCGGCTCTAAGACCACCATCGGATCGGATTGCAGGATCGCGCTGTCTTCGGCACCGAGGACAAATGTTCCGTTGCCAAACGCAATTTGTGACAGCGCGCGGCTGGTCCCCGAGGGACGTCTTGACCAGTGCATTCCGTCTTTCGAAACCCAAGTCGCTGTTTCGGTTCTCAAGCCCACGCCGAACTCCCGTCCCTCTGTAGCCACGAAATAGCCATTTCCAAAAGCCACGTCCGTCAAAAATCCGAGAGCAGAGGAACGTTGAGAAATCCAGTTGGTGCCGTCGCTCGACACCATGATTACATTGCGACCAACGGTGACGAATTTCCCGTTGCCGCCAGCAACGCTTCGAACCCCAAAGGAGCCGGACATGAAAGACCAGTTGGTGCCGTCGCTGGAAGTCGCTATCGCGTTATCGGAAACCGCGACAAACCGGTCATCGGCAAACGTCACATCTCCGAAATAAACGTACTGAGCGGCGTTGGTTTGAAGTTGTTGCACGAGCCAATTGGTTCCGTCGGAGGAAGTGAGAATGTCGGCGGAATAGCCGGCGGCTCCGACGAACACGCCATTGCCAAACGCGACCGCAACATCCGCAACGTAAGGTTGTACGCTGAGGTTTGGCGCCGGATTTGTCCAGTTTGCGCCATCGGCCGAAATCCAAATGGTTCGGTATTGGCTCCCGGCAACATACAGCCCCTTCCCAAAGGTAATACTGTGGAGGCTACTCGTGTTGGTCACAGCGATGGTGTTGGTCCACACTACTCCGTCCAGCGAACTGGCCAGTTGGTTGTAAGCCACGTCCCAAAACTGGCCGTTCAAATACTTCAAGTCGCGAAGAACAGGCCCGATCGCGGCCTGCGGCCAGGGGTTGGTCCAATTCAGCCCATCCGAAGAGCACAGGAACGAGCCCTCTTCTTGCGAGGAAACGAACTTCCCGTTACCGAATGCGACACCGGTTACCGGAGACGAGTTAGAAACAACCTGCACCCAGTTCAGCAAATCGTCGGATGCCAGCATTTCGCCCGTGCCTCCAAACCCGCCGCCGAAGCCAAAGGCAGGATCGTACACGTTCCCCACCGTAAGCACCCACCTGCCGCCGCCATAGGCGATATTCGCCGCATTGTGAAAGGACTGAGCCAGCCAATTGTTCTGCTGCCAGTTCAGCCCGGTATCCGAGAGCCAAAGGGCACTAGGCGTAAGATAACCACCATACGCTGAGTATCCTCCATACCGGCTCAAGGCGGCAAATGTTCCTTCCCCACAGGCAAGGGAGACAAATGGCCCGCCATTGTTGAGGAGCCGCGGCGTCCAGACGACCCCGTCGGTTGACGTCAGAATTACACAAGTTGAGCCGGTTGTGCTGTCGCTACCCCCGGCGGCGACGAACAATCCCCCGGCATGGATCACGTCGTACAACTCCCAAGGTCCCGAACTAGGTGGCGTCCACGTTGCGCCGTCCGTTGAGGTCAGGATGATCGTTTGCTCGCCGACCGCGACAAATTGGCCGCCTCCGTAACAGACCCCGTTCAGGGAATAGAACGTCCCTCCGTACTGCTGCGACCAGACAATCCCATTCGTGGAAGTCAGGATGGTTCCAAAATCGCCGACGATCACGTATCGGCCATTCCCGTAGGCGCAGTCGCGCAAGTCGGTCGTGACGCCAGACGCCTGCCGCACCCAGTTCGTGCCGTCCGTGGACGAGAGAATCGTTCCCACCTCGCCGAGGGCGATGAAGCCCCCGTTGGCAAACACGACGTTGTGCAGCCAGTTGCCCTGCGGCAAGGGATTCCTCCAATACCACTGATCAAGAGGAGCGCTTCGGAGTTCCACGGTCCCAATGGCAAACAGCACGGTGGCAAGCCTGAAAAGACGCCCGACAACGGTGAGGTTCGCAGCCATGAGTTGAACGGTGAATCGTCAGCCGCGAACGGGCAAGCAGGAAAATTCTGATTGGCGAGTCATTGACGTTGGACTCCGGCTTCCGACCTTCAATCCAACCGGCAATACGCCGCCAGCCCCTGCAATCCGCCCTCGCGACCGAAGCCGCTTTCCTTGTAGCCGCCGAACGGGCTCGTCGGATCGAACTTGTTGTAGGTGTTCGCCCAGATGACGCCGGCGCGCAGCTTGTTGACCATCTTGAAAATCTTGCTGCCTTTGTCCGTCCACACGCCCGCGCTCAAGCCATAGGGGATGTTGTTCGCGCGCTCGAACGCCTCCTCCGGCGTGCGGAACGTCATCACGCTCAACACCGGCCCGAAAATTTCCTCCGACGCCACGCGATGCGCGTGCGTCACGCCCGTGAGAAACGTCGGCGGGAACCAATAACCCTTCGCTGGTA
>CAIKLQ010000438.1 GCA_903828255.1 uncultured Verrucomicrobiota bacterium
GATTGAGACTCTGTTGATCTGTGGGACAGCCGCATGTTCGATCGGAGAAATGCAAAATGGGTCAGTTGAAAAAACGTCAGGGGCAAGCTCAAGAATACATCAAAACACGGTGTGTTTTATATGCTGGGGGATGAGTGTGATATACGTCCATGGTTTCAACACCGACGAACGGTGGGCGCGCTCACGGGCGTCGGAAACATTCAAGCGTCTCTACCAGTCGGGATCGCACGCCATGTTCACCGCCGTGTGCTGGCGCGGGGATGACGGCGCACTCAATTATTACGGCAACGTCACCCACGCATTCGACTCGGCGGCCACCCTGAAGGAGGTGGTGAACAATAGCGGCCTCTCCGGAGAAAAGTACATCATGGCGCATAGCCTGGGAAACATGCTGGTTTCAAGCGCCATCGAGGATCATTCGATGCAGGTGGCGAAATATTTCATGATGAACGCCGCAGTCGCCATGGAGGCGTACGATCCGGCGCATTGCCAGTGGTCGAACGGCCTGAAGGATGACAATAACGCCCCCCTCACGCCGGACGCATCCCAGGCGAAATGGGCCGCCGCTCCCATGGTTCCGAACGACTGGAAGCAGTATGCGCCACGGCTCGCCGCCAGCAACTGGTATCTACTTTTTGCGGGCGGCAACGACAACCGCAGGCTGCTGACATGGCGCAACCGCTTTCCAAAGGTCGCCGGAATGGCGGGTGCGTGCAACTATTTCTCAGAAGGTGAAGACGTGTTGGACAATGGCAGTCAGGCCGATTTATCTTCCATGTTGAACAAGAAAAAGAGAGGCGAAAGATTATGGGTGCGGCAGGAACTGATTAAGGGCAGTTTTTTAATCGCCATCGCACCGAAGGCCAATGCCCAGGGCGGTTGGGAGTTCAACTACAGACCCGCCATTACCGGAGGATGGGCCGTGCAGACCGCCGTAGGCACATCCACCAAATACCGCGTACAGACACCAGCCGAATCGAAAAATAACGATGCAGTCAAACTAAGAACCATGCCGTTCTTTAAGTCTTTCGACAAGCATCGGCTATTCAATCCAGCCAAGGGAAGCGCCCTCCTCGATCCCAATACCCGGAATGGAAATCACCTCCGAGCTCAACTCCTCGCCGAAGCCATTCCCGCATTGTCCTGGGCGGCGGGGAGGAATAATATGAAAACAGGACGGGCACCGGTATGGAGTAGCACAAATGTTGACATGAATGCGAAGAAAGATAATGACCGATGGCCGCTGGATAGGCTTCAGAATAAAAACCGCAAAAATCGTTGGCTTCATGGTGACGCATGGGACGTGGCATTTCCATATGTCCACATTGTGTACGAAATGATAACGGAGGCCGGGTTGAAATGAAAAAGTTTTTTCTTCACATCGCCAGTGCAATAGTATGCGTTGCCACCACCGCCTGCGCCTCCACGGCCAAGGTAACAGTTAAGGTTGTAGAGGAGGATACTGGAAAGCCGGTGAGTGGCATTCCAGTGTACGGATCAACCTTCGTTTGCTATGTCTCTGGGCCGCCCGATTTCGGCCATGACCGTTACAGATGCAAGGAAGTAAAAACAGACAATACAGGAGCGGCTGTTTTTGAAGTCAAGTGCCTAACTGGCGAAGTGGGATTTGTTGCACGGTATGACAGGGATAAAGATAAAAAAAGCATGCGGGATGCTGGTTATTATGAATCGGATGGCGTGGAATATAAAAGTCATACATCTGAACTTGGCTTATGGCAGCCATGGAATCCGACTCTGACGATCAAGTTCAAGCGAATCATCAAGCCGATTCCCATGTATGCCAGGCGTGTCGAAACCAAGATTCCGGCCTATGATAAGCCTTGCGGATATGACTTGGTGCTGGGGGACTGGATTGGTCCATATGGTATGGGAAAAATAGCGGACTTTGTTTTTCAATTGGACAAGAAAAATGACATAAAAGTTAAATCAGAAAAAAATGAAAAAGAAGAGCGCCTTTTTGATTATGTGTTTAGTGTGAAATTTTCAAATTCAGGAGATGGCATCCAGTCAGTATATGTTAAACCGGTTGGATATGGGCAGTTGCGGCTGCCAGCAACAACTCCACGTGAAGGTTATCAAGCATCTCTTAGCCAACGTTCTTACAAGGCAAAGATTGGCGAGCGAGAACACAATGACAATCAGGCTCATGCACCAATTGGTCGTCGAGCAGAATGGGACCAAAACTACTTTTTCCGGGTGCGTTCTGAAAATAAATATGGCGCGGTTGTCAGCACACTGTACGGGAAAATTCATGACGACTTTATCTGGGAATTGGACCGCTCCCTCGAATTCACCTACTACCTGAACCCGACACCGAACGACCGGAACGTAGAGTTTGATCCGGATAAAAATCTGTTCGGCGAACCTTCTTGCCGGGTCGGCTCTGACCAGAGCATGGCCGTCGGCAATCCATGACAGTACGTCGTTTCTCCAGTGTGAAGGTGCTGCCTTAACCGGCATCCAGCGATCACGCCACGCAAGCGGCGCGGCTGAGAAACGACACACCGGAATTCCTCCGCTGGCGCGGCGGGCGTTGGTGCATTCCGGCGCTCACGGGCCAGGAACGGTGACGGTTGTGCGGCGGCGCGTCGGTCTTGCATCCTGCTCTCCGGCGGTTATCGTGTAAAACTGACTGATCGGACCGATCCGACCGATCCGACAACAAGCCGCCTTTCCAAGAAACACCGGGAGTCGCACCATGGCCGCCGAACTGCTTTTCGCCCCGTACAAGCCGAAGAATCTGGAACCGAAGAACGCCATCGGCGCGAAGTGGCTGCGGTTGCTGGACCGGCTCGCGCTCGGGGACACCGTCTCGGGGAAGCGCGTGGCGGTGAAGATGCACCTCGGCGGCGGCACCGGGTTCACCACCATCCATCCGCTGTTCGCCCGGCAGCTTGTGGAGAAGCTGAAGGCGGCGGGCGCGAAGGAGGTGTTCGTCACCGACGCCTTCTACGCGGTGCGCGACGCCGTCGCGCGCGGCTACACCCAGGAGGTCCTCGGCTGCCCGATCGTCGCCGACACCGGCACGGCCGACCGCTACTTCTACACGCACAAGATCGACCCGCCGTTCCGCACGCTCTCCGAGGTGCAGCTTGCGGGCGAGATCATGGACGCGGACGTGCTGGTGGATTTCGCGCACGTCAAGGGTCACGGCGCCTGCGGCTTCGGCGGCGCGTCGAAGAACCTCTCGATGGGCTGCGTCACGGACGCGACCCGCAGCGCGCTGCACCGGCTCGAGGGCGGGCTGGAGTGGGAGGAGAAGCGCTGCGACCGCTGCGGCGTCTGC
The DNA here is from genome assembly GCA_903828255.1 of uncultured Verrucomicrobiota bacterium. GTDB lineage: Bacteria > Verrucomicrobiota > Verrucomicrobiia > Limisphaerales > JADLHS01 > CAIKLQ01. The sequence continues at coordinate 3,308 of CAIKLQ010000438.1, forward strand.
ATCGAGCACTGCGCGCAGCACGCGATCAAGTTCAACAAGGAGAACCGCTGGGAGGTCTTCTACCACAACTGCAAGTTCTGCCAGCACTGCGTCCTCATCTGCCCGCAGAAGGCGATCCGCATGGTCGGCGGCGGCTACAAGGATTTCCAGGAGGGGATGGCGCGGACGACCGCGAAGATCCTGGAGAAGTTCGGGCCCGCGAACACGATCTTCCTCAACCTGCTGATGAACGTCACCGTCTACTGCGACTGCTGGGGGATGACCACGCCGGCGCTGGTGCCGGACATCGGCATCCTGGCCGGCCGCGACATCGCCGCCATCGAACAGGCCACGCTCGACCTCGTGCGCACGGAGGACCTGATCCCCGGCTCGCTCCCGGCCAGCTGGACGCTCGGCCACCGCGGCCACCTCTTCGAGAAGATTCACGGCAAGGATCCGCACGCCATCATCGACGCACTGGAACGCCTCGGCTACGGCTCCCGCGCCTACACGCTGGCGGAAGTGGAGTAGGCCGGGCATGAAAAAACTTCCCGCATCCAAGCGCCTCGCGCTTGTCGCCGTCGCCCTGCTCTTCGTGATGGCGCATATGGCGTTCTTGCGCCGCTCGTTATTTGGCGGATGGAGTGTTTGTACGATCATGGAAGCCCCGAGAGGCGGACGCTGCAACTGGCCTGATTCATGGTTCTTTTGGGGATTTTATTTCGACTGGAACCATGTTTGGGTGTTTTTCATCCCCAGCCTGATTCTGCTTCTTTTCTCGCTGCCAAAATTCCGCTTCCAATGGATCGGCGTCCTGCCGTTTGGCATTATCGCAACCCTGATTACGCTTCTTCTCGCCGCCCCTTCCATTGCGGTTCGGCCTACACCTGATAGAGCCTTGGACATGAGCGGCGGTTTCTGGCCCGTCGCGCTCGCGTATTGGAGCCTTTTCGCCGTCTGCTGCTGGGCCATTGTGTTCCTCCAGCTTGCCGAACGTTCGCACAACACCGGCGGGCGATGGCATGTTTTCTTCCGGCGAACGGCCCAGGTGATTTTCGTCCTCGGAGTCTGCCTGACCGCCGGTGCCGTGATCCATGGCAAAAGCCGGCCGGCTGCACGCCTCGCCGCAGCCGTCCAGCGCGAAGACCTGCCGGCCATCCGCCGGATATGCGGAAAGATTTCCCCGTCCGCACGTGAAGTTGATTCGCTGCAATTGGCCTTATCCCGGATTCCGAAGTTGAACCTGTTTTTTGCGGCACGTTTCCGCCTCCGCGCCGCCCGGTTGCGGGCGTGGGAGTTGGCTGGGGGCCTGCGGTGGCGCGATCAGGGGGGCGTGTCGTGATTTTTCATGCTGTTTTTACTCGTGTCATGCCGGGGTTGGGGCCAACTTCGGCGAAGTTGGCTCCATATAACGTATGATGTTTTCCAGCAAGCACATGCGTTTTCTTATTCCACCCCAGGCAAGGGACATGTGCAGGACGGCGGCGTGCCCGGCTCGGCCGAGGATGGCGCCGCA
>CAIKLQ010000439.1 GCA_903828255.1 uncultured Verrucomicrobiota bacterium
TAATCGAAACCGCAATGCAAATCGTAAATCGCAAATCCGAAATCGCAAACGGGGAATGGTTGCCCGACATGGATTTGAACCATGACAAACAGATTCAGAGTCTGTTGTGCTACCGTTACACCATCGGGCAAACCGACGTGTGGCAAAGGCTAAGTATTTCGCGGGCGGAGTCAAGAAACTGATATGCCGCAAGAGTTCAAACTCACCCTCAAGCACCTCGATAACCCGGGTTACACGCCGGATATCGAGTGCTATGTGCGGCACGGCGGCTACGAGGCGCTCAAGAAAGCGCTCGCCATCCCGGCCAAGGATTTGCCCGACGGCAAGAAGCAGAGTGCGCAGGAACAGATTCGTGACGACGTCAAGCTCTCCGGTCTGCGCGGTCGCGGTGGCGCGGGTTTCTCCTGTGGACTCAAGTGGAGCTTCGTTGATCGTCGCAGCGGCAAGCCGATTTACCTCATCTGCAACGCCGACGAATCCGAGCCCGGCACATTCAAAGACCGCCAGATCATTCACAAAGACCCGCATCAGCTCATCGAGGGCATGATCATTTCGTGCTTCGCAAACGACGTGAAGCTCGCCTACATCTACATCCGCGGCGAGATGCCGCTCGGCGCGAAGTTGCTGAACAAAGCGCTGAATGAGGCGCGGGCGAAGAATTTCCTCGGCAAGAACATCCTTGGCAGCGGCTACGATCTGGAGATTCACGTTCATCGCGGCGCGGGGGCTTACATTTGCGGCGAGGAAACCGGCCTCATCGAATCGCTCGAAGGCAAGCGGCCGTATCCGCGCATCAAGCCACCGTATTTCCCGGCAGTGCTCGGGCTCTACATGTGCCCGACCATCGTCAACAACGTCGAGACGCTCTGCAACGTGAAGCACATCGTCACGATGGGCGGCGCGGAATTCGCCAAGCTCGGCACACCGAACAACACCGGCACGCGCGTCGTGAGCCTCAGCGGTCAGGTGAAACGCCCCGGCTACTACGAGATCGAAGTCGGCAAAGCCACCATCGGTCAACTCATCAACGATCCTGCGTTCGGTGGCGGTCTCCGCGACGGGCGCAAACTGAAAGCGGTGATTCCCGGTGGTTCGTCGGCGAAGGTTTTCAAGGCCGGCGAAAAGTTCAAACTCAAGCGCAAGGTGGACGGGAAGGACGTTGAGCAGGAAGTGGACATGCTCGATCTGCCCTACGATTTCGACTCGCTCCTCGCCGCCGGTTCGATGAGCGGTTCGAGCGCCATCATCGTGATGGACGACAGCGTGGACATCGTGGAGGCGCTGGCGAACATCAGTGAGTTTTACGCCCACGAAAGCTGCGGCCAATGCACGCCCTGTCGCGAAGGCTCGCTTTGGATGAGCAAGGCCCTGCATCGCCTCACGCACGGGGAAGGCCGCAAGAGCGATGCGGATTATCTCACAAAGATCGCCGACAACCTCCCCGGAGGGCGCACGATTTGCGCGTTTGGCGAAGCTTGCTCGTGGCCGGTGCAAAGCTTCGTGGCGAAGTTCAAAGATGAATTCGTCGCGAAGGGCGCCGCGGATGAGGCCCGTCGCGCGAAGGATGCCGCCGCTGGCAACAAGGGTTTGGCCACCGCCGCTCATTGATTTCGATGTCAACCGCCGCCACAACCGAAGCCAAGCCCGCGCCGCCCGCGATCGAAAAGATCAAGGTCACGGTGGACGGGCGCGAAATCGAAGTGCCGAAGCTCTCGCCGGATCACGCCGGCAAGCTCGCGCCCACGACGATGATTCAGGCCTGCGACGCCGCGCGCACCGACGTGCCGCATTATTGTTATCACCCCAAGCTGCCTGTCTCCGGCAACTGCCGCATGTGCCTCGTGGAGTTCGGCACGCCCGCGCTCGGCCCGGATCGCAAGCCGGTGATGAACCCCGACGGCACGCCGAAAATCGCGAAGTCGCCGCGTCCGGCCATCGCCTGCGCCACTCCGATTTCGCCCGGGATGGAAATTTACACCAAGACGCCCGCAGTGAAGCAGATGCGCGAAGGCGTCTTGGAATCGCTGCTCATCAATCACCCGCTCGATTGCCCGATCTGCGACCAGGCGGGCGAGTGCAAGCTCCAGGAATACTCGGTGGACTATGGCCAGAGCGCGAGCCGCTTTGTCGAGCCGAAGGTTCACAAGCCCAAAGCAGTTGATCTCGGCCCGCGCATCATGCTCGATGCCGAGCGCTGCATCCTTTGCACGCGCTGCATCCGTTTCACGAAGGATGTCGCCGGCGACGACGCGCTAGGCATCGTGAATCGCGGCAGTTACAACACCATTTCCACGTTTCCCGGCCTGCCGTTCGACAACAACTACACGCTGAACACCGTGGACATCTGTCCCGTGGGCGCGCTGACGTCAAAGGATTTTCGTTTCCAGATGCGCGTGTGGTTTCTCAAGGAAACCAAGAGCGTTTGCACGAGCTGCGCGACGGGCTGCAACGTCCTCATCAGTTCGCGCGAGGAAAAGGTTTACCGCTACACGCCGCGAGACAACGACGCCGTCAACGGCCCGTGGATGTGCGACGCGGGGCGGTTGAACTACAAATGGATTCATCGCGCGGATCGGTTGAAGGACGTCTTGGTTCGCGGACAGAAGGTATCGTGGACTGTGGCACTTTCGGAAATCGCCGACAAGCTCAAGCAAGCGCCCGCCGGCTCGGTGGCGATCGTGGCCTCCGCCCGTCAGACCAACGAAGAACTCTGGCTGCTTTCAAAACTCAAAGCCAAGCTCGGCGCGATCAGCGATTCCATCGAACGCTCCGGCGATCCTGACAGGTTGCTCGTCAGCGCAGACAAAAACCCGAACACCAACGGCGGTCGGCTTACGGGGATTTGCTTCAGCGAGATGGGAATCAATCTGCCCAAGATCGCCGACGGCATCGCGAAGGGCGCGATCAAGACGCTCATCGTCTTCGGCGAGGATGTCACCAAGCACGGCATCGGCGCGGATTTGCTCGGCAAGCTGGAGACGCTCATTGTCAGCGACATTCTGCCGAACGAGACGACGAAGCTGGCGCATTACGTTTTGCCCGGCTGCGCGCATGCCGAGAAACGCGGCTCGTTCACCAACACGAAAGGCCGCGTGCAGAAGTTCCTGCAGGCCATTCAGCCGCCGGGCGAAGCCCGCGCGGAATGGGATTTCCTGCACGACCTGGTTTACAACGTCACCGGCAAGAACGGTTTCCTGACCATCGAAGGTTTGTTCAACGAGATGGCGAAGGACGTTCCAGCCTTTAACGGCCTCACTTGGGCCGGCCTCAGCGACACGGGCGCCACGGTAGCGATTTGAAATGATTGATTGGATAAACAACTGGCTCAACGGTTTGAGCGACATGCAAAGCCTGCTGCTTTTCACCAGCATCAAGGCGGTCGCTTGCTTTTCCATCATGATGTTCATGGTTGCCTACACCGTGGTGCTAGAACGCCGCCTCTGCGCGTGGATTCAAGACCGCATCGGACCGAACCGCGTTGGGCCGTTCGGTTTGTTGCAGCCGGCGGCGGATGGCATCAAAGCATTCTTCAAAGAAGAAATGACGCCGGCACACGTGCGCAAAGTCTTCTTCACACTCGCACCAATGCTGGCGCTGATTCCAGCCATCCTGAACCTTGCGGTGATCCCGTTCGGCTCGACGCTCGGCAATCCCAAGAACCCGATGGTCCTTGCGAACCTGAACGTCGGCATTCTCTACACGTTCGGCATCGTGTCGCTGGGCGTCTATAGCATCGTGTTGGCGGGCTATGCGGCCAACTCGAAATATCCCTTCCTCGGCGGCATCCGTTCCACCGCGCAGTTGATCTCCTACGAAATCGCGATGGGCATGAGCGTCATCCCGATTTTCCTGTTTGTCGGCAGCCTGAACCTGAACGACGTCATCACCGCGCAGACCGGCACGCAATTCGGCTTCCTGCCGAACTGGTTCGTGCTGCAAAGCCCGATGACTTTTTTCGCGTTCTGCATCTTCCTCGTCTCCGCGTTCGCGGAAACCAACCGCACGCCGTTCGACTTGCCCGAAGCCGAACAGGAACTCGCCGGCGGCTACAACGTGGAATACAGCGCCATCAAGTTCGCCATGTTTTTCATGGGGGAATACGCGAACATGATCCTCGTCTCGGCCATGATGGTGACGCTGTTCTTCGGCGGCTGGACGCTGCCGTGGTTTGGCCTCGATCAACCGGCGACCACGCTGATTGGCGGCGTGCTGCACATCGGCATCTTCCTCGGCAAGGTTTTCATGTTCCTCGTGATGTTCGTCTGGATTCGGTGGATGTGGCCCCGCTTCCGGTATGATCAGTTGATGGACTTGGGCTGGCGGCGGTTCATCCCGGTCGCGCTGGTAAACATTTTGGTCACCGCCATCTGGCTCTGGTGGCAGAGCGGCAAATGAAATGATCGTCAAACGCAAACCACTGAATCTGTTCGAGCGACTTTACCTGCCGGCCATCATCGGCGGGTTCAAAGTCACGCTGCGCCACCTTTTCAAGAAGAAGGTGACGATGCAGTATCCCGAGCAGCGCTGGGTCGTGCCGGAGGGTTATCGCGGCGCGCCATATCTCGTGAAGGATCAGGAAGGCAGCACCAAGTGCGTGAGCTGCCAGCTTTGCGAATTCGTCTGCCCACCCAAGGCCATCAAGATCACGCCGCCCGGCCCGGTGGGCCAGCTCGCGGATCGTCCGAACGCGGAGAAGATGCCGAAGGAATTTGAGATCAACATGCTTCGGTGCATCTTCTGCGGCTTCTGCCAGGAAGTCTGCCCGGAGGAAGCGATCTTCCTGCAAAAGGATTATTCGCTCACCGGCACGAGCCGGAAGGAAATGATTTACAACAAGGAAAAGCTCCTCGCCCTGGGTGGCGTCCATGCCGGCGTCCAGAAGTGGAAGCACAAAGCTGAAGAAGCGAAGGCGCAGGAGAATTTTCCGGTGAAGGGTTAAGGGCAACCATAGATGGACACGACAAACATACTCAATGAGCAACAGCGCAAACGCGCCGTTGAAGTCATGAACGAGTATCTTTCTGCACCTCGTGGTCCTGAGGGAAAGACGCCGGTGGAAGCGAGCACCGAGTGGGATGCGAAACGGGCCAAGCTTATCGAAGCCGAACTCAAGCCGCTTCTTGCCAATTACCTTGCCGGTACAATAGTGCTCACCGAGTTCAAATCCAAAGTAGATAGCATCAATAAACGCAACGAGCTTTGGGGATTCCAAGGAATCAAGGGCCAGATGTTCTTCAACATGGTAGTCAACGTGGCCGATGACGCTGATGAATGTAACGAAGAATTCAAGTCCGCATTGGCTGTTCCGCCGAATGAGCAGATCGCCTCTAGCAGGCTCAAGACGTTTCTGAACTACGTCAAGCGGTTGGGAGAGCAGTGGGCCGCTGGAGGAAATACCCGTTACGGTGCGCCAAGGATGGGGAGTGTTCCGTTCTTCCTGTCTTACTTCTGGCAGATTCAGGATCGCAAAGTGTGGCCGGTTTACTACACGAACGCAGTGCAGGCAATGACGGATCTCAATCTTTGGCAGCCAGCCGACGACGTTGCGGAGGATTATCTAACTTTTAAGCGCATTCACGAAGCCTTGGTGAAGCTATTCAGCGAGGCCGGTAAACGGTCGTTTGGTCTTTACGACGTGGAACATGTTTTTTGGTTCAAGGGAGGCAATCCATACGACGCTGTCAAAGCAGAAAAGAAAACCACTGAACCGTTGTTGGTAAAGCCAACTGAAAAGCTCCCCGCATTTGCCGACCATGAGCGATTGCCTGAAAGCTACATTCCACCGATTGTTGCCATACTTCCGGCTATGGCTTGCCACGAAGAACAGTTGGTTGAAGCGGCGAAGCGGTCCGGCACAAGCCTTGAGAGAGCCTTTGAAAAGAACATAGATGCGGCACTCACGATATTGGGCTTCGAGACCAAGCTTCTAGGACAGGGACAGGGGCGCGTGCCTGACGGTCGAGCCTTGGCACTCGATGATAACTACGCCATTTTGTGGGACGGAAAGGTTCGTGCGAACTCATATAGCTTGGGCACTGACGACCGAACGATCCGAGAATACATCACCACTCAGAGCCGCGAGTTGAGTCGCCGCTACAGAAATATTTACTACATCATCGTTTCAAGTTCGTTTGTTGATGATTTTGATGACACCATTGCTTCCATCAAAATGGAAACAGAGGTTAGCGAAGTTGTCCTCCTCGAAGCGGAAGCGTTGGTGGCGATTGTGGAGGCAAAATTGCGCGCACCACTCCAGCTTACTTTAGGCCCGGACGGCATTCAGCGGTTCTTAACCAAGAGCGGAAGGCTTAATGCAGCAATGGTTCGGGAGTATCTCGTTTAGCATGGCTATACCCGACATCCTATTTTACGTCTTCGCGTTCCTGACGCTTGCGTGCGGCGTGCTCGTCGTCGCGAATCCGTTCAGCCGCAACCCGGTCACGAGCGCGATGTTCCTCGTGCTGACCATCATCTCGATGGCGGGATTGTTCGTGTTGTTGCACGCGTTCTTCCTCGCGGCGGTGCAGGTGCTGGTTTATGCCGGCGCGGTGATGGTGCTGTTCCTCTTCGTCATCATGCTGCTCGACCTGAAGGAAGAGGAGCGCCGCAAAGTCAAGAAGCTCGGCCTCATCGCCGGGCTGATTTCCATCGGCTCGATCTTCGGCATCTTCGTGAGATCGCTCTTGGCCACAAACCCCGGCAAGGAACTCACGAACCCCACCGCCGTCGGCGACACCGCCACGCTCGGCAAAATGCTGTTCACGAACTACCTGTTGCCGTTTGAAATCGTTTCCATCCTGCTCCTCGTGGCGATGGTGGGCGTGATTCTCCTGAGCAAGAAGGACCTGAAATGACGCACGTCGGCCTCGAACATTATCTGGTGGTGAGCGCGCTGTTGTTCGCGCTCGGCCTGCTGGGCGTCATCACGCGACGCAACCTGCTCGTCGTTTACATGTCGCTGGAGTTGATGCTCAACTCGGCGAATCTGGCGCTCGTTTCCTTTTCGCGGTTCAACGACAACCTCAACGGCCAGGTGATGGTGTTCTTCATCA
>CAIKLQ010000440.1 GCA_903828255.1 uncultured Verrucomicrobiota bacterium
CGAGATTACATCGCCGCCGCCCAGCGTGAAACTGCCTTGCACCATGTTGAAGGTCGTGGGCTGCGCGTTGTTGGTGATCGCAAGGATTCCGCCGACAACCGAGACATACCCCGTCGAGAGAACCGGAATCCCGCTCGTGGAGAGCAAGCTCGCGCCAACGACGAAATTCGATGTCAGCAGCGTCGAACCGCCCGCGATCATCACGTTGCCGAACGGCGTGTTGGTCCCATCCTCCGATTTGCCGACAAACAATTCGGCGGCACGCACGGTGCCGTTGGAGACGGTGAGATCGCCGGTGCCTTGGCGGCCCACCCAGAGGGCGTCGTTGGTGAGCGAGAGTAACCCGCCATTGACGAAAACGTGGCCGAGGCTGTTGGTAAATCGGCCGATGGACAAGGCGTCAAGGGCGAAGAAGCTCCCATCTCCTTGCACGGTGAGCAGGCCCTCCCCACCCTCGTGTCGGCCTACTGAAGTATTGGTGAAGACGGCCACCCCATGAGACACCGTCATCTGACCAAAACCGTATTTGCCGATCGAACTCAGATTGTTCGTTGAGAAGAACTGACCGCCGGTTACGGCCACGACCCCGGTGGATCCGGGGTTGTCAGCGATGCTAAGTTCGGTCATGACAAGCGCCACGCCGCCGCTGATATCCAGTTCGCCGCTCCCCTGGTTGCCGACGCGGCAGATGTTGGTGAATGGCGAGACGAGAATTGTGCCCGGCACCGTGGCCAACTGCCCGGCGCTGACGGATACCGTGCCCTGAACTCCGGCGACTTCGCCAATCGAAAGCACGGCAATTTGCGCCGAACCCCCGCTGATGTTCAATCGGCCGGAGCCGCGACTGCCGACGTTCACGGCGTCGTTGGTCACGCGCAATTCGCCCCCGGCTACGTTGACGATTCCCGTCCCGGCGCTGATGGGATTCCCGTTGGCGGCAAAACCCACTTGCATCCAGGAAGTCAACGCGACCAGACCGTTCGACAAATTGAGCGTGCCCTGACCGAGATCAACCCCAACTTGCATCGTCGTGCCGGTCACGGTGCCGGACAGCACGGTCAGGCTGGCAATGTTGGTCGCATAGCGCCCGATGCGCAGCGTGTTGAAGGCGGAGGTGTCCATGGTGCCGCCTGCCAGGATCATCGTGCCGCCGTAGTTGTTGAAGGATTCGCCGGAGATCAGCCGGAAGGATGAGTTGGTGGCGTTCCAAGTCGTGCCGTGATTCAAGATCGTGGTCGCATTGGTCAAAGTCGCGGAGTTGAGAATCACCGCGCTGTTGCTATTCACGTTGAAATTGCCGTTGCCGGTGGCCGTCACCGCCGAGTTGGAAACATCCATTACGCTATCGTTCATCACCCAGGTGCCACTGACGGTGAGGTTCGCGTTGGTCGCGGTGAGCGCCCCGCCGCTGTTAATGGTCAGGTTGCCGGTGAGCTGAAACGGCTGCGCCGCGGCATATCCCTCGATCAGCAGCGTGTTCGTCGCCCCTGCCGGCGCGGACAAGGTCAGATTTCGAGTCACGAGGTTGGCGACAAGGCTATTGGTGTCAATGATGACGGTTTTGCTGAGCGCGTTGGTTATCAGGGCGGTATCGCCTGAAGCCGGGGCCCCGCCGTTGGCCCCCCAGTTGGTCGTGCCCGGCCCCCAAAATCCACCCACCGAGTTGGTCCAGTACCTCGTAGCGGCGGCAAAACTATCAGTTACCGCGAAGCAGCCCACAAAGCTCAACGTGAGCAACAGCGAATACTTCCGTAGCGAATTCATATTCATAAAAGGCAAAGAGGTTGTCAGGAGTTTGATCGAAAGGCGATGAAAACAATTCACGTTTCGCTTCGAGCGAGCGGGCGGGCGGGAAACGCGGCGGAAGCAACCAGTCCCGGCAGCCTGCTGTTCCCAGGCCGGAACAACTTCGTTCCGAAACTGGAACCCGGCGGAACAAGGGTGCGAATCGCTCGGATATCCGAGCGCGCGATGCGACAAATAAAACCGATGGTTTTCGCCAACAGGACCGGCGAGAAAACCGCGGCGGACGCCGAGCCGTTTGCCACCTGGTGCTATATTTGCCCGAAACAAAAGTTCCATTTCGGACTGTCTGAGCCAGCCTCGTGCCAAGGGTGAAATGTCGAAAAATCTTTTCTGCGAGGCTCGCTTGGCCTTATATCTGCGATTGGGCAACATCGAATATGACAGGATTTGTTACATCTCGGGCGAGTCAAAGCGACGGACAAAACCAGCAACCAAAGAACCGGTGCCATGGCGCGGGCTTCACGTTGATTGAGCTGTTGGTAGTCATCGCGATCATCGCCGTGCTGGCTGCCATGCTGTTGCCGGCGCTTTCGATGGCCAAGGAGCGGGCCCGCTCGATCTCCTGCATCAACAACCTCAAGCAAATCGGCACCAGCCTGATGATGTATTCGGACGACAACGCCGATTTCCTGATCCCGGTGGAACTCGACCCGCGCAACGGCGCGCAGTTCAAAGAGGGGTGGCCCACGATTTTGTTCAATGGCAAATATCTCCCGGCGCAAAAGGCCAAGACTTTTTACACGGTCGCCGACTCGGCCTACGTGTTTCGTTGTCCGTCAGGTTTGCCGAAAGTGTATCAGTTCGGCCCCGCCAGCCGCGACGATCCCGAGGGCGCCATGGCGTGGCCCTATGCTTCGGAAAGCGCCGGGAAGCGATTCCACATTGATTGCTGGTACGGCATCAACGGCTCCACGGGCAACCCGGACAAGTGGCCCTTCGTGCGTTCGCCCATGAACGTCACGCTCTCCACGCAGATGAACAAGCTCTCGAAAGTCAGTCGCTATGCGCGCATGCCGGCGATCTTCGACGGCTACTGGATGCACAACGGCAAGGACGAGCGCGTGAACGCCCGCCACGGCAAACGCAACCGCACCAACATCCTGTTCCTCGACAATAGCGCGGCTTCGTTCGACACCTTCCGCATTCCCAGTGTGCGCGACAAGGAAGCCCAGGATATTCTCTGGCGTTTTCCGATGCCGCCGGAGGAGTGAGCGTTGAACCAAAACTGCCCCACAGCCATCCCATGCGAAAGAAACTGATCACCGGCACCGTGTCGGCACTGGCCATTGCCGGGGCGGCGGCGTGGATTTATTACCAGCAATATCGAGCGCCCAAGATCAATGTGCCGCTGTATCACCACGTCGGCGAGGTCATGGCGGATCAGGTGGCAAAACTCGCCGGAAAGAAACAAGCGAAGGTGGTCGTCATCACGCTCCCGCCACGCGATTTTCCGGAACTCGACGCGGAGTACGCCGCGTTCACAAAGAAGCTAGGGCAACTCGGCGACTTCAAAATTCACGAAGACCTCGTGGACACCAAGGATCAACCGAAATACGGCCTGGGCATGGGGCTTTCGGGGCGGCACTTCGTTCGCACGGTCAAGAAACGCGAGGACTATGACGTAATCGTTTCCTTCATCGGCGCGCCGAAGTTGGATGACGAGCAGGTGAAGGAACTCGCGAAGATGCCCAAGTTTCTGGTCCAGGCCCGCGCGCCGGATCACCTGTATAAACTGTTCGAGAAAAAACTGGTTCACGCCGCCGTCATCTCGCGGTTCACCTTTCCCGCGCCGGGCCCGCTTTCGCCCAAGACGCCCGAGGAGTGGTTTGAGAAGCGCTTCCAGGTTTTTGCGGCCGACAACGCTTCCACGATCCCGAAGGGCGACAAAGCCGAGTAATTGACCGGGCGGCAACGGCAACCCGACCGGATCATCGGCTTTGAAATACCTGCTTGCCGCTTGCCGCCAAAAACGCAGAACCCTCGGAAAATGAATGTTCCAAAAAATTGATTCCCCCCTGGACTGCGGCGCGTCAAAAAGCAAATGGCCGTCAGTCTCCGCAACCCGGCGACCGGGTGCATTTCCGCAACCTCCAACGCCGCGTCCTGCCGCCGAGTTGCCACGCCGCATCCAAGCTCAGCGCCGCCAAACCTCACCAGCTCTCGGGCATCAGTTTTCCGGGCGTCGCCTCCTAACCGCCGGCGCTACCCGTTCCGCACCAGGTCCGCGCGGCGCGGGCGTGAAAGCGGGCGCGCTCATTCTCTTCGCGGTGGTTTGCTTGCTCACCACTGGCTTCGGTGGTGCGCCCGGAGGCCATCCCCCGCCACCCGCGCAGTTCATCGTACTCAACCTTAGCGGGAATGTCTGGGCACCGGATTTCGCAGAGGTGGCCAGGGCTTTTACCAACGCGGCGAACCGCTCCCTCGCGGTGGGCGTGGGCGGGATTTTCAGCTACTTTCGCGAACCCGCGGCGCAGGTCGAGCAGGAATTGCGGGAATTTCTCCGCTTGTCCGTGTTGCACGAGCTTCCGATCGTCGTGCAACTCGACGGGGAGCAATGGTGGGAAGCGCGGCCCGATTTGTGGAATTGGTGGGACGCCAGCCAGGCCGGTTTCAACCCGTCGAACCGCTTCAACGTGGAATGGAGCGGCGGACAACCGGAGGACGCGGTGCGCATCGCGTGGCGAAACTGGGGGCGCATCATCCGGGTGCTGCCGCCGCCGAACCTGATGAGCCCCGCCTACCGCGAAGCTTGTCATACCGAAATGAAACGCCTCGTCCCGATAATTCGCGATTGGTGGCAAGCCCTCCCGCCGGGGAAGCAATGGCTTTTGATCGGCATCAAAGTCGGCTGGGAAAGTTCCATCGGCGTCAACGCCTGGTATTATCCAGACGGCAACAAACTGGCCGATCACCCGGCGACGAATGATCCCACCACCGGCGTCAAAGGCAGCCAGGTGCCGGCCCGGGGCGTGGCCCAGATTGGCTACGCCGCCGTGAAGTCCGCGGGCCTGCGCCAGCAGGGAGACATCACCGAAGCCGATCTTGCCGAAGTCGTCCGCCGGCATCTGGAAGACCTCAGTCGTCTAGCCGCCAATCTCGGTGTGCCGCGGGAAAAACTCTTCACACACGGCGGCGGCTGGAAGGAGAACGAATTGCTTTACGGCGCGGCGGTCAATGCATTTAGTTGTCCGGGGTGGAGTTTTTATCGCCACGCTGACGACCCACGACAGGACGGCGGCGTCCAAGCGGCTTTGGCCCGAAGCGACGCGCCGTATTGGGCGGCGGTGGAATGGTTGTATCGCGGCAAGAATGAAATCGCACCTTGGAGTCGGGCCTTGGAGAACGCCTTCGCCGATCCGCGCTGCCGGTTCCTGTGCATCTATAACTGGGAGAATATTCGGAACAATCCAACCGCGCAGGAAGCAATGCGACAGTTGCTGAACCGCCGGGCGACAAAATAGAGAGCGTCACCAGCGTGAGGGGGGTAGCCGCGGGGAAAGCAAGAGTCAGCGTTGCAGCCGAACGGAGCGCGCCGGACTTTTCAAAGCCCGCGCGGGAAGGTTCGATGGCGCGCGGCGGTTGCGGAGTGCGCCCGTCCCCGGCTCGCAGCGACGCCGACTACGGGTGAGATACGGATTCAATTCCAAGCGCCCCATGCGTTCGGACTCGCCGCGAGCCAGGGACGGCCCGCGCTCCGTTTCAGTCGAGCGGCGTATCGCGGTTAGGCCGCCATGAGCGCCAACATGTCCTTCACCGCAGTGGCCAACCCAGTCGTGATCGCGCGACTGAGGATGCTGTGCCCGATGTTCAACTCCTCCAGATCCGGCACGCGATGAAGCGTGGGCAGGTTGACGTAGTTCAAGCCGTGACCGGCGTTCACGCGCAAGCCGAGGCTGCGCGCCTGTTGCGCGCCCGCCACGAGCCGGGCCAGCTCCGCAGCGCGCGCAATCGGGTCGGCGAAATGCTCCGCAAACGCGCCGGTGTGCAACTCTATGAACTGGCTGCCCGTGCGAGCCGCCGCCGCAATCTGGGCTTGGTCAGGCGCAATGAACAAACTCACTTCAATGCCCGCATCGTTCAGCCGCCGGCGGGTTTCAGTGATCGCAAATTCGTTGCCAGCCACATCAAGTCCGCCCTCGGTGGTCACTTCCTGCCGCCGCTCCGGGACGAGGCAGACGATTTCCGGTTTGAGTTTGAGCGCGATGGCGACGATCTCCGGCGTGTTGGCCATCTCGAAATTGAGGCGCGTGCGCACGGCTTCGCGAATCTTCCACACGTCGCGGTCCTGGATATGCCGCCGGTCTTCGCGCAGGTGAATGGTGATGCCGTGGGCACCCGCCGCCTCGCAAATCTGCGCGGCGGTCACCGGATCTGGCTCGCCGTGAGCGCCGCCCCGGTAGCGCGCTTCGCGTAGCGTGGCGACGTGGTCAATGTTGACACCGAGTTTTAGCATGGGAGGGATTTACCGCAAAGCCGCGGGAAGGCCAAGCCACAAAGCAGAGCCAAACTTCCCGAAGCGCGGGCGGGCCCTCGCCCGCAGCGCTCAGGCGAAACCGAAAACGCGGATCGGTTCGTTGGCCACTCCGCGATCACGCGCGGCGACCGGGACGGGTCGCGCTCCGCCGGAAAGGGGAGCCACCAGCGAATTTCCTTTCAACAAACCTGTTTTCAGTTGCGCCTCCAGCTTCGAGTCGGCTTTCTATACGCCGTGATCCGCGTGCGCAATTTTCTGATATACTGGCTGCCGGTGCTGGTGTGGATGTCCTTGATCTTCACCGCGTCCGGCGACTCGCACTCAGGACAGCACTCATCGCGCATCATCGAACCGGCCCTCCGGTGGTTGTTCCCGCACATCGCCGATGCCACGGTCGGCGCCATCGTTTTGTTCGTTCGGAAATGCGCCCACGTCACGGAATACGCCGTGCTCGCGCTGCTGGTCTGGCGGGCCCTGCGTCAAACGGGTCGCCACGATCGGCGCCCGTGGCGCTGGTCCCGCGCGGGATTCGCCCTGCTCGGCACCACGCTCTATGCCAGCAGCGATGAAATCCACCAACTCTTCGTTCCGTCCCGGGAAGGCCGATTTGAAGACGTCGTGATTGATGCGGCAGGCGCAGCGCTCGGGTTGTTCGCGCTCTGGCTGTTCGGCAAATGGCGGAAGTATTGGTGAGCCTCGCCCTCACTCCCCCCGGCCCTGTCCCAGCCGAGCGCCAGGAATCACCGGCCAACATTCACCGACGCCAACCGTCTTCAGTTCCCTTCCTTGAAATCATCGTCGTCCAAATGGAACTTGTGCAGGAGGCGATGCAACCATGGCGCGACAATGATGGTTACGGCGCTGATGAAGATCAGCCCGGAGAACAGCGCGAACAGCGCCGCGAAAAGTTTCGCGCGGTTCGTGGCAAGCGGCCCGACCGGCCCCATTCCGGTCAAAATCATCGAGGCTTCGAGAAAGGCATCGGGCCAATCGAGCTGCGCGATCAGGTGATAGCCCAGCGTGCCGACGGCCAACCCGACGGCGATGAGCGCGCCCGAAAGCGCAAGACTCAACGCTATCCGTCGAAGGAAGCGCGACGGGGAGACGAGTTCTTCACTTTTGGATTCAAACATAATTCAGGCAGGGTCCGACCACGGCGACGCACCACGGTGCCGCTACGCACCGCATGATTTGCTAACTGTGCCGCGTGGACCTTCCGGTTGTCACCATTCTGATTCGGCGGCGCACCTTGTAAAGAAACCGTTTGAATCAGTTGCCCGGAATTTTCCGTCCGCTACACTCGGCGTGTGATTCGCAACATCATCTTCGACTGGTCGGGCACGCTGGTGGATGACTTGCCCGCCGTCTGGCAGGCGAGCAACTTCGTGCTCACGCAATCCGGGTGCGCGGAGATGACGCTCGAACGCTTCCGCGCCGAGTTCGCGCTGCCCTTCACCACCTTCTACGAGAAGCACACCCCGAACGTCCCATTCCCACAACTCGAGGCGTGGTTTCACGAACGGTTTCAGCAAGTGCAGGGTTCGGTTTGCGCGCTGCCGCACGCGGCGCAATTCATCGAGTTTTGCGGCACGCAACGGCTGCGCACGTTTTTGCTCAGCACCGTGCGCCAGGACCATTTCGACGTGCAGCATCGGGCGAGCGGATTCGGAGACTTTCTGGAAAAGCCTTACCTCGGCGTTTGGGACAAGCGGCAGAAAATTCACGAGATCATCGCGGACAACCACCTTCAGGCGGAGGAAACGCTCTTTATCGGCGACATGCAGCATGACATCGAGACGGCGCGGCATGGCGGGATTCATTCGTGCGCCGTGCTCACGGGCTACAACACGCTGGACCAACTTCGCGCCGCCCACCCAGACCTGATCGTCGAGCATCTCGGCGAGTTGCGCGAGCTTCTGGAACAGAACGGCCTGCACCTCCAACCGCAGTGCAAACCGTTTGAGGCCGCGCATCCGCCAGTCGTGACGGTGGGGGCACTGGTGTTCAACGACGCGGGGGAAGCGCTGCTCGTCCGCACGCACAAGTGGTCAAACCTCTGGGGCATCCCCGGCGGCAAAGTGAAGTGGGGCGAACCCTCCGAAACCGCGCTGCGCCGCGAACTCAAAGAGGAGACGGCGCTGGACATCTCGGACATTGAGTTCGTTTTGGTGCAGGACTGCATTCATTCAAAAGAGTTTTATCGCGAAGCGCACTTCGTTCTGTTGAATTACACCGCGCGCGCGCCAGGCCAGCAACCGGTGACACTGAACGGCGAGGCGCAGGAATATCAGTGGTTGAGCCTCGCGGCAGCGTTGCAAATGCCGATCAACACGCCCACGCGGAAGCTGCTCGAAACCGTGGCGCAAGCGCGCGGCCCAAGCAAGAATTGAGTCATGTCAAACATCACCATCGTGGATCTCGAAGTCTTCCTGAACGTCGGCGTGACGGACGAAGAGCGCGCCAAACCGCAGCGGTTGTTGCTGACGGTGGACATGGAATTTGATTTTTCCTCCGCCGCCATGTCGGACCGCCTCTCCCGGACGATTGACTACTACGCCGTCGCGCAGCGCTTGCTGAAATACGGCGAGGGACGCAGTTGGAAATTGATCGAGAAACTGGCCAGCGACGTGGCGGATGACGTGTTGAACCAATTTCAGCCGCAAGCCGTGACGGTCGAGGTGAAAAAATTCCCGATCCCGCAGGCCAAGCATGTCTCCGTGCGCCTGACCCGGAGCGGTCGCGGCGGCATGGTCAAGAAGGCGGCGTGGGGTATCCCGTGATGTAAGTTTCGAGCTGGTGGATCGTCGAGCTTTGGGCCGAGATCACCCAATTCACCAGGTCCCCGATCGAAATCACGCCGAGGATTTGCTCGCCCTCCAGCACCGGGAGATGCCGCACGCGATGCTCCGTCATCAGGCGTAAACAATGTTCCACCGTATGCTCAGGGGAGACCCGGATCGCCGGGCCGGAGAGGATTTCCCGCACCAGCGTTGCTTTGGAAGCGCGGCCTTTGAGGATGACTTTGCGGGTGTAGTCGCGCTCAGTGATTAGGCCCGCCAGTTTGCCATCCTTGACCACCAGCAGCGCGCCGATGTTCTTTTCGGCCATCAATTCAATGGCCTCAAACACCGTGCGTTCCGGGGGGACGGTCCAGAGGGCATCGCCTTTGTGATTTAGAATTTCGCGAATAGTTCCGACGGTTGTCATGGCGCGATCACTCTAACATGGCCGTCAAATCTGAACACAAAATAATCTTCCTCCCGCGTTCCCGTGAAAAATTGGCGCTGGCTTTTCTCCGCCGACTCGTGGAAAACTCCGCCCTGTTCAAGGGAACGCCCCCGGGGACAGAAACTTTACGCCTATGAAATCAATTCGCCGCCTTCAACCGCTTGCTCTTGCGCTCACGCTCGCCGCCACGCTGCTCCCCTGCCCCGCCGCGGCGCCGCCGAACGTGGCTGCGATCAAAAAACTTTTCGCCCACCCGCCGCGCGAATACAGCACCGGGCCGCTCTGGGTGTGGAACGACCGCCTCACCGATGAGCAAATCCGTTCCACCCTGCGCGATCTCGCGGGCCAGAAGGTCAAACAAGTTTGGGTGCATCCGCGCCCCGGCTTGATGACGCCGTATCTCTCGCCCGAGTGGTTTCACCTTTGGCGCGTCGCGCTGGACGAAGCCAAACGACTCGACATGAACGTGTGGATTTATGACGAGAACTCTTATCCCTCCGGCTTTGCGGGCGGCTGGGTGCCGGAGTTGATGCCCGAATCGCGCGGACGCGGTTTGAAGCTGACCGAGACAAAATCTCCACCCGATTGGGACCCTAACCTGCTCGCAGTTTTTCTGCTCAAAGAGGGCGCGACCGAGAATGTAACGGCCAAGGTGAAGTCCCGCGAAACGCTCAACGAAGGGCGCTACTTGGTGGCGGCGGTGCAGCGCGCCAAGAATTCCCCTTGGAACGCCGACCGGTGCTACGTGGATTTGTTGTATCCCGGCGTGGCCGAGAAGTTTCTGAACGTCACGCTCGAAGCCTACCGCAAAGAAGTCGGCAAGGAGTTTGGCAAACGCATTCCCGGCTCCTTCACCGATGAGCCAGAGTTGACGCCCGCCGGCGGCTTGCCCTGGACGGAGGATTTGCCGGCACAATTCCAGCAGCGCTGGGGTTACGACTTGATCGAAAGTCTGGCCAGCTTGAAAGCCGAGGTCGGCGACTGGAAGCGCGTCCGGCACAATTACTATCAGACCCTGCTCGATCTGTTCATCGAGCGCTGGGGCAAGCCCTACTTCGATTACTGCGCCAAGAACAACCTCGAATTCACCGGCCACTATTGGGAACACGGTTGGCCGAACTGTACCGGCGTCCCAGATAACATGGCGATGTCCGCTTGGCAGCAGCGTCCGGGCATTGACATCCTGATGAATCAGTATGCCGAGAACACCCACGCGCAGTTCGGCAACGTGCGCGCCTGCCGCGAAATCTCCAGTCTCGCCAACCAGTTTGGCCGCCGCACGCTCGTGGAAGTGTATGGCGCGGGCGGCTGGGATTTACGCTTCGAGGACATGAAACGCATCGGCGACTGGCTCGAAGTTCTTGGGGTCAACACGCTGAATCAGCACGTTGACTACATCACCATTCGCGGCGCGCGCAAACGCGACCACCCGCAGAGCTTTTCCTACCATGAGCCGTGGTGGGACGCCTATCACGTCTCCGCCGAATATCTCGCGCGCCTTTCCGCCGCGCTGACGCAAGGGGAGCAGATCAACCGCATTCTGGTGCTCGAACCCACAACCACCGCCTGGATGTATCAGGGCAACGAGACGAAATTGAAGGAGGTCGGCGACTCGTTCTTCAAGCTGCTGATGTCGCTCGAAGCGGCGCAGATCGAATACGACCTCGGCTGCGAGGACGTCATCGCGCGACACGGTTCGGTGGATGGCCGGCAGTTCCGCGTCGGCAAACGCAGCTACGACGTGGTGGTCCTGCCGCCCCATACCGAGAATCTCGATTCACGCGTCGCCGATCTCGGCGAACAATTCCTCGGCGCCGGTGGCAAAGTCGTGTGTTTCGGGGACGCGCCCTCGCGGCTGAATGGCAGTCCCTCCACGCGCATCGAAGAAGGCGTGCGGGAAGCCGGTTGGGTGACGGCGAAAGTTGAGAACGCCGTCTCCGTTTTGGGCCAATGGAATCGCAATGCTGAATTCCAAATTCGCCGCGCGCCTGACGATCTCGGCATCCTCTTTCACATGCGCCGTGAAGTTGCCGGCGGCCAAATACTTTTCTTGGTGAACACCAGCATCGAGTCGCCATCGTCGGGCGACATCACCTCGACGCTCAAAGGCCTGGAGAGGTGGGATCCTTACACAGGCAAGACTCAGCCGTATTCTTTCCGCGCCACGGCTTCCGGCGTCAGCGCGAGCTTCAAACTGCCGCCCTCGGGCAGTTTGATGCTTTTCCTGTCAGACAGACCTTCAATGCCTGCTCCTATGGTCAGTCCCCTTACCACGGTCCTACCGCCCGACGGCCCCCCAACCATCCGACGCGTCGGACCCAATGTTCTCACCCTCGACTACGTGGACATCACCGCTGGCGGTGAAACCCGGACGAACATTTATTTCTACGGCGCGGGTCAGTTTGCGTTTCAGAAGAACGGCATGCCCCGCAATCCGTGGGACAGCGCCGTGCAATTCAAGGATGAGTTGATCACGAAGAAGTTCGCGGCCGACAGCGGCTTTACCGCGAGCTACAAATTCACCGTCGAGGGCGCTGTGCCGAAGAACCTCGCCATCGTCGTCGAACGCCCGGACCTCTACACCATCACTTGCAACGGCAAGCCCGTGAAAGCCCGGGCTGGCGATTGGTGGTTGGACAAGGCGTTTGGCCGGATCCCGCTCGCGTCCGTGGCGAAGTCAGGCGAGAACGTTGTCACAATTTCGGCCTGCCCGTTCACCATTTACCACGAGCTCGAACCCGCCTATGTCCTGGGTGATTTCACGCTGAAGCCGGTCGAACGCGGCTTCGTCATCACCGCGGACAAATCGCTCGCCCTTGGCCAGTGGAATCAACAAGGGCATCCTTTCTACAGCGCCGGCGTAACGTATCGCCAACGCTTCCCTGTCGGCAAGACTGGCGGCAAATACGTCGTCGCCCTGCCAAAGTGGCTGGGCAGTGTGGCGAAAGTTTCTGTCAACGGCAAACCGGCTGGGTACATTGACGCGCCGCCCTGGGAGTGCGACGTGACCAAACAAATCAAGCACGGGGACAACGCGGTGGAAGTCACCGTCATTGGCACTTTGAAAAACACCCTCGGGCCGCATCACGGCAAACCGGGTCTGGGCAGTGCCTGGCCGGGAATGTTCCAGAAAGGACCCAGCCCCTGCCCGGCACCAGGCGAGCAGTATTCCACCGTCGGCTATGGTTTGTTCGAGCCGTTTGAGCTGCGGGAAGTAGTGGCGCAAGCCTCTGGCTTGCGCTAGTAACGCCGAGCCTCTGGCTTGGCGTTGCCACTTGCGGCGCTCCCAGACCTCCACTACCGCACCTTCTGCAATCGCTCAATCATCCGCGCGATTCGTTCGCGGTGGCGTAGCATCGGGCGCGGGTCCGTCGTGAAATGCTTCAGGTCCTGCGAGACTTCGGACGGAACCTTGAGCAATTCGCGAGCTTCCGGCAACGCTGGGTTTTCTCCTTTGACCGCCGCCACGCGTGCGACCTCGCGCTGGAGCAGCCAGAAATACTCGTAGTCCTCCATGCCCTCCCGGAGATTTTCCCAGCGCAGCGAGTTGATGGGCGCAGCGAGGCAGGGCGTGTTGCCAGGGTTCGGATCGCGGCGCGGCGGATAGAGGAAACGCCCGTCGCCGTTGCCCCACGGCGATTTCTTTCCGCTCGCCAAGCCGTAACCCACCTGCCAGCTCATCGGATCCTGCCACGGGTCTTGTAGCTGTGGCTCGGGGTAGGCGGTCGGGCTATTCCAGTAAAGCGTCGCCCAGATGAGAATGCCCTCCACACCGTATTGCCATGATTGCCACGGCCAGAGCCGCAGCTCCGTGCCCGCGTGGTCAATGAACTCCGTCACGTACGGCGCTTTCGGACCGGTGCAAATGTACCACCAAACCGCTTCCCCGGCGGCGCGGCGGGCGGCGACCTTTTCCGGCGTCCATTCCGGCGTGAGCGCGCACCAGATGTCCACGTTGCCCGAGAGCTGCGGCTCGGGTTGCTCCGTCAACATCCGTTTGATCCCCGGCGCGGCGGCTTTGATGCGCTTCATCCCGTCGGCGACAAACTCATAGTCCTTTGGGTCCGGCTCATCGAACCAGTAGGTGTAAGCCTCGTCCACCCAGCCGCGCTCGCGCAGATGCCGCTCGATCTGGCTCAAATAATCCTGAAACAACCGCGCGTGCTCCGGCGTGCCTTCTTTGAAACCCTCCAAATCTCCAAGATACCGGCTGTGGAACGTGCCGCCGCCCAGACCACGCAACGGCAGGAGGAACGAATTGAAGTGCCGCCCATCAAGCCACTTCGCCGCCGCGCGGTCGAACTGGGTGAAATCCACCTGCGCCCGCTTGTCCGCGCCCGCGCCGACGAAGCGGATGTCCATCGGCGCGTAATCGAAAAACGAATACGGACTGATGCGATGCTCGGCGAAGTTGCCAAGATACTTTTCATAGACCTCGCGCTGATCCTCGGGCCGCGCGAGCTGGTGGTATTGGTTGATCGCGCCGCTGCCCATGCCCAGCGCGCTGCGCAGATGCGTTTCCTCCGGCAGCGCGAAATCGAAGACGTGCAACCTCACGGGCAGAGTGAAATCGCCCAGCGTGGTTTTCAAATTCAACTTCCCCGTGTAGTCGCCCGGCTTCGTCTCGCGGGCAACGTGGAACGTGAGCCAGAGCGGCTGGTTCTGACCGGCGCGCAAAGCCAGCGGCGGGCGCAACGGCGGCAACGGATCGGGATAAGCGCCAGCAACGCTGGACTTGTCGGTCGGTTTGGTGACTTCGACGTAGGCGACTTCATCCACCTGAACCGTGATCGCCGCCTTGCGTCCCCAGGAGCCACGGAGCGGACTGACTTCGGCGGACAGCAACTCGCCATCGCGTTCAGGATGTAAAACCACTTGGACCGGTTCGTATTCGCCTCGCGCGGCGGAAACCGCCACTGGCTTAGGCGAACCCTGCGCCAGCTTGAGCGGCATCGCGCGCGCGCGTCCGATTTTCCACCCGCTCTCGCACCACCAGATGCCGAGGTCATTGGCTTCCGCCAGCCAGTAACCGGGGCGGGGATCGCCCAACACCGACGGGGCGTTGGTGTCCGCATGGAGAAAACACGGGGCACTGGCAGCGACCAAGGTGCAAACCAGCCGCGCCCACAGACAAGCCTGTTTGATCATGACAGCGGCAGGTTATCCGCCGCTGCGGGACGCGGCAACCTGCTTGTTCAGCCCTGTGGGCCGCAAGCGTTGCGCCCAAAATCCCAAAGGGATTTCAGCATTCAGCCCAGCGTTGGACGTCGCCAGTAGGCCTACGCTGGGTAACGGAAGAAAACGAAATCCACCCCAACGAGGTTGGATCAATGGGTGAGAACACGGATCTATCCCCGGCGGGGTGGAAAATTTTAATCCGCACGGCTGGCGGCGCGCTGCGGGTCACAGACCCGCGCCCCACGGCTTCCCGCTCCAGAGCCACTTGTAAACCCCAACCCCGCGCCGCGTGTGGGTTCGCGGCTTACAAGCTTTCGCGCTCAAACCGGCGGTGGAACGAAAGATTCGCCAAGCTAGGCGGCAACCGCTTTGCTCGTGAAGTTGCCGGGGGTCATTGTGATGTTGTAGTTGGCTATGTTGCCGCCCATGTCCGCCGGGGTCATGGCATAGGGCCCGACGTTCTGACCGACTGCGCGCGTCGCGCCCAGCGTAATACCCGCCACGTCGCCCGCCAGGAACCCGCTCTGGCTACGGTTTCCAGCCAGCCCAGGCACGGGCGACTGGCTAGGAAACTAAACGCCGCATGGGAATTGCCACAGGAAAACACAAAACTCGGCGTAAAGCCGCAGGGCGGTCCCGCTCGGGTTTGGCCCGGATATTCTAGGCGCTGCCGACGGAGCGCCGGGCTGTGACCGGCTTTGTGATCTCGGAAGGCGCAAAGCCGGCCGCAGACCGGCACTCCACGATGCCGTCGGGTTTGGCGTTTCGTAAGCCCGGTTGACACTTTTCAGATCCCCGCCCGCGTTTAGGAGCCAACAAATCAACCTAGGAAAAGGTGGTTCAAGCCGCCACAAATGGGCGCAAAAGGCGGAGCGTGACGGAGGCGCAACCACTGAGACTGCGCAAAATTAGCCGCTGGCCGGCCTAAGGAGGCTCTGACTATGGGCTGAGCCGATCTCCACGAACAAGAGGTTTGAGCCTCCTTACGTCGGCGGCTACGACCGAGGTTGGCGTTTGCAAACCGGCTCTTAGCCCGGACGCCGAGGTTGCGGGGGCACGCTCACGGCGGTCGCGCTCCCGTTCCTATTTCGGAATTCGGATGGAATCGGAGACCTGTTGGAGCGCCGGGCGGCGACCGGTCTTTCGCGTTGCCAGCCCCCGAAGCCGATCATAGGTCGGCGCTCGGGCGGCAGCGGGTGAACTGTCCGGGCTAACGTCGGTTGCGCGGGCCGGGTGGAGTTGCGCTGGCGGAACTTTCCAAGCGCGCGAGTTTGCCTTCCACCCAACGGGAAGCCCAGCGGATGAGTTCTTCCCCGCTCTTCAACTCCAGTTTCTCTTTCAGCTTCTCGCGGTAGGTTTCGACGGTTTTGATGCTTAACCCGAGTTCGTCAGCCACTTCGCGCGTGCCCAAGTCGGCCCCGAGGAGTTGGAGGACTTGCAGTTCCCGGGGCGACAATTGCTCGAGGGCGGGGATGGGAGCGGGCGGTTTGATGCCCGCAAAGCGGTTGGACAAGCGGGCGGCCAGTTTGGGGCTGAGGTGGATTTCCCCGCGCAAGACCGTCCGGATGGCGTCCAAGACCTCGCCCGCAGCCTGTTCTTTCATGATGTAGCCGCAAGCCCCGCCTCGCAAAGCCGGCTCGGCGTAATGATTTTCATCGCACTGGGAGAGAACCAGAATGCGCAGGTTGGGAAACTCGGCCTGCAAGGCGGAGATGTGCGGCATGGCGTTGCCGTCTTTGAGTCCCAAATCCAGCAGGAGAAGATCAGGATGACCCGCCCGCACGGCCGGGAAGAGCTCTCCGACAGTATCCGCCGTGCCGCAGCAAGCGAGGTCGGCTTGCTGGTTAATCAACTCGGCGACCATCTGTTGGACGAGCGGATGGTCTTCAGCCACGAGGATGCGTTGTTTGTGCAACTCGGCGATTGGCGGTGCTTTCATGTTAATAGGTCCAATGCTTGTGGGAACCCGCACGTTACCAAGCCAATGAAACCACAAAAGTCGCCGCACTACAATCAGGGCGGCTACCTGATTCTCGGCTCGGGGCCGCACTTAGAGCCGGTGGGAAAAGTAGCCGCCGACGTAAGGAGGCTCTGACTTTTAAGCGGGCGCGCCAAAAAAAACTAGGAGATCTGAGCCTCCTTACGTCGGGGACCACGACCGAGGTGGGAGTATTCAAACCGGCGCTGGGGCAGCTAGCGGGTGACACCGGCCGGGGGGGTTGCGAAGCGGTTGGGGAGAAGCCCCGTTGCGAGCGGGCGAACATCCGCCGGCAGGCGGAGCTCCCGGGGAAGCAGGGGAAGCTGGAAGGTAGGTGGCCCGGCCCGATGGCCAGCGAACGGAAGTTAGATTGGGGGCGGAGACTTAAGATTTTCCTCGACCCACTTTCTGGCGTAAAACAAGAGTTCATCGGCACTAGGGAGGGACAGTTTGCGTTTGAGGTTTTCGCGATAGGTTTCCACGGTCTTGACGCTGAGGCGTAATTGCCGGGCGATTTCGCGATTACCGACCCCGCCGCCGAGCAATTGGAGCACCTGCAGTTCGCGGTCGCTGAGGTTTCCGAAATCCATCTCTCCGGGCATGGGCTTCTCGGCGAGCACGCGCTGGAGCAGGCGTGCGTTGAGGCCAGGCGTGACATAAACCCGGCCCGCCAGAACGGTTCGGATCGCGCCCAAGACGTCTTCGGTGGCCTGCTCTTTCATGACGTAACCCGAGGCCCCGGCCCGCAAGGAACGTTCGGCGTAAAGCCCTTCATCAAATTGGGAAAGCACCAGCACGCGCAGGTGAGGGTACTGGCTTTTGAGGGCCTTGAGGAATTCCAAGCCATCCCCTTCTTTCAAACGGAGGTCGAGCATGAGCAAATCCGGGAGGTTGGCGGATAGGGCCGTCCACGCCTCGGCATGAGTCGCCGCTTCGCCGCAAGCGACCAGATCCTCCTGCTGATTGATGAATTGCAGCAACCCCTCCCGGACGAGGGGGTGGTCGTCCACGACGAAGACCCGGGCCTTGGGCGGGTTGGGGCGGGGATTTTGGGCCAAGCCCGGCGGGGTTGGTCGGCTCGGCGGGACATTAGCTTTGGCCAAGCGACTCGCCAGTTTCCTGGCGGGTGTGTTTTTCGGTGGCTGCTCCGGAGATTTCACTTACAGAAATCATGGCGCTTCCGGCCCTGACTCGGCAATGAGAAAAACTACGGGGTTTTCATTCAAGCAGCGGGCTTTCATAGTCTGCCGGCCGGCGGAGCAAGCCTTCCCGGAGCATAACCGAAGCCCATAAACTCATGCCAGGGATTCAGTTTGTTGAGCTTCTGAGTTTCGGCTCGTGCTCACTGGATCAGAGTCCGGGGTCAGAGGTGCGCCGGCCGCAGTCCGCCCATCGCCCACCGCCCGCGGTTCCACCAGGGGCAGGAAGCATTCAATCCGGGTGCCCGCTCCGGGTTGGGACTGGATTTGCAACGTGCCGCCATGCGCGTGAACCCGATGTTGAATGATGCGCAGCCCCATGCCGGAGCTCGTGATTGCCGCGGCATCAAAGCCCGTGCCGTCATCCCGCACACAGAGCTGCAAACCATCCGCAGTGCGCGAAAGTTCAATTTCAATCGTCTGTGGCGAACCGTGGGAGACGGCGTTATGAATGGCCTCCTGGGTGATGCGATACAAGACCGCTTCGGTCGTCGGGGCGGCCGCCAATTCGGTTTCCGCGCAACGAAAATTACAGGCGAGTCCGAAGAGGTGCTGCGTCTTCGCCGCCAAGTCGGCCAGCGCCGCGACCAATCCCGCGTTTTCGATCTCCACGGGATTGAGGCCTTGGGCAAGGCGCCGCGTTTCGGCCACGGCCCCACTGACGAGGGTGGCGACCTCTCCCAGATCCTTTGCCAGCGGGGACGCCGCTTGGGCCAGGCGGCCTTGCAGCGCCTTGGCTTTGAAAGCGATTCCGGTCAAGGTCTGCCCCAAACTATCGTGTAACTCGTGGCTGATCCGGCGCCGCTCCTCGGCCCCGACGCGGAGGATCTCCCGTTCCAACCGCTTTCGCTCGGTGATGTCGCGGACGATCGTGGAAGCGGCCGCGAGCCCGTGGCGCTCGTTTCTTATCGGAGACAGAGTCATGACGACTTCAATCAAGGTGCCGTCCTTGCGCCGGCCCACGGTTTCAAATTCCTCGACCCGGCTCCCGGCGTGCAACCGCCGCACCGTGCGCTCCAAGTCGCCGTCCGCCCCGGAAGGGAGGAGCCGGGCCAGCGGGTGGCCCACGACCTCCGCCGCCGAGTAGCCGTAAATCCGTTCCGCCGAACGGTTCCAACTGGTGATGACCCCCGCTCCGGTCTGGCCGATGATCGCATCAGCGGAATGTTCCACAATGGAAGCCAGTTCGCGCATGACCGTTTCCGCCTGCCGGCGCGCTGTGATATCCTCGACGGTCGAAATGAGGTACTGCAATTTGCCGCCGGAAGACCGGATGGCGGAAACGGTTGAAATCCCCCAGATGACTTCGCGGTCCTTGCGGAAGTATCGTTTCTCCCGCTGATAGTGGTCGCGGCTCCCGGCCACCAACTCGTGGTAAAAACGGTCGCCCTCCGCCACATCCTCCGGGTGGGTGATCCGCTTCACTCCCAGCTTCCGCAGTTCCTCCTCGGTGTAGCCGAGCATCCGCTGATAACTGTCGTTGACCTCGATCATTCGGCCATCGTCCCCTTGCAGAGCAATGGCGATAGGCGACGCTTTGAACAAGGTCCGAAACCGCCCCTCACTTTGGCGCAGTTCCTCCTCGGCCTGTTTGCGCCGGGTGATGTCGCGCACGATGCCAGTGAAGCTGCGCCGCCCGTCCAGACGCACCTCACTCACGGACAACTCCAGCGGGAAGCTGCGGCCATCCCGGCGCCGACCCGAGGCCTCGTGACTGAGACCGAGACCGATGACCTTGCGGACCCCGGTTTCGCAATAGTTGGCCAAGCGACGATCGTGTTGCTCGCGATCCGGCGAAGGCATCAGCAGGGTGACATTCTGCCCGACCATCTCGCCCACCGAATAGCCAAACATTTCCACCGCCGCCGGGTTGAGCGACTCTATGATGCCCCGCTCGCTGATCGTGATGATGCCATCAACGGCCGAGTCGAGCACGGCGCGCAACCGGGTCTCGCTTTCGCGCAGCGCCTGCTCCGCCTGCTGCCGCACGGTGACGTCCAAGACGAGGGAGAAGATGGAGGTCATCCGCCCCTGCATGTCATAGCAAGCCGAGTTATACCATTCGCAACTGATGATCGTGCCATCCTTGCGGTAATTACGGCTCACTTGCGAGTTCCGCCGCAGCCGGCCGGCCTGCATCTCCGCCGAAGCTTGCAGCACCGCCGCCGCGTCGTCCTCGTGGAGCCAGCGGATTTCCGGGATGGCCTTGCCGAGGATTTCATTCTCGGGCCAACCGAAGATTTGGGGCGCGGCCCCCGACCAGCGGATGAGGCACAGGTCGGGATCGAACTCAATAATCCCCAGGGGTGAATTGGCGATATGGGCCTCGAGATGTTGGTTGGCTTCCAGCAAGGCCAACTCGGCCAGTTTTTCCTGGGTGATGTCCACGGTGATCACGAGGAAGTGGTTATCCCGGCCGGAGAGAAAGGAGGAGACGAACAACCTCAAACAGAGTCGCTCCCCGAGGATCGTCGTGTGCCAGACCTCGAGCGGCACCGGCCGGCCGAAGCTGAGCGCCTGGAAGGCCGCGTCATAGAGTCCGGCTTCTTTCCAACTGGGGATCTGGTGTAAGTTCTGCCCCAACAACCCCGCGACCTTCGTTCCGGCCATGGTTGCCGCCGCCTCATTGGCCAATAAGCACCGGCCGGCGGCATTGAAAGTCAGGATGCCAATGGGCGCCGTGTCCAGGACCCGCCGATTGAAGGCGAGGGCATCGGCAGTCATCCACTGGTTGGCCCGCAGCGCCTCCTCGGTCCGCTTGAGGTGGGTGATATCGCTGGAAATCGAGAGGAGCATCTTGCGCCCCCCCAAGACCACCAACTCGGCCGCAAGCAGGCACACGACCTCGCTGCCATCCTTGCGGCGGCGGATCAATTCCCGGTCCGACACCCGTCCATTGAGCTCCAATTCCGCGACCAGGCGCACGCGGTCAGCCGCCGCAATCCATCCGAGTTCCATTGCCGTATGGCCCACCGCCTCTTGCTGGCTGAAGCCGGAAGTCGTGCAGAACCGATCATTGACGACCACGTACCGCCCATCGGCAAGGTCGCTGAGACTGATAAGCACGGGCGCCGCTTGGAAAATTTTCCCAAACCGTTCCTCGCTCTCGCGCAGCGCCGCCACGGCTTGCTTGTGCTGGGTCAGATCCCGAACCGCGGTCATGCGCACCTGCTGGCCCGCCCGCTCCACTTGCCGGGAATGCGCCTCCCCCGGAAAGACCGACCCGTCTTTCCGCAGAAGAAACGCCTCATAGGACGCTTCGTGGCTGAGGCGAATTTGCGCGGCCACCAATTCGCGCGACTCCGGGGCAACAAAGTCCTCAACTGGTCTCCCAATCATCTCCGGCAGATCGTAACCAAGCAGCTTTGCCATTTGCGGATTGGCGTCCACCAGTTTCCCATCAACCACTATGGCCAAACCTTCAAACGCCGCTTCGCCGAGCTGGCGGAACCGCGCCTCACTCTCGCCCAAGCTGTGGGTCTGCCGCTCGATCTGGGCCAGCATCCCGTTGAACGCTTCCGTCAAGGCGCCGATCTCACCGTCGTCGCGCGCATCAGCGCGGACGCTATAATCCTGGTCCTGCGCGATGCGCGCCACGACCTGGGAGAGTTCGCGGAGGCGGCGGGAGATGGTCCGCTGTAAAACGGTGGCAATACCGAAGGCCAGAACCAGCAACCCCACCCCCAAGCCACCGGCGATCAGCAGGTAATCCTGAAACCCCGCCCGCTGCCCCGCGGAGTCTTTCCGGAGGACCAACGTGCCGATGACGCCCTGGTCGCTTCGGAGCGGCACGAAAACCACCAGCTCGCGCCCCTCCCAGCGGTGTCCCGGGCCACTAGCGGCGGCCCGGTCAAGGGTCCCGGGGGCTTCGCGCTTTTCGCGCGCAAACTGAGCGAACCGCTTCCCGTCGCGCTGATAGAGCGCCACGGAAACGACGTTCGAGTTGAACCGCAAAGGCGTGAGCATCCCCTGCGCCGCCGCGGC
>CAIKLQ010000441.1 GCA_903828255.1 uncultured Verrucomicrobiota bacterium
ACCGGTGACACCGCTCGCATGGCAGCCGAATGTCCTCTCACCCTGACCCTCTCCCCTTCTGAAGGGGAGAGGGAAAGCCATCGCGCCCACAGCGCTTTGGAGTGCGGCGACTTGTCGCCACTTTCTCCGCTTCTCTGTCTAGTCAGCCAATCGGCTCCTCGTCTAGCTGAGAGAGAAACCGCTAGAGTTTTCCGCTCGCTCCAAAACCGTCCGCCTCACGACACTCGACGGCGACAAGTCGCCTGCGGAAAGCGGCGAGAACTCGCCGCACTCCAAAGGCTTCGCCGTCAGCCGAAGTGCTCCGTCCTTCAGACGGGCTCTTTGTGGGTCGCAGGCTTTCTTCATGGTGTTCACGGTTTCTGCACTGCCAGCTTCGTTCCCGGCCGCAGTTGGCGCTGCTGGTAATCCGGCCACAGCGGGCAGTTAAGGTCAATCCAGCATTTCACGCGGTGCATCTGGTCGCGGGTCAACTGCACGTCGTAGTGCCCGCGATCCAGCACCGGCCACAGCTTGCTCCGCACCGAGCCGAAAGTCAGCGGCTCGGCCTTCGAGTGCTCCCGCCCCCACGTCATGTCGAAATAATGCACCCAGCCCTGCGTGATCAGCGTGCGGTAGGAAGCCGGCACGCGGTCTTCGCCGAGCGCGCCGCTGAGGTTCAGCTTTTGTTTGTCGTTCGCGTCGTGGCAGCGGACACACTGCGCATCCCAGACGGGCTGGACAACCTTTTCATAGGCGAACGGCACGGCGCCCCACGATGGCGGATCAATCGCCCGCGGCGGCTGGCTCATGGCAAGCGTTTGATTCGCCGGGGCAGCGCTGCCGCGGGGCTCGTGACACCCGATGCAGCTTCGCTTTTCGCCGGGCTGAAGTTGCACCACGCTGCGCATGCGCTGGACCTCGTTCAAGTTTTCATCCAGGGCCTGGAAATAAAGCACCTTGCCGGAGGGCGCGGTAAAGCGCACCGAGCCGTCCGCCTCGACCGGCACCGTGCCGAGCGCGGCCTTCGCTACATAAGTCGGCCAGCCGTTCGGTCCGCGCACGAGATGCGTCGGCGACGCGTAGAAGTCCTCGAACGGCGGATGGTCATTGCGATATTCACCGTTGGGCAACTGCTCCAAGTCCGCCCGCAATTCCTGGCAGACGCGCAGGTATTTGACCGAGCCGCGCGGCACATTCGCTCCCAGCCCGGCATAAACGTCGGCCACGATGAACTCCCCTTCATCGGCCGCCTGCCGTTGCGGCTGAATGGACGCGAGCACCGGCGGCGCGGCTGCCGCTTGCAACGGCGACGGGCTCATGCTGCTGATGGCCGGATCGAGATGCAGCAACTCGCGGTTGCCCCAACGGTCAATCACATATATGCCGAACTGCTTGCGCGGCGCATGGCTGACGAGGAAATAGTCGCGCGCAATCGGCACCGGATCGCGAAAACACTGCTGCCGCGCCCAATCCATGTGGTAACGAGGCTTCGTGTCAGGGGTGAGGTTCGTGATCGCTTCGGGATTAAAGCGACCCCGCTCGGGATCAATCAGCGCGATTGGGCCGTTGAGATCACCGCCGTGGGAAATGAGCGTGACGCACAACTCGCTCGTGCCCGGAACTTCGCGCGCGTTCATGTAACAGTTGAGGGTGTTGTTGCCGAAGATCAGTTCGGGATGCGTGCCGTCGGGCCGGATCGCCCAGAGCGTGTGGCCGAAATCCGCGCCCTTGTCCAGATACTCGGAGCGCGTCCAGAGGATGCGGCCGTCGCGCGTGACCGACGGCGCCCACTCGCTGAGGTTAGCGTAGGAGAGCGGCCAAGGATTGCTGCCGTCGGCGTCCATGCGGAACAACACGAATGCCTGCGGCCGCCAGCACAGGAAGCGGGCTTTGCAGCGCGTGGAGATGAACGCCAGCCCGCCGTCGGGCAACGGGCACGGATAGTAATCGTGGAACGGGCCGTCCGTGAGCCGGCGCAGGTCGGAGCCATCAGCGTTGACGCGGAACAAATGGAAGTAACCCTCCGGCGCATCGCGGTGCGCGAAGAAAACCTGCCGCGCGTCAAAACTCGCCATCGGGTCGCGCGCGACGCCTTTCGGCGCGTCAAACAGCGTGGTCACCTTCGCCTCGCCCGGTTCGAGCCGCCCGGCGCGACGCGGAATCTCCAGCACGCACACGCCGCCGCCGGGTCGCCATTGCGGGTCCAAGATGTCGCTGTAATTGTGCGACGGTTCGTAGGGATGGCGTTGGACGAACAACACCCGTGCCAGCGGAGCGAGATCGGAATCGCGCAGGAAAAGCCGGCGCTTGGCGAGACGGACTCCGAGATACGCGGCTTCCGCGGCCGTACTGCTTTCCCCCTCCGCTGGTCGAACCTGTATCTGCCGCCACTTCTCCAGTTCTGCCCGCTCGGCGGAAACGTCCAAGCCCCTCGCGGCAAACCGCTCGATCATCGCCTCGAATTGCGTCAGCACGCGCGTCACGGGATCGGCGGGATCAACACTGGACCAAGTCTCCTGCTCGCAGAGAAACGCATAACGCAGCCGCTCTTCCCACGTCGCGGCGGGTGACAACACCATGCCGCCGCCAGAATGATGCACGGTTCGCCATTGCTGGCCATCAAGCGAAAGCCGAACTTCAAACGCCTCCGGCAAACGATCCTGGAATCGCCCCTCGCGGTCGCGCGAGAAAATCACCCGGCTGACTTGGGCCGGCTGCGGCAAATCGATTTGCGCCCACTCGCCTCTGCTCCCGGCGGCAATCCAACTGTGATCATTGCCGTAGCGACCATCGTTCAGATTCGCCACTTGATGAATCGCATATCCCGCAAGGCACGACGAGGCGGTGGCCTTCGCGCCGCTGCTTGCCAGTGCTAGGTTTTGCGAGGCGTCGGCGCCGTAAACTTCCAACTCGTCCAGGCACGGCTGACCGCCGGCGGATTCGAGAATGACGAACCGGACAAATTTCGCTTCCTGCGCGGGAAACTGGATCACGTTCGGTTTGGCGGCTTGGATGGGCTGGAGCGCGGCGAAGGCTGAAGCGCAGAGGATGGTGATCAGCGCGCTCGCCGCGACGCGCTTCCCTCTCCCCTTCGGAAGGGGAGAGGGCCAGGGTGAGGGGATTTTCGGTTGCGGTGCGTGCGAGAGGATGCGGTCTCGCCCCCTCACCCTAACCCTCTCCCCCTCCGCGGGGGAGAGGGAAACGGAACGCCGCGTTTCGGTGAAATTCATGGTTAGTTCCTCCGCTGTGGTGATTCTCCGCATCTCCCCTCGGAGGGGAGAGGATTGAGGTGCGGGGCGACCGCCTTGGGTAAAAAGTTGCCGATTTCCTTCACCCGCCCAGTTCGCTCCATCAACGCGTGCCAGATCTCAAACCGCACGCTTTCTGTTTCCCGCCGCACTTGGTGATTCCAAAAACGAAGCACTTTGATGCGCTGATCAGCCAGAAAACGACTCCGCGTTTCGTCACGCGCGCGTTGGTCGGGAAATCCGTGTCCTCCGCCGTCTAACTCAACTGCGAGACGCGCAGCGACACAAAAGAAATCGAGAAAGTAGATGCCGCAAGGATATTGGCGGCGGAACTTGAATTCCTCAAACCGACGTTTGCGAAGCAGACGCCACAAGCGTTTCTCGGCATCGGTTTCTTCGCGTCGGAGATGGCGGGCGAAATCACGGGCTTCGGTCGTGCGCGTCCGGCGTGTGCCGCTCACTCTGGCACACAGCCCGGCGGCGGAGATCCCCCTCTCCCCTTCCGACGGGGAGTGGGTCGGGGTGAGGGGACTTTTTGCCAGAGTTCGCACCTTGGTCTGCGTTCCTGCCCCCTCACCCTGACCCTCTCCCCCTCCGCGGGGGAGAGGGGATAGCCGTCGCGCTGCTTCTGATTTCTCGACGCTCGCCCAGATGTTGTAAGTCGCAGGTTCGCGTTGAGACAGCGGACGCTTCTCCCTCTCCCCTTCAGAAGGGGAGAGGGCCGGGGTGAGGGGAAATTTTTGCTGCATTGTTATGCCTTCGCTCCTCATGCGTTCCTCATGGCCTCAAAATCATCGGTGCGGTGTGGGTGCGTGGGCGGACCGGCAGGTTTTCAATGCCCGCAAATGTCGGGTCCGGAATCGCGCGGATTTCCTCGTCGCCGCGATAGGGGCAGTTGGCGTCCACCCAGCCGATGAGCGCGAGCAGGTCGTTTTCCTCCAGCTTTACATCGTAGTGCTTGCCGCTGAGGCACAGGTCAATCAGCGGGCTGGTGTAAGAGAGATGCTGCATCGGACGCAGGGTGGCGTAGCTGGCGGGATCGCTTTGGTCGAAGTTCTCGCACATCAGCGCGCCGGCGAGGGCGGGCGCGTGCGGCTTGTTATTCAGGCCGAAACCGATCGGTCCGATCAGCGTGAGATACGGCTCCTTGAATACACCATCGCCCCGGCGCAGCGCGAGGTTGGGCTTTGACTTGCCCTCGCCCTCGCCGGAGTGGCATTTGCCGCAGTAACGGTCCAGCACCGGCTGCACGAGCCGCTCGTAACCGACGCTGGCCATGCCCCACGGCGGCGGCGTGAGTTCGCTCGGCGCGTGCTGGAGCGCCAGACCGGTCGAGTTCACCGGCGCGGTCGTGTGTTGCTCGTGACAGCCGACGCAACTCCGCCGTTCGCCCGGCAGCAGTCCGGTCGAGGACCGCATGGTGTGCAAGGCGCGCTGATGCTCGTCGAGCAGTTGGAAGTAAAGCACCACGCCCGGCGGCGCTTTGAAATAAACTGAGCCGTCGGACTCGACCGGCACGGTGCCGAGGATGCGTTTCACGCCATCGTCCTGCAGCGGCGACACGGCAGGGCCGGAGAACCGGGCGTCGCGGCCCCAGAGGGAGTAGGTCTTGTGGTCCATCTGGAGCACGCGAAGGAATTTTACTTTTTCGGGCGGCAGATCGGGCACGCCTTGGGTCACGTTTGCGCTATAGAAAACGCCCGGCTCGGTGGGCCGCCGATCCTTGCCCGTCCCCGGCCAAACCACGACATCGCTATGCACCGGCGGCACAGGGCGCGGCCTTACCGGCATGGCGTGCCAGATGTGATGCGCGCCTTCATAGATCAACTCGCGGTTGCCATGCACATCCATCAGGTAGAGCCGGAACTTTCCGCCGCGGCGGGCGGACACGAGAAAGTCTTCTTCCGAAAGCGGATAAGGCGTCTGGTAGGCGTCGAACTTCCCGGCGGGGTGGTAATCCGCCGCTTCAATCGGATCGAGCGGCGGCGGGCCGCACTCGGGCCAGGCCACGTCGGCGGTGACTTTCGTCAGGCCGTGCGGGAAATTGCGGCCCTTGCTCGGATCGAGAATGCCAATCGAGCCGGCGAACCAGTCGTGATGCGCGACGCCGGTGAACATCACGCGTTCGCTGCCGGGGATGGGCCGAGCTTCGGCGAGGTGATCGGGCCACACGCTTTGGTTGCCCCAAAATGTTTCCACGCGCGTGCCGTC
Organism: uncultured Verrucomicrobiota bacterium; assembly: GCA_903828255.1. GTDB lineage: Bacteria > Verrucomicrobiota > Verrucomicrobiia > Limisphaerales > JADLHS01 > CAIKLQ01. The sequence goes on from CAIKLQ010000441.1 coordinate 5,439, forward strand.
CTGCCGCGCGGTCCAGAGGCTTTGGATACGCCACAGCGCCTTGTCTATGTAATCCCACCGCGAGAAGATCACCCGGCCATCGTTGAGCAGTGTGGGCAGCCACTCCGGCTCACTCTCGGCGCTGAGGAGGTAAAGGTTGCGCCCGTCGGCGTCGCAACGCGCAAGGATGTAGGA
>CAIKLQ010000442.1 GCA_903828255.1 uncultured Verrucomicrobiota bacterium
AAATCGGCGATACAGCAGGTTGGGAAACCTGCGCTACGATTGCGTCGTCGGTGTTTTGGATTTCCGAACTGGCCCGGTGTTCGGTCTTCGTTGTTTATGGCCCTCGGATCCACCGCAACAAGTCCGCCATGTCCTGCGGCTTCAAGGCCGATTCAAACCCGGTCGGCATCAACGAAATCTCCGAGGGCGACATCGCCGTGATGTCGCTGCGCAACACCGCGTGCTCCACGCCGCCGGCCACGCGCAGCACGAGATTGTTCGCCGTCTCCGCGGAAACCAGTCCAGAGAGCGGCTCGCCAGATTTCACCGTCACGGTCCAGGCGCGGTAACGGACTTGCATCGCCTGGCTGGGATCGAGAATCGCAGTGAGCAGCCAATCCACCGGCTTGTCGCTCACCATGCCGAGATCGGGACCGACTTCGTAGCCCTCCCCGCGGAACCGGTGGCACGGGGTGCAGAGTTTTTGAAAGTGCGCCTGACCGTGCGCCGCGTCACCGGTCAACTTCTCGACGCCCGCGTAACCGGCGATGACCTTGGCGCGGTCGGGAGAGGAGGGCGTCAAGGTAACGGCTGGGGCCGCGGGTTTGGGAATCGGTTCGGCCTTTTTCAATTGTGCGAACAGGGCGCTGTCCGGTCGCAGCGACGACATGATGGCGGTGCGCAACAATTCATCCGCGTCGTCGCGGGCGGCGAGTTGGATCAATACCGGTTCGATCTTTTCGGGCGGCCATTCGCCCAGCGAAAAGGCGGTTTGGAATCGGTCGGCGGCATCGCTGTCCAACGCCAGATTCTTGACGGCGGTGAACACGGCTTCGCTCTTTCCGGCCAACGCTTCGCTTTGCCGGAGCGCTTCGCAGCGGACGGCGGGATGCGGATCGGCGAGGGCGGCGATCACGATTTCCGGAGTCAGCGCGTGGATCATCCCCAGCGTGGCGAGCGCTTGCAGGCGAACTTGCGGAGCGTGGGTGATGGTCAGCAATTGGCGGAGCGGGTCGTTCGCCGCCGAATCCGCCCGCTCGAACAGCAGTCGTTGCACGGTGTCCCGTTGCCAGCCGTTCACGCTGTCCATCGCGTCGGTGAGGTCACGGGTGTTCTTCGCTGCCAGATTCGGGATGGCTCGTCGCGGTTTACCCTCAGGCACGACGCGGTAAATGCGCCCCTTGTCAGTGCCCGCGCGCAAGTCGAGCCGCGCCTGCATCTCGGGCGAAATCCACTCTGGATGCTCAATGACGAAGCGATACATGTCGGCGACGTAGAGCGCGCCATCTGGTCCGGTCCTGGTCGTGACGGGGCGAAACCAATTGTCTGTGCTCGCGAGAAATTCGCTTTGCTCCTCGCCCGCCGCGCGATGGCTGGTGAAGCCTGCGCCGTCGCGGACGAGCACTTCACGATGCACGGCATTATGCACCGGCTCGCTGGCGAAGACGGTCGTTGCGAAATCCGGCCCGAACCAATCGTCGCGATACGGACACGGGCTGCACCCGCTCGTGACGTGGTTGAGCGACCAAGGCTGGTTCGGGCGCACCATCGGCGGGCTGGCGGGGAAGACGCGGGTGGAGTTGTCGTAATTGGCGAGCATGTGGATCACGCGCCGCACGGCGAGTTGGGAATTCCGCCGCAGATAATGCTCGGGCAGCGTGACGTGCCAGAGCCAGCACGGATTGTTGTTCCCGAACCAGTTCCCCCAATCGTCGCGGCGGCGGAGAAACTGCGTTTGCGCGGACACGGTCTCGATCTCGCCCGTATCCGGCCGAAAGCGAATGTCGCGACCGCTGATGGAAATGACGTTGCCCGTCGCGAGCGACTTGATCTTGCCGCCGCTGTCGCCGTTCGCAGCGTAAACCCAGCCATCGAGTCCCCACTCGAAACCGTTGATCCGGTGCTGTTGATTTCCTTCGACGAATCCCGTGAACAAAACCTTCCGCACGTCGGCGCGACCATCGCCATCCGTGTCCTCGGCGTAAAACAAATCCGGGGCGGCGGCAATCAGCGCGCCTTTGCGCCATGGCATCACGCTCGATGGAAACGCCACCCCGTCGAGAAAGGTGGTGACCTTGTCGTAGCGGCCATCGCCATCGGTGTCGGTCAACACTTTCACCACGCCGCCAGGTTTCCCTTTGCCGTCCAAGCCCAACGGATAGTCGCGCATCTCTACGACCCAGAGCCGCCCGTCCGCGCCCCAATCGAAATTGATCGGATCAATCACCATCGGTTCCGCGGCCACCAACTCGACGCGAAATCCCGGCCGCACGCGAAAGCTGGCGAGCGCCTCCGCCGGTGATTTCGGCGGGGGCATTTCGAACGCGATCAATTCCTTCGCCGACCGCCGCTCGACCGTGGCGGGCTTCCCGCCCGCTGCGGGTCGCGAGATAATCAATTCGCCATTTTCGATCCGCACCTCCGCTCCGACGAGCGATGGCGGCTCCGTGGCAGCGCCGGAGCGCGTGCTCGACTTGACGAATTGTGACCAGCCGCGCGTCCAGCCGAGGTCCGGTTTCACGTCCTTGTTCCACAAATAGATCGCGAAGCTCTGCGGATTGGAGAAAAGGACATCGTCAAAGCCGTCGCCATTCAGGTCCACGAAACGGAGTCCGGCGTCCTTGCCGGCGGCGTCAAGGAGGTAAACGTCTTTAGGCAGCGCGTAATCCGCTTTCACCCACGCGTTGCTCGAAGCGTTCCAGCGCTGGACTTCGTTCGTGCCCGGACGACTGATCAGTTTTTCCTCGGCCCCGTCATGGTCGAAGTCGTGGAGCAATGTGCCGGGCGAAGCCGGTTGCGCGAATCCCGACACGGCGAGGGTCAATACCGCGCCGATGAGATGGAAAAGAAAGCGCGATGTCCCGGTGGTAGGCAGTGTTTTCATTTCCCCAGTTTCTCCAGCACGTTGCGCGTGATGCGGTCAACCGCGGCATCGCCACCGCGCAAGCCATGCGCCCAGTCGGTGCTCCCGCAGGTGAACACCGTCCCGCCGCGCGTGTAAACGCCGAGCACTGCGTGACCTTTGCGATCGTTCTCCCACTCGTCATACCACTGGCAATCATCGCGATGCCATTGCGCCGGCGCGCTGCCGAGCACTTCAAAGGTGGTCGGCGTGCCGTCGCGGTGCGTCGGCGATGGCAAGCCGTCCTTCCACTCCAACTCGCAGCCATCGCACTCGTAACCGACGATCGTGTCCTTGGCGCCGAAAGCGTCGTCGCGCTTCAGTCCGGTGCCGGCGAAAATCCAGTGGTCCGGGCGATGCACCGTGAAGGCGCCGCTGGCGTCCATGAGTTGACCGTGACTCTTGTGATAGCCGCCCCAGAGAAAGCCGACGCCGGTGAGTTGATTTTCCGGCCGCTTCACGAGGTGATGACTCCAGATCGTGGACAGTGTGGCGTAGTTGGTCCGAGCGCCGTAAAGCGGATCCCACAAATAATTCTGCTTCCAACAGGTGAGCGCCTGCCCGCCGTCCTCGCTGCGCACCTGCCAGCAGCAGGTGTTGCCGCTGAAGAACGCCACGTTGCCGCCGTCGGCGATGAACTTCTCCAAGTTGTCCCGCATTGGCGCGGACCAATACTCGTCATGCCCGACGCTGAGCACGAGACGATAGGCTTTCAGAATTTCCGGATGAAACTCCAGATCGCCATTCGCCGCGAAGTCGAACGTGAAGCCGTTGCGCTCCGCCCACTCGACGAACGGCTGCTCCCAATTGCTGAACTGGCTCGTCGGCGGCCGTTCGTGGGAAACGCGGTGACCCTGATTGCCGCCGCGCCCGTGATAGGCGTAAAGACTGAAGCCGCCCCAGTTGTTGTAGGCGTTGTAAGTGTGCGTGGAAAGCTGGAGGAGAATCTTCGAAACCTTGCCCGGTTCGGCGGGCCGCAACACGAAGTAGCAACTGCCTTCCGCCGTCCGCGTATTGCGCTGGATGAATTTCCCGCCGCCATCGCGCGCCCGCAGCGTCACTTGGTAATAGCCGCTACGCCACTCCGCCGGGATTTTCAGTGTCACTGCCGCGGGCCAATGGCAACCTTGCGACGACGCATCCTCCGGCACAGGATGCTCGCGGCCCGCCACCGATGTGGAAGTCCAAACCGATTCCGCCTTTGCTCCCAACCGTATGATCTCCACCGCGAACGCCGCCGCGCTCGTGGAGACGTGCAATGTCAACTCCTCGCCCGCCGCATAGCTGACGCGCCCCGCATAACCCTCGACGAAAAGTGCGCGAGGTTCGTCAGAGGCCGCCAGGATTCCAACGCTGGCCAGCCCGACCAGCCCGACGAGGCCGACGCCGGTGCAAAATGAGAAGCGGGAGAATTGCATGACCCCAACTTGACGCGAGACGCCTGGCGAAATCAACCTGAAATCCGCCGCCCGCAATGGGTTTCGGCAGCGGGATGGGAAAGAGACTCCCGGTCCGCAGGCTGGAGCCCAGCAAGGCTTATTTTGGCGGTGCGCGTCAGTGTCGCAGGCCAGCCGCAGCGCGTGGCGACAAGCCTGCCTGGTTTTGTGCGAGCGTGCTGCGGTTGGCGTTCTGTTTCAATCCGCGCCCCGCTCTTGCGAGCGGGGCGACAACATGGGGCGCAGGGGATGGCGAGTCTATTACCGTTTCAATCCGCGCCCCGCTCTTGCGAGCGGGGCGACTGGTGCCGTTGCTGGAAACGGTCAGGAGGGGGGTGTTTCAATCCGCGCCCCGCTCTTGCGAGCGGGGCGACCCGCTGCGGTGAATGGCTGCCGGTTGCCAAGCTGTTTCAATCCGCGCCCCGCTCTTGCGAGCGGGGCGACGCAAACGCTCCGCCCGCGACTCCGAGTAGAGAGAGTTTCAATCCGCGCCCCGCTCTTGCGAGCGGGGCGACACTATCGGGATTGACAAGGACGGCCCCCGCCCCGGTTTCAATCCGCGCCCCGCTCTTGCGAGCGGGGCGACTAACCAAGGTTGTGGATAACGGAATGAGGCTTTGCCGATGCCTGGTGCGGTGGCTGAGTGGACGGCTGAGGACTTCCGCGAAGCAGCGCCTGAACTCGTTGAACTGGCGGAAGCCTGGCGAGTGGATACCCACACGAAACACGCCGTTGCCGGCAAGCTCCCGCGGCGGATTGTGGAAGAGATTGCGAAGGATGCTGCCTTCCCGCCCGGTTCAAAGCGTTCTTTGTCCAGTGCATCGCCCCAAACCCTAGCGGAAATGTTCAATGCTTTGAGCGTCCCGCTTTCCTTCAAAAAGATTGTCACGCTGGCCCCCGCCCTGGTGTACGTCATTGTCCGGGATTTGCAGGTCGGCGGACGGGTGCAAAAGATGATCGCCGACGAAAACGAACGGCAAGCGGTGCCTGCCCAGGAGAAAAAGCCATGAACTGTTCAAGTTGTGCGTTTTGGGAGCCCCATGATTCAGAGCAACGGTGGACCGGCTTTTGTCGAATATTCCCGCCTATTGCTTGCGGTGATCGCTTTGTATTTCCCCAGACGGAATCGCGCGATTGGTGTGCCAAAGGCGCGACAAATGCCGAATGGAAAAAAATCCGCCGCCGCCAAATTGATGGCGAGAATACCCAGGAGAAAAAGCCATGAGTAAATTATTCAATAAGGCGTCGCCACCTGGCTGCGTCCAAGAGTTCTATTACCTACGCCAGAGTGGCGTACGCCAGGGTGGCGGGCCGTCGTGGCACCCGCCGCACTCGTGCCGTTTAGGTGCGCGCCGGTCAATTCGCCGCGCCGCGAAAATCGCGGATGGAAAATTTGTCAGGAGATAGCTATGCCAAAAAAATCGCAATCCGCCAAAAAAACACGCTGGCATATCCGCACCAATAATCTGGTGAAGATTCCGCCGTATGCCGTCGCCTTCCAAGATGCTTACGGCGATTGCGAGGACGTGGCGTGGTTTCATTCGTCCGATTCTGCCGCCGCCTTCATTGCGTGGCGCGAAGCGGGCCAGCCCCGTCCCCCGCGCTGCCAGTGCCGAAATTCAAAACCACACGTTGGTTAATGAGTGAGCGGGGCGCGTCGCTCGAAAATATCCGCGCGCTAGTTTTCATCCTTCATCCTTCATCCTTGAGCGACTACACCCTCCCCCCTTGCGCCACGCTCGTTGTCGGCATGACTGGCAGTGGCAAGACCACGTTCGCCCTGCACTACCTGAAGGCCGCGCCGGCGGCTTGCCGCTTCATCTTTGACGACCTTGGCCGCGCCGCCACGCGCCTCGAGGTCTCCCCCGCGTGTTTCGAGCGGGATTGCGAAGCCGCGTTGCCGTCGCGCTGGGTGATCTTCAATCCGCACCGAATGTTTCCCGGCGACCTGAAAGCCGCCTTCCGTTGGTTTTGCCACTGGGTCTATCACGCGAGCCGCCGCGGCCCGGGCAAGAAGATAGTCTTGGTGGATGAGCTTTGGCAGTTTTGCACGGCGGACAGCCTCCCGCGCGAGTTGGCCGTGTTGAGCCAGAC
>CAIKLQ010000443.1 GCA_903828255.1 uncultured Verrucomicrobiota bacterium
AATTTGAAGGCACGGGCGTCGGGCTGGCGCTGGTCCAGCGGATCATCCATCGGCACGGCGGCCAAGTGTGGGCCTCCGGCACCCCCGGCGCTGGCGCCACCTTTTATTTCACCCTGCCCACCGCCAAGGAAACCAGCCTATCAGCCATCACCCGATCGTCGAATTTCGCTGCGGCAGCCGGGGATCGTCCACAAAGGATCCGATGGGCGGCAATTTGACTGAGGGCGTCTGCTGGTCCGCCGCGTCCGCCCTTGTTTTCGGAGAAAAGCTCCGGGTGGTCTTCGGAGAGACGTTCCAAGTGCCGCTCAAATTGTTGCCGGACTTGGCCTTTTGTGAAGCCGGGTGGAATCGCGAACCACCCGCACACGGACTTTGGACGCCTCCCTAGGCAGTAAGCGCGCCACTCGTTCCACACAAAGTTTTGCGTGCCCATAGCTGCGATGACCCTGACTCCCAATGCGGATTCCAAATCCGCTGCCATGCCACGGGAATCGGTGGCGTAGGTGGTGCGCAGGTTTTGTCCAGGTCAAGCCACGGCGTATCGGGAAAACCAGGGACGCAACCAAAAAAATCAAAGTTCCGGAACGTTCTTGTGATTTCTGTGTTCCAAACAACTTCCTCCGCTGGCGTCATCTGCTCTACGCCCGATTTCTGGCTTTCCAGATTTTGTTTGTACGCGTCAGCCAACTCTTGCCACGCGGCTGAATTCAGCCGGAACAATCGAACCGCTTCTCTGATTTGGCTCTCGCGGCAGTACTCGTAGCGGTAGCAAGCCGGCAACTCTGACTTGGGGCAATCCGAGAAATCCCAATCTTGCTGCGTCAGAGGACGTGGTTTCCTCCAACTGGCTGGTTTGGGTTTCGTCGCGTTCATGGGGTCGGCTTCGGCGCTTCGGTTGTGCTGCGGGGCGGGCGGGATGGTCGGGGCTGTGCTGGATTATTTCGCTGGCATGATGGCATAAAACCGCTTCGCATCCTCCGTCGAGACTCGCCCCTGATAGTGTTGTTTGATGATGCTCGCGGAATTGCCGAATTGCTCCGCCGTCAAACCGTAGCTGCCCGATTGCCGGAAGCTGTAACTGATGGCGCTGTGCCGGAGCACGTACGGCACCCACTTGGTAAATCCACTGGCCCGGCACTGCGCCCTGAAAGCATGTTCCAATCCCGGAGGAGCGAATGGCGTTCCCTGATACGCCTTCAGCCACGCCTTCAGCGTCGGGTGAATGGTGACGACTCGCGGCCTGCCGGTCTTAGTCTGTCGCCCTTCCAGCCGTAGCTCCCCGTCCTCAAGATTGATCTGCGCCCACGTCAAGCGTTTGGCTTCGGTGGGGCGGAGTCCCGCGAACATCGTCACCGCGAGATAGGGCACCAGCTTGCCCGTTTTGAACGCCTCGGCGGCGCGCAGCAATTTCTCGCATTGGTCCACGGTCAGGATGGCTGGGGCCGTGTGCTCGGTGCGAGGCAGTCTGATTTCTCGGCAGGGGTTGCTTGCGAGCCACCGGCGCGGGCGTTGGATGCACCAGGAGAAGAACCGGCTCATACAGCTAATTTCGGCGCTTTTCAAGACGACTTTTCGCCGTTCGAGATAGTGCTCGATGATCTCCGTGGTGAGGTGCGAGACGACCACGTTACCGACGGAGTTGCGAAAGACGTTCACCCGAACTTTTAGCGTTTTGCGACTGGCCGCGCGAAGTTCGCCAAGGCCCTCGGGGCAGTCAAGCCACGCAAAGAACTGGTCCACGGCTTCGTCCAGGTGAACCGATTGTTTCACGGCTTTCGCGCGCCCCTGCCGGATCCAAGCATCAATAGCAATCGTCATTTCTTCGGTGGTGTCCAGGCGGGCAAACGCGGCTTCTGCCGTCTTGATCTGAGCGTCGGACAAGGCGGTAGCGCGGACCACTGTGGGCGACTGTCGGACAAGCCATTCCATCTCTAGTTCGATCTGGCGAACCTGCGCGCTGGCCGCGCGCTGGTAGTTCTCCCGAACCCGGGTGCCGTCACGTTTGATGCTCGCCACGCGGAAGGTGGTGGTGCCTTTGGGGTTTAGGTATTCCGCAACTTTGAATCTCGCTCCGGTTTGTTGTTTCATTACCCGGCGTTTTCCGACATTGGCGGAAGCGTGTCAACTTTAATGGCAAATCATTTTTCGACAATCATCAAAGGCTTGAAAACATTGTTTGTTATGTAATGTTGCAAGTGGTGGCTCAGGCCACCTTCGGCAAATTGGACCGGGTGTTGCGCGACATCTGGCTGGAGTGCTGCGGCCACATGAGCGCCTTCCGATTTCCGCGGAAGCCCGTCCGCCTGCCCGCTTCGCGCGACCCGGCGCAACGCTTCGCCGCCATGATGCGAGGCGGCTTTAGGGGCGATAACGGGGATGACAAGCAACTCATGCGTCAGGCGGTCGACACCCGGCTCGCACCCGGAGTGAAGTTCAACTACGAATACGATTTCGGCTCCACCACGGAGCTTTCCCTGCGCGTGGTGGAGCAGCGACCCAGTGTTTTTCCGAAGGCGGGCATCCATCTGCTGGCGCGCAACGAACCCCCAGAAATCCCTTGCGCCGTCTGTCAGAAACCCGCCACGCAAATCTGCGTCGAATGTGACGGTCAGGGCGATGGCGCATTGTGCGAAAGCTGTGCCGCCGAACATGAATGTGGCGAGGACATGCTCCTGCCGGTCACGAACTCGCCGCGCCTCGGCGTGTGTGGCTACTCAGGGCCTTCGATCGAGCCGTGATGCGGAAACTACCCCAATGGCGTCAATGCAGGTTTGGCGTTCGGGTTTAATGGCTTTCCCGTCTTCCGCCATTTCACGGTCCGGTTTCCGAAGCCAGCGACGGTTCGCTTTCTTACGGGCGTTCGCTTACCCGGTAAAAGCGCTGCGGAGAATTCGTCGCCGAGGAATCGCTCAACCAGAGCACCCCGTTGCTCAAGCTGCCGGTATCGGGCAACAGTTCCCAGTCCGCCAGATTCGTGCTCGACCACAAGGAGAAGAAAGGCAGATCGTTCGTCGTCAATAACCCCCCGTCAGTGTCGCCGGACATGAACGTCCCGCCGCCATCGGTCCGCAAGCTGGGAGTGAAAAGTCGTTGTGTCACGAGCCCGCGCAACCGGGCATTGGTGCTCAGGACCGAGCCGAACAAGTGGCAAATTCCCAAGCCACATTACAAATGAAGCATCTGGGGGCGGCGGCGGGTCTTTCAAAACCACGTTGTGGAGACGGAGTTGCAGGCTTGCGTTGAAAGCCCGCATTCGCTCCGAGCGGCGGTTGACGGGGACCATCGGCATCGCCGCGAACAAGCTGTTGGCCAAAATCGCCAGCGACCACCAGAAGCCCGACGGCCTGACGCTCATCCCGGGTGACTTGCCTGCAACCGTTGCCGGTACGGGCGCTTTTTCAATCTGGCGCGCACATCCGAAGAGCGGGCGCTGCTTCAAAAGGTCCTGCGGTTAATCCAAAGCTGAAGCGGAGCGAGGCTCACGCAATTCGCGGGGCCTGCGCCTGAACCCGGGCGGCCAAGACTACGTGCTCAACACCCCTTAACCCAAAAAACAAAATCGCTTTGGCCCGGCCCCGCTGGGCAAACCGCTCCACCGCAATCCCCGGTGTGAAGGCCAGCCTCAGCGGCAGCAAGCTGCGCGCACTCCAAACACTGCGCGCCTTACCCCGCGCCGGGCTAATTTGCGGGCCGATCATTCCTGTGGGTAAGGAGGAGGGACGCAGCTCAGTGCGCCAATTCCGCATTTCCATTCACGCAACGCTTGCAATCATCGCGCCGACGTTCCATGCTACGCCCGCATTTTTAATCGAGTCCCCTTGGGGCTGTCGTTGTTGACACACTATGAGCATCAATCCGGAAACGGAACTTGACCTGGAAAAACTGTTTCTGCCCGCGTGGGCGCAAGAAACTACGTCCACCAATCGTTACGCCAAATTCACTGGCGACGAAGGCGTCCCCCGCGGCGAACGCGGCGGCGATGACCGGCGCGGCGCACGCCCATCCCGACGCGATGGTGGCGGTGGCGGTGGCGGATTCGGTGGCCCGCGCCCGCAAGGCCAGGACCGTGGCCCGACTGGGCCCGGTGGTTCCGGTGGCCCGCGCCGCGAGGGCGGCTTTGGCGGACCGCCGCGCGATCAGCGAAGCGTTGGCCCGCGGCGGGATGACCGGCGCGATTCCCGCGGCGGCGAACGCCGCGAAGCCCCGCTACCATTCCCCGAAGTGAGCGCCTCGCTGGTGCCTGACGAAAAGGGTGTGGACTCACTGGCGCGCCAGATCAAGATCACGGGCCGCGCGTTTCCGCTCTTCGACATCGCGCGGCTCATCATCCAAAAGCCCGAACGTTACTCGATGCGTTTCGCCGTGAAGAAGAACGCCGAGGGCCAGGTCGCGCAGGCATTGTTCCTGTGCGCGCTCGACGACACCCTCTGGCTGAATGAGGACGAAGCCGTGACACACGTTTTGTCGCGGCACTTTGGCACGTTTTACCAAGCCGAGCGCACCGCCACCGAACCACCGAAGGGCGTTTACACGTTCGTCGCTCAATGCGGCATGAGCGGCGTCATCCTCGGCCCGCCCAATCATCACGATTACCAGAACCAGTTGCGCAAGTTGCACACCGAGCGTTTCGGACGCATGCCATTCGACATGTACAAAGCCCGCATCAAGATTGTGCGGGATGAAGCCGTCGTGAAGCAGTGGATTGATGAGCAGAGCTGGAAAACCGAATACACCTGCCTCAACGTCCCCGAGCCGCTCAAGCTGCCGAGCCGCGCCGAAGTGGAAGTTCATTTCCGCGCGACGCACAAGGACACGATCATCAAGTCGGTCGAGTCCCACCTCGTCAAGGGCATTTCCTGCCGCGGCCTGCGCGGCGGACTGGGCCTGATTGTTCAGGATATTCTCGCGGAACAACGGCGGTTTCCGATGCAGATCGCCACGGCCTTGAGCCAGGCGTTTGTGCATCACGGATTGCAATTATACAAGGTGGACAAGACGCTCACGCACGTCGCCGTGGCGCGACCAAACTACCTCGACCTAGACACCACGCCGGTTTCCGAAGGCGTGAAACGGATCGTGGATTTCATCAACTTCACGACCAAATGCACCCGGCGCAAACTCATTGACGCCCTCGCCCCGTCGGCAGCTCCGAAGCCCATTCTCGTCGTCCCGACAGAAGGCAATGCGCCCGCCACCGTTGTGCCTGCGGCCCCGGAGCCGACACCTGAGCAAACCGCAATGATCGCAGATTTGCACTGGCTTGTGCATCAAGGCCACGTGATCGAATTCGCCAACGGCATCGTCGAGACCGCTAAGAAGCCGCTGCCCCGACCGCCTCAGAACCCGAAGAAGCCAGGCGCGCCGAAAGCAGAACCATCAGCCCCCACTCAAACGAAAAGCGCTATCGTCGCAGAAACCCCGGTTTCGGAAACGCCTGCGGAAGTCGCGATCGCGGAAGTGACTCCTGCCCCAACCGTCGAAGCGAAAGTGGCCGCAGAACCAGTTGCGGCTGAGATTGCGCTCGCGGAAACAGTTGCCGAAGGCAGCTTGGAAGCAATGGCGACGAAAATTCCCACGACAACCGTCGGCCCGTCGCAGAGCCCGGTCGAATAGTCGGGCGCACTCCGCCACCAACATCCCCGAGCCCTAAGCGGCTTTTCAAACTGGCTCTTAGCGGCGCAAGTTTTCAGCTTGCGCCGCTGCGGGAACCCCGGAAGTCAGTTGACGTGCCCATTCCGCTTGGTGTGGGGTCTTCGCGCTGCGACGGACCCGCCACGCCAAGCGGGCGGAAAGTGATTGGTGCAATCTACCTCCTCACCCGCAGATATTTACCTTGGCGACTACTTGACGGGATTGCGCCCCTTTCCTCGCAGGCTTTGCGAAACTTAGGCCAGGCACGAGCGGTAGTTTTGGCAGCGTCACTCAATCTGCACGAACGGCGGGATCGGACAGTCGAGCGTTTCCGCGATGGCACGTAACAATTCCGCCTCGGGCTCCTGCACCACGCCATCCGCGCCGACGACTTGCACGCAGGCCTCGATCAGGTTCTTTTTGATTTGCGGCACGGCCAGCGCGACGCGGTTGAGCGCCGTGTCAATTTGCGCCAACCCGCATTGCTCCCGCGCGAGCAGATTGAGCGGTTGGTTGCCAGCGCGAGCAAAAGGTGCGCCGGCGGCAAAGGCTTTGGCGACTTCCGCCGGGGCGGCACTGCTCACGCGTGCGAGGGCGGAGAGCAAGACTTCCACATCTGGCACGAGGGGCTTCATGGCGTAGAACTGCGTAGCCGGCGGCCGGCTCGGCGCGAAGTGCGCAGCGAGGTTGCCCTGAATGATTTTCTGCAAGACGAACTCAAACACGCCAATTTGGTCGTCGCTTTCGATGAGCCATTTCAGCGTGCGATTGAATTCCCGAAATTCCTCCGGACGCAAATTGCGCAACGCGGGCAACGCGATGTTCACGAGCGGCAGCCGCGCCCGCACCGCAATGGGTGCGACTTCTTCCTGCAAAGTGGCGATACAGTCGTGAATGGCGGCGGGGGTGCGCTTCGCGAGTTCCTGGAGTTGCGTCGCCCGCAGCGTTTCATCCTCGCTCAACAGCAGCGCGTAGATCAGCGCGACCGAGCCAAGCGATTCGCGCGTGGCGGCGCGGACACTTTCCGGGAAGGATTCCCGCAGTTCCTCGGCATAGCGCAGGTGGAGCGGCGTCGGTTGGCCCAGACTGGGCAAGACGTTTTGGGCGCGAACCGTCGGGCGGGGTGCCGCGAACTCCGCTCGCGTGGAAGTCGCCAACCCCGAGACGCCGGCGAAAGTCTCCCGGGAGGCTGGTGCTTCGCGGAGAATCGGCACGTCGGCCAGGCGCGGGAGCTTTCCGTCCCAACCGGGATCAATGGCGCGGATGCGTTGTTCCAGCGGCGGATGCGTGGCGAACAAGCCCATGAAAGAACTACCCATGCCGTTGCCGAAAAACAGGTGGCAGGCATCGGCGGCGTGGGCGGATTCCAAGCGCGAGCCGATCGCGCCAATCTTTTGCAGCGCGCTGGAAAGGCCGAGGGGATTGCGGGTGAACTGCACCGATGAAGCGTCCGCGAGGAATTCGCGCTGCCGGCTGACGGCGGCCTGAATGAGCCGCCCGAAAAAAACTCCCAGCGCGCCGATGATGATGAGCGCCAGCCCGAGCAGCGGCAGCGGATTTTTTCGCCCCCGCGTGTAGAGGAGCACCCGCCCGATGGTCGCAAGGCAGATGATGCCGAAGATGATGCCCATGAGGCGCAAGTTGAGCCGCATGTCGCCATTGAGGATGTGGCTGAACTCGTGGGCGATGACGCCCTGAAGTTCATCGCGACTGAGCGCCTCAATGCCGCCGCGAGTCACGGCGACTGCCGCGTCGCTGGGAGTGTGTCCGGCGGCGAAGGCGTTGATGCCGGATTCGCCATCGAGCACATAGACCTTCGGCATGGGCACGCCGGATGCGATGGACATTTCCTCCACGACGTTGAGGAGTTTGCGTTCCTGCGCGTCCGTCGCACCGGGATTGACGAGCCGCCCGCCGAGCGATTCGGCCACGGCGCTGCCCCCGGCGGACAACGCGGAGATTTGGTAGAGGCTGCCGAACACGATCACCGCCAACGTGCCCATGGAGGAATAGAAAAAAATGTCGGAATTCCAGAAGGCAAATTCCGTCGGCGGCCGACGCGGGTGATTCGCGGCCGCGCCGGAGAAGATCAGGAGGGAAACGAAGTAAACCGACGCAATGATGCAAATGACAGCCAGCACGAAGTACACGACGAGCAGCTTCGTGTTGCGGCGGGCTTTATCCTGGTGTTCAAAAAAGTCCATGTTCCTGATAGCAACCGACGTGAGGAGACTCTAACTCAATCGCCAAGATCCAATCGCCGCTCGCCAACACCCTTTCAAAATGAGCCTCCGCACGTCGGCTGCTGCGACAAGTTTATGAGAACGAAACCTTCGGCGCATCGCGTTGCTCCGGTTGGTCAATGACGAATAACTCCGCGGGCGCAAAATTGAACATGCCAGCCAGGATGTTGGTCGGAAAGCTTTCGCGCTGGGTGTTGTAAACCATGACGCTGTCGTTGTAGCCCTGGCGCGCGAAAGAGACCTTGTTCTCCGTTGAGGTCAACTCCTCGGTCAACTGCATCATGTTTTGGTTGGCCTTGAGATCGGGATATTGCTCGGCCACGACCATGAGCCGACTCATCGCGCCGACGAGCCCCGTCTCGGCGGACATGAGACCTCTCACGGCGGCGGCGTCCCCGGGATTGGTGGCCGCCGCTTGCGAGGCGGCGTACGCGACGTTGCGGGCTTTGATGACGGCCTCCAGCGTCTCGCGCTCGTGCTTGAGGTAGCCCTTGGCGGTTTCGACGAGATTCGGGATCAAGTCGTAGCGCCGCTTGAGCTGCACATCAATTTGCGCGTAGGCGTTTTTGAAACGGTTGCGCAGCGCGATGAGTGAGTTGTATTTGCCGGCCACGAACAATCCCGCGACGAGCGCGAGTCCGGCCAGAACGATGAGTGCGATGAGTAATGGTGCCATAAAAAGCTTTCGTTAAATTACGCCAGACAAGTAGGGCAAACCGACTGGGCAGGCAATTACAATTTCACGGTCGATTCCCAGCGCAGCAAGCGAATGGTCGGTCAATCCTCGACGCAACCTGCAACCCGGGCTGAGGACGCCCCGGCGCCAACGATCACTTCACGAATCCGCGCCCTTTCAGCCAGAACTCACAATCCCGCGTCCACGGATGCCGCTCGCCGCCGCCGTAAGGCTGCGAGCCGAGGCCCATCCCGTGGTTGCCCCGCTCGTAAATGTGAAGATCGAACGGCACTCCCGCTTTCCGCAGGCCAGCGGCGAAGAGTAGCGCGTTTTCGACCGGCACGGCCTTGTCCTCAGCCGTATGCCAGATGAAAGTCGGCGGCGTGTCCTTCGTGACTTGGAGCTCGTTGGAAAGCTCGCGCACCAATTCCGGCGCGGGGTCCTTGCCGAGCAG
The DNA here is from genome assembly GCA_903828255.1 of uncultured Verrucomicrobiota bacterium. Classification (GTDB taxonomy): domain Bacteria; phylum Verrucomicrobiota; class Verrucomicrobiia; order Limisphaerales; family JADLHS01; genus CAIKLQ01. The sequence continues at coordinate 9,005 of CAIKLQ010000443.1, forward strand.
GTTGTTCTTGGAGCCTTGGTGGGTGAACTCGCCCAAGGAAATTACGGGATAACAAAGAATCCCCAAGTCCGGTCGTGAACTCACCCGCTCAACCGAATCCGCGGCGTCCGACTTGCCCGCGTCGAAATGCGTGAGCAACGTGGACGCGAGATGTCCACCGGCGGAGGAGCCGATGATGCCGATGCGTTTGGGGTCGAGTTTCCATTCGTCAGCGCGAGCGCGCACGGTGCGAACCGCACGAGCGGCGTCCTGCAACATGACCGGATGCCGATACCCCGCGGAGCCGAGCCGGTATTTCAGAACGAACGCCGTGATGCCGTGTTCATTGAACCAAAGCGCGTAGCCCTTCCCCTCGTGCGGCGCGAGCCCGCCGTAGCCGCCGCCGGGACAAATTACCATCGCCGCGCCGTTAGCTTTGCCGGCTTCGGGCAGGAAGGCGGTCAACGTGGGAATGTCGTTCGTTCCCTTGCCCAAGGCCCCGGGGGGCCCGTCGGGCCAGAGCGGGAATGGGTCATTGGATTGGGCGGACGCAACAAAGCGGAGCAGCAACAACGCGAGCAGAGTGGAAGCGGATTTCGTCATGGACGGAGAGTAGCCAATTCGCGGGCGCAGGCAAATCGAAAGCTGGGCCGAACAACTGCTGTGAAATCGCGTGGACTTCAAAAAGGCTACCTCTTCCGTCCGAGGTACGGTGTGGCGAAGCTCAAGGAAGGCATCATCTTCGAAACGGCAGCTGAATTACTTGCCAACGGGTGCAAGTGATTGGTGCAATGGGGCATGCCTTTACAAACTGCCCCGGTGGAGATTCACCCTGCGAGTGAAGCGGTAACCTTGCGCCAGGCGGCCGCCGAAGCCGCGCTCGCCGCGCCCTTGCCGGTGGATACGCACGGGCAACCGGTTCCATGTGGAATGGGATCCGGACGCCCCGGTCACGCCGCTGGGTCAGTTGGTGTTCTTCAGCCTGTTTCTGGTCACGGCGGGATTGTTCCGGGACTGGGTGAACGGCTGTGCGTTCAACCGGTCACAGACTCTCGGCTGGGTCGAAAGTTTTTCTTGGGACCTTCCCGGTTCGGCGAGCTTTGAGGCTAACGGAGACCGCGCCCGGCGGATTCTGATACGATCGAGAACCGCCGTCGCAGATCGCGCTCCGCTGGTTGGGGTTGGGCGGCTTGGCGCGGGAGTAATCCCGAATCGTCCCGGCGCAACGCTTGCAAGTCGCGACGCGGAAAGTCCCACGCTCGTTTCACCGCCGCCGTCACGGCTTGTCGGAGCGTGGCGTAATCGGCGTCGGAGACTTCGCGGTAGGCAAAGCCCCGGCAGCGTTCCGTGCCGCCGGCGGCTTTCGCGAGTGGCGCGTTGAGAAAGAGGCTTCGCTCCGGCGCGTGCAGGTCAATCCAATCAAGCCGCGAAATCTTTCCAACCTCGTGGCACGAAGCGCAGCGGCGCTCGTGGACGGCCGTGATCTGCTTCGCCAATTCCTTGTCCGCCGCGAGGTCGTAGGCTTTGGTGTCGGCGCGTTTGTTGACGAAGCGATCATGATAGGGCGCGTTGGCGTCGGCCCACATGGTCAACGTGAGCCGCTCCGGATCGGCCAGTTTCACGCTCTTGGTGTGGGTCGCCGTTGCCAGCGAGGCGATGAGCTTGCTCTTGTGCGCGCCGTAGGCCAGTGGCGGCGTGATGCTCGCGTCCTGAATGTTCGGCTCGGCGATGGCGATGAGCTGCGCGGTGTTGATCGTTTCGAAAGCGCGGTTGAATCCATAGCCTGGCACCAGCCCCCACCACTGCTCCGTCTCTCGCGACCAGTCCGTCAGCCCGCCGCAAAAATCCAATCCGCCCGCCGGCTTCAACCCGCTGTGGCACTCGACGCAATGGCGATCCAGGATCGGTTGGATGTCGCGGAGAAAACTCACCGGGCGATTGCCCCACGGCGGCGGAATGAGTTCGGCGGGTGGCTTGGCGGCGGCGAGTGAAGGGCTGGCCGCGCGGGCCACCACGCCGCGGGTTTCGTGGCAGCCGGCACAGGCGCGCTTTTCGCCCGGCTGAAAACTGATGAAGCTCCGCATCCGCCGCAACTCCATCCGGTTTTCGTCGAGCAACTGGAAATACACTGCCACGTCCGCGGGCACTTTGAAATGCGCGCTGCCGTCGGCCTCGACCGGCACGTCGCCGAGGATGCGGATGGGCGTCCAGTTGATGAGTCTTGGCCCTTTCTCGCCGTAGCGCTGGCCGCCCAGTTCGTTGTCATAGGGCCAGCCGATCGGCTCGGCGATGCGAATGTAGCGGATGCGATCCGCGATTTCTTCGCTGCCGAAACTCACGTCGCTCACCAGACACGTCGCCGAATTCTGCGCGAGATCAATCGCGGCTGGGATCGCCGGCGGACACGGCCGCGCGCGCAGCGGCGTCGGGACGAAGCACGAAATTTTCGGGTCGCGATAGACGAGTTCCTTGTTGCCAAACACGTCCACGAGGTAAAGCCCGTAACCGGTGGCGTCGGTTTCCTTGCCGTAAGTGTAGGACACGAGAAAGAACTTTTCCGACAGCGCCCACGGCGTGGAATAAAAACCGCCGCCGTCGGCCACGCCACCTTCCGCAACGATGACGCCGTCCATGCCGCCCTCCGGCGGTTTCACACCGGGCGTGACGATGCCAATGCCGCGCGGTTCGTTGATGCCCTTGGCCGTGTCCACGACGACGAGCGGCCCGGCGGCAAGCGTGTGATGGCCGGCCGCGATGGAGACGAGCTTG
>CAIKLQ010000444.1 GCA_903828255.1 uncultured Verrucomicrobiota bacterium
CTCAAGGCTGCCTGAAGGGGTGCAAGGGCGGCGTCGCAGGGGTGGGAGCGCGGCAAAAGACAATGCATCCGGGCGAGGTTGGCAGCTTCCTCGGCACGCATCCGATTACTTTCAAGGGTCAGCGTGCAATGACGTTCGCTCATGCTGCCATGACATTGGATGAAGGTCAAGTGATGGGAGCGCGAATGTAGAGAGCAAGTAATCTGTCCGGGGTTGTAGCAAATGATCTGTCCGGTTTTCATAGGCACCTGAAGGAGGTGCGCCATGAGACGGACGGAGTTGCTACAGGAGACTCGAAAGATGAGATTCGAAGAGGCGTATGGAGACTGGCAGGCGAAGCGGCTGAGCCAGGAAGAGGCGGCGCGGCTGCTGGGGGTGCATGAGCGGACGTTCCGGCGCTACATAGACCGTTACGAGGAAAACGGCCTGGAAGGGCTGGCGGATAAGCGTCTGACGCAGGTGTCGCATCGGCGGGCGCCGGTGGACGAGTTAACGCGTCTGACCGATCTTTACCGAAGCCGGCATCAGGGCTGGAACGTGAAGCATTTCTATGGCTGGTATCGGCGGGACGAGAAGGCCCCACGCAGTTACAGCTGGGTCAAGAGCCGCTTGCAGGAGGCGGGGCTGGTGAAGAAGGCCAAGGGCCGCGGGGCGCACCGTAAACGCCGAGAGCGCTCACCCTTGCCGGGCTTGATGATCCACCAAGATGGCAGCACCCATGAATGGGTGCCGGGGCAGAAGTGGGATTTGATCGTGACCATGGACGATGCCACCAACGAGCACTACTCGATGTTCTTCTGTTCTGAGGAAGGCACCTGGAGCAGCTTCGTTGGGGTGCGAGAAGTCATTGAGTCCCGTGGGCTTTTTTCCACCTTCTACTCGGATCGTGGTAGCCACTACTGGCACACGCCCGAGGCCGGGGGCAAGGTGGATAGGAAGAACCTGACGCAGTTCGGAGAGGCCATGAAGCGCTTGGGTATCACCATGATTGCCGCCTACTCGCCGGAAGCACGGGGCCGCTCGGAACGGATGTTTTCCACCCACCAGGAACGGCTGCCGAAAGAACTGGCCCTGGCTGGCATCACCGACATGGAAGCGGCCAATCGCTATCTGCGGGAGGTCTATCGGCCGGCTTTTAATGCCGAGTTCTTGCAGCCCGCCATGGAGGAAGGCAGCGCCTTCGTCGGCTGGATCGGCGGCCCGCTGGAAGACATTCTGTGCGAGCGCTTCGAGCGCACCGTCGGCAATGACAATTGCGTCTGCTTCGAGAACATGAAGCTGCAAATCCCGGCCGACCGGCACCTCTGCCACTACGTCAAAGCCAAGGTCAGCGTGGTGCGGCATACCGATGGCACGCTCGCCATCCTGCACGGCCCCCGGCGCCTGGCCGATTACGATGCCACAGGCAAGCCATTGGCGCCAAAGTTGAAGGCAGCCGCGTAGGTCCGCCGCGGCCGCCCGCTGGGGGAAACCGGTTCCGGGCTTCGCCCTCCACCGTTTTCCCCCAGCGGAAAAAGCGGACAATTCATTTGCTACAGAACCGGACAGTTCTATTTGTTGCCAACATACGGCTGAACGATTTTCTTGTGGTCTGACGCTCACTCTCAAAAGCTGCATTAAGTTTCATTGTCCCTTGCCGATAGGAAGCTTGTTAAAGGGGAGCTACCCCGTTGATCAG
>CAIKLQ010000445.1 GCA_903828255.1 uncultured Verrucomicrobiota bacterium
GGTCCGCCGCCATCCTCGGGGAACGGAGGCTTGCGATTGAATCCCATTTTTTCGTCCAGCTTCCCTTCCCAAGTGGTGAGCCCGCCGCCGTTGATCATTCCCGGGCCGGTGATGGAAACATTTGTCAGGCCCTCGCCCCAGATGAGGCTGTTGTGGAAAAAGGAATGTCCGCCGTCCTGATAAGCGCCGTGCGTGTACGGCTCCGTTGGGTCGTAGGCAGCACTGTCCCACTTCTCGCCGAGAATCACCGCGCCCGCGTCCAAGCGGAGCTGAAGGTTGCTTTTCAAGCGAACCGAGCCGCTCAGATAAGTTCCTGCCGGCAAAAAAACCGTGCCGCCACCGGCGGCGACCGCGGCCTCAATGGCTTGGTTAATCGCCGGGCTATCGAGGTTCTTGCCGTCGCCAACCGCGTCGTAGCTGCGGACGTTGAAATAGCCCGGCCCCACTGAATCTGCTCCGGCAGCGGCGGTGAAACTTGCGACTGCGACCGCGACCAGTGCCAATTGCTTGAGGAGATGGATCGTTTTCATTTTCGATTGCGAGCAAAGGAAACTTTCCCGCGATGGGATGGGCCTAAGAATTTCAGTCGAATGCTGTTCCCCGCAAACATCGGGGCGGGCGGCAGGATCGCATCTGAACCGGAGCGAGTGGCTTCATTGTCGCTGGCCGGGGCATCCTGTTTGTCCGTGAACGAATTGGCAGACCTCGAGGCTGCCGGGCAATCGCCGTCGTTCTTGGAATGGGCGACCGCCGGAGCGTTGACGCTCAGGCTGGGCAAGGCAAACCTCACCACCAAGTTGTCTCGGCTCCAGGTTCTCATAGCTTTTTGATTCAGGTTTTTCCCGTCGCGACGCGGATTCTGGACAGCATGTAAGCCCGGATCGTTACCAAAAGCAATCTGGTCGGTGTTATCCTTTCGGACAATGGCGCATTGCTTAATGGTGCCTATACTGCCATCCAAGTTTTGCACCTTGCCGACGTGTACTTCACGACGGCAACCCTTGGTTGTCGCATTGGATCGGTCGGATTGGTTTTGATTGATTGGGCCAGAAACATCAGCTGCCTGAAGAACCTGAAACGAAGATAAACGCTATGAAATCAGTTCACAATAATACCCATAAACCGAGCGGGGTCCCGAGTTTCATGAAACGGCTTCGCCCGGGCGTTGAAAGTCTCCTGGCCGGGTGCTTGGTTCTGGCCTCGAGCCAACTTGCGATGGCCCAAGCCGCGCCAGCCGAGCCACTACTGACCGCGGCGCAGGTGCGCAGCCTGACCCCGCAACAGGCCAGCGCGCATCTGCCGGTTCGGCTTAAAGCCGTGGTGACCTATTGGGAGGTTTACTCCCGATTTGTTCAGGATGAAACCGCGGGCATTTATCTTCTCGAAAACACCAATCTGCCGGTCGTGAAGCCCGGACAGATGGTGGAGGTCGAGGGCGTAACCAGTCCGGGCGAATATGCGCCGATGATCATTTCAGGTTCGGTAAAAGTGGTCGGAGACGGTAACCTGCCCGCAGCCAAGCGGGCTACAGTCGAGGAGTTGCTGACTGGCCAGGAGGACAGCCAGTTCGTGGAACTCGGCGGCATCGTCCGCGCGGTCAGGGTCAGCGGGGACGGCAAGCAGTGCGAGCTGGATGTGCTTTCGAGTGGCGAACGATTCACCGTCCGCTCCCGGCTGTTACCCGCGGCGGAAATGCAAGTCCTCGTGGACAGCACCATCAAAGTTCGTGGCGTCTGTTCCTCGCTGTTCAACCGGCAGCGCCAGTTGTTCGGCTTTCGATTGCTCGCGGCACTTCCCACGAATGTAGTCATCGAGCAACCAGCCCCGGCCAATCCCTTCGAGGTAGCCAGCCAGAGCATCGGCAGCCTCCTGCAATTTAAGGCCCGCGGAAGTTTTGGGCATCGGGTCAAACTCACTGGAACAGTGGTTTATCATGAACCCGGCAGCGCCCTTTTCATCCGGGACGAAAAAGAAGGGGTGTATTGCCAGACCCGAGAGCGTGCGCCGCTGAAGGCAGGTGACCGCGTCGAGGTGCTCGGTTTTCCAGCCAAGGGCGAATACTCTCCCGTCTTGCAGGATGCGATTTACCGCAAGATTGGCGAAGGGGCAGCGCCTATGCCCACCAAACTGGGCTTGGATGAAGTTTTGGCCGGAACAAACGACTGTCAGTTGATCCAGATTAGCGCCAAATTGCTGGAACGCACTGAGCGCGGGCGCGAGCGCTTTCTGGTGCTCGAAAGCAAGGGGTTTATCTTCAACGCCTACCTCGGGCAGGACATCGCCAGCGGTGTCGGCTTTGCCCCGATGCAAAACGGCAGCGAAGTATTGATCACGGGCCTTTGCTTAATTGAGCGCGGCGCCAATTGGCGTGCCGGGGAGGGGTGGCGGGCCAAATCGTTCCGCATGCTGCTGCGTTCGCCGGCGGATGTCGTCGTTCAAACGCCCCCGCCGTGGTGGATGCAATGGGGTTTCGGGCGTACCATCGGGGTTCTGATTGTCATCATCCTCGCCGCACTGCTGCGGATTTCTGTCCTGCAACGGCGACTCGCGGCGCAGCGCCAGAAAACAACATGATGGCCCTAATGAGATGTGCCCGGACGTTCCTTCCGAGGTTATCCTTTCGGACAATAGCGTAATCCGTCCGACCCGCTAGAATGGCGCACAGAATCTGAACCACACAAATATGCAATTCACGAACGCAACGAGCGTACGGCGACCCCGAGTGGCCGCTTTTACCCTGATCGAACTTCTGGTGGTGATCGCCATCATCGCCATTCTGGCGGCGATGTTGCTGCCCGCCTTGAGCAAGGCCAAGGACCGTGCTCATAAAATCGCGTGTCTGAACAATCTGAAACAAATCGGGCTGAGCACCATGCTCTACGCGGACGATGGCAACGGCGATTTGGTCGGGGATACCATCGGTATGCCGGGGCAGCGTAGCAGCGACGACGACGACGTGAATTTCCTGTTTCCCACGTATGCGCCGAACCTGAAGAGCTTCGTATGCCCGAGCACGCAGAACACGATCACCAACGAGCTGATCGTTTACCCCACCGGACGCAAGTACGTGAAGGACTTGCTGGACAACTGCCCGAACGGCCGCCTGGTGGGCCGGGGCATCAGCTATGAAGTGGACGGGGCCATGCCGGTGAACGGCGCTCTCGTGAAGAAGTCGGAGAAGGCAGTCAACAGCTTCGTTCTGATTAACAACGTTCAGAATCGCGGCATGAAACCCGGTCCCACGCGCATCCAGTTGATTCACGACGCGGATGACCAGTTCGCCGCGCTGCCCGGCAGCCTCAATAATTACCCGGACAAGACGGACAACCACGGAGCCTTCGGGGAGA
>CAIKLQ010000446.1 GCA_903828255.1 uncultured Verrucomicrobiota bacterium
GTTCTCCGGTGGTTGAGGGTTTGGGTTTGAGTTTGTTTTCACACCTCAGACTACTCACCCGCCTGCCGGATAACGCCGTGACCAACGCCACCCGCGACTTCATCCATAAACCTTAATAACGCAGTAGAAGTGCTTGCCACGCGGCGCAAGTGATTGGTGCAATGGGGCATGCCCTTACAAATTGCCCCAGTAGCGCTTCCCCCTGCGAGTGAGGCGCTAACCTTACGACAGGCGGCCGCCCAAGCCGTCCTCGCCGCGCCCTTAACTGTGGACACGCACGGGCGCCGGTTTCATGTGGAATGGGATCCGCACGCGCCGGTCACGCCGCTGGGCCAGGTGGTTTTCTTCAGCCAGTTTCTGGCCACGGCGGGATTGTTCCGGGACTGGGTGAACGGCTGTCCGCTCCAGTTCACCAGCAACAACGCCCCCGAACTCAACAACCTGCTCGGCACGATCACCCTCGCCATTCTCGCCGGCCAACACCGCTACAGCCACGTCACCGCGTTGCGCGCCGACACCGTCAATCCCGCCGGGCTGGGCATGACCAAGGTGTGTAGCGAAGACCGTGTGCGCCGCGCCTTTGCCGCCGCCGATCCCCAAGCCTGTGCGGCCTGGCAGAATCAGGCCTTGCGGCAGAGTTGGCTGCCGGCCCTGCGCCACGCTTGGATCATGGATTTAGACGCCACGGTCAAACCCCTCTACGGGCACCAGGAAGGCGCCGAGCACGGTTACAACCCGCACAAACCCGGCCGCCCCAGCCACGTGTCCCACAGCTTTTTCGACGCGGCCTGCGGCTGGTGCTCGACGTGGCAGTGCATCCGGGCAAACAATCCCACGCCACGCACAGTCGCGAAAACCTCTGGCGCGTCTGGGAAAGCCTACCTCCGGAATGCCGCCCCTGGCTGATGTGCGGCGACACCAGTTACGGCCACGAAGGCCTGCTGGCCGAATGCGAGACCCACCGCCAGCAGTATCTGTTTCGATTGCGCCTGAGCACGGGCGTGAAACAACTCGTCGAAAGGCTCGCCAGCAAGAGCGGCTGGCAGCCGGCGGTCAACGGGTGGGAAGGGGCCGAGGGCCGGCGGCAACTCACCGGCTGGACGACTTCCCGCCGGGGCCTCGTGTTGCGCCGGAAATGCGACCGGAAACCGGAACCGCCAGCGCCGCCGGAACGCGCGTTGGGCTGGGCGTGGTTGGCGACGTGCGGGCCGGCGCCGGAGTATGAATACCAAGTGCTGGTGACCAACCTGACGGCGGAACTGCTGAGCGTGTCGGACCGCTATCGGCAGCGGGCCGACGCGGAGAATGTCTATGACGAACTGAAGAACCAGTGGGGTTGGGGCGGGTTCACCACGAAAGACCTGCTCCGCTGCCAGGTGGCGGCGCGGAACGTGGCGCTGATCTACAACTGGTGGAGCTTGTTTGTGCGGTGCGCGGAACCGCACCGGGCCCGAGAGACGGTGACGAGCCGACCGCTGCTGATGCATGCGGTGGGACGAGTGATCGAGAGCGGGCGGCAACTGACCTTGCGGCTGACCAGCACGCATGGGGAAGCGGCGCAGGCCCAGGCGCTCTTGACGAACCTGAGCCTGTTTCTGAGCGGGTTGAAAAACGCTGCGGAGCAGTTGAGCCCGGCGCAATGCTGGGAGCGAATCTAGGCGCGGATTTTGGCGCCGTGGCTCTCCCCGGTGGCCGCCTTGCCCGTTCCCAGCGGGTGAAACCGCGACCGCCAGCCTCAAGCGCACCGGAAAAAGAGATCCGCAGCGCCCTCCCCAGCCGCCGCAGTGGCGGAGCACGCCTTCCACTGCCGTTTTGAGGAAAAGCGCAATTGCGCTCCATCCTGGCGGAGCGGCTGGAGGACTTTACCCGGCTTTACCTGGACAGCACCGCGACGGCCGCCAACACCGCCTGGCCGACGGATTCAGGCTTAATCACCAAACTGGTCGCGCGCATCTGTCGCACGGGCAGCCAGTTGGCGCGCTTCGGCCTGCCCCATTTCAAGCCCTGCGGTTTGGGGGAGTTACAAAAAGAGCTGCGCCGGCGACATCGGGAGATTGGCTTTACTGCGGGCAAACCTAAACGCCAAGGTAAACTGCAAAAGCTCTATTTCCAACGGTTGCGCCGCGGGGCGCGCCTCTGCAAGCGCTTCACCCGCGAACTGGCCGTGGGGACGCAAGCCTTGAGCGCGGCCACCCACTTACCCCCGAGCGAACGACAGCTCGCGGAAGCCGTGCTCGCGCTGATTGCGGCGGACA
>CAIKLQ010000447.1 GCA_903828255.1 uncultured Verrucomicrobiota bacterium
GCATCGTGTAGGATCGTTCCGCCGAGCCGCCGAAGGTGCCGGCCCCGAATCACACTGGCCCGCATTGGTCTTCCCCAGCGAATGCGCCGGTCAGGTCCGTCAACGGGTTTCGGTCGGCGGGAATGCTCAGCGCCCACTGCCACCATTTGGTCGCCCACTCTCCGTAGCTTTTGCCGTAAGGCTGCGAGTGCGGCGGGAGAACGCCTGGATTTCCGGCGTTGCCCTTGCCGTCGGCCCAAGCCGACGATGCTGCGCCAACCGACAGAATTGCTGTGGCCAGGAAGGCCGGCGTCAGTCCTCGGGTGAGGAAGGGTTTCAGTTGAGTTGTCATTGATCGTTTCATGGTTTGGTTCTTTCTATTCAAGCGGCTTGCGCCTGAAGTTTGTTTGATTGTCTGCGTTTCTTAAGCGCAGAATTCACTTACTCGGCGATCTCCGGACTTAAAATCATTTTCTCCCGAACCGCTGACACAACCCCCGTCCGCTGAGGGCAGTGGGCCGACACTTCTGAAGCAATCCGCCCGGAGCTTGTAGGCCGCGCGGCCCTACGCAGGGCTCCTAGTGGGTTTGATATTGCCGTAAAGGCGGCGGCGTGCGTCGGCGCATAACAACGTGGTCGCCACGCGGCTTTGCGCCGTCCGCGGGCGCAGTTGGGCGGTTACGTTTGGAGTTTTGGATAGTTCAGAAAACTTTCGCACGCTCCACCTTGCTTTGGCCGGGCGGGGGGACCCTCCGGGACGCGCCATTTTGATCGCATCCAGCCACCCCGAGTCGAAACGTGGTGATTGACACCCGCCGTGCGGAAACTAAAATCGTGACAGTGTTGGATTGGCGTGTTCGTCTATCGGTTAGGACACGGCCCTCTCAAGGCTGAAAGACGGGTTCGATTCCCGTACGCGCTACCAACTTCAATTCAACCCAATAAAATCAAGGGTTTTGTGATTTTCTGACGGTTTCCAATCACTCTACTGCTAACGGTAGCTGCTAACATGTTCGCCCGTTTCAGACATGTTTTGAGATGTTGAACAGGGCGATTTTCTCCGGGTTCGCGGACGGGTTTGGCGGCAGTCCCCCAACGGCGGATTCAATTCACGGTTGAACCATTGCCGGCTTGCACGGAGAACCTTGCCCCGGTGACAGACGTGACAGACGTGACACTCGACACTGGGCAGCGTGTGGCCGGCTTGGCCCGTGGCGCGGCGCTCGTCGCCGGGCGAGTCAACCCAGCGGCGGGAACCAAACGCGGCTGCAATCGAACCCTGGCGCGTCCGTCGGCGGGTGTGGTTCGTGGTGGCGAGTCACGGCGGACGGGCGGCGAGCAAGTAGGGGTTTCCTTTTTGGCCCGGCCAGCGGCAGGCGACGGCGGCGGGCTCCCTTTGCCCAGCGGCGTTGCGTTGAACACCCCGCGCAAAATTTTGGGATTTTTGGGCGTGCTTGTGACAACTCCCGCGCCGGTGTAGAGTCGCACCGTGCCGAAAGCATTAACTGCCGATTGGAATTTGGCCCAAGTTCTCTACGCGCAAGGCGTCAACTACAAGGCCATTGCCGAAAAGGTTTCTGTCACAGAA
>CAIKLQ010000448.1 GCA_903828255.1 uncultured Verrucomicrobiota bacterium
GGCCGACCGCGTTCGAATGGCGCCAGGGCCAGGACGGCGCACTGCAGCTCTCGGTGCGCAGCGGCAGCCCCAGCGGCGTGGAGCAAATCCTCGTGCGGCCGGGTCGCGTGGTGGAGGTGGATCCGGTGTTGATTGGATATTGGGATGATCGCCGTCCGACCCAGGTGCTGGACGAGGTGGGTCGCATCATGGGCGAAAGCGTCCGGCAGGGCCGGCCGATGCGGGCGATCGAACCCGGCTGGAGTTCGTGGCATTCGTACAGTCGCGGCGTAACCGCCGACGGCGTGATGAAAGCGGCGCGTTTCATGAAGGCGGAGCTGTACGACGCGGGTTATCGCTACATCCAACTCGATGGCGGCTGGTGGACCGCGCCGGGATCCTACACGGTCAACGAGGACTTCCCGCGCGGCATCCGCGAACTCTCCAACCAGGTGACCGATCTGGGGCTGAAGTTCGGTCTGCACATCAGCCCGCTGCGGGTGAACCCGGCGGATCCCTATTGGAAAGCGCGCCCCGGCGCCCTGCTCCCGCCCTCGAAGAAAGCCGTCGACCAGGACGATGCGGAAATGGTGACCACGATCGGATCGGCGTATCTCGACGGCAGTCATCCCGACGTCGCGCCTTATCTCGCCGGTCAATTCAAGCAGATGGTGGAAGACTACAAACCGGCGTTCATGAAGTGGGATCACCATTACGGCGCCCTGGAGGAAGGGCCGCGCTTTGACCCGACGATGACCGGCTTGCAGGCCCACAACAAGGCGGTGCGTTTGATCCGGGCCTCGCTGCCGGCAGACCTTGTCGTCACCCGGAGCATGGGTTGGCTCTACGGCGCGATCGAGTGTTATGACGCCGTGCGCATCGGCAACGACATCAACCATCCGGGCGTCAAAAGCAAAAGCGAACCCTACGCGAACATGACGTACGGCAAAACCACGGGGTCGATCGCGGACGTGCCGTTGGGGCGCAGCTACCAGGGGTTGATTCGCTTCGCCCGCTCCGTGGCGCAGAACTATTATATCCACAATCACATCGCCCTCTGCGATCCGGACGCCTTCTTCGCCACGCCGCTGTATTCGCTCGAGGAGGCTCGCTGCCATCTCACCTTGCAGGCGCTGATGGGTGGCCTGCTTTTTGGCGGCGACCGCCTCGAGTCGCTGCCGAAGGATCGCGTCGACCTCTATCGTCACAAGCCCGTGCTCGACGTCTGGCGCGCGGGCAAGCACGCGGTGCCGCTTGATCTATTTGCCGGACCCGATGTGCCTCGCATCTGGAAACTTCAATTGGCCGACCGCACGGTGGTCGGGTTCTTCAACTGGGTCGACGAAGCGGGCGATACGACCTGGTCGCTCGCGGATTTGGAGATGCCAGTGGGAGCCTACAAGTTGACGGACCTTTGGAGCGGAGCCGCCGTCCCGCTCGATGCAGGCAAGCTTAAGCTTATCATGCCCCCGCACACCGTTCGGTTGATCGAGTTCAGGAAGTAGACGCTCCCCATCGCGTGGCATGAAATTCCCGTTTCTCGTTCTCACGGTCTTGCTGCTCGCACCGTGGGCGAAACTCCGGGCCGAGCTTGGTCTGCCCCGGGAAGCCTATGGCGTCTGGGATCGGTCGGGCGGCAACACGGTCGCCCAATATCCCTTCACCCGGGGGCAGGCCTACTCCGAAACCTGGTTCAATGTGAACAAGGCCAGAGGCTCTTTCGATTGGGCAGCCTTGGACCAGCTGTTGGCATTCGCTGACGCTCAAAACGAAGAGTTTAATATCCAGATTTCGACGGTGGGCGGCGGCAGGGGCAGCAGCATGCCGACCTGGATGTTTATCAAGAACGGCGGCGACGTTCCGTCGTTATCAGACGACACCTACACCTACGGATATTATCTGCATCCGCGCTTCCGGGTCTATTTCGAGGAAATGGTGAACAACCTGGCGAACCACGTGCGCAATGGAGTGCCGGCGAGCCAGCGGGCCCGGATCGCGTTTGTGCGCGTGGATACCGGAGCCACGGGCGACGAAGAACCCTACGAAAACGCGAACTTGATTTCCCCGGCGGCGGACAAGCAGGCGTACAGCATCAGCGCCCAGCAGTGGCAGGAGCATCGACTCTGGGCCTTCGAGGTCTATCGGAAGGCATTTCAGGAGGGGCCGGGGCCCGTCATTCCCCTGTTGTTTCAGGATATCGAGAGCACCGGCTTTCCCGTCGAGTGGACCTGGGTGAACACGCATGTGAAAGGCGGTTTCGGGGCCAAATATGCGGGACAAGTTCGCGGGCACCATCTGACCGGCTCACAAGAGGTGAGCGATGCGTTCCGGGCTTCCGCCGTCGATCCTGCGCCGGGAGTAAGACTATTTTCCCGCAACGAAATGGACCAGACGTGGAGCAAGCCCTTCTTTCAGCTCAATATCCGACTGAACATGTATTGGACGGCCGTGGAGCAATTGCATGCCGGCCTGAGCGTTTGGGATGTGACGGAGTCGTGTCTCCAGCGAACCACCACCGACAATATTGGCTTCGCCTTCGAGTTCTTCAACAAGTGGGCGGCGGAACTGATTCCCGCCACGGCCGGAGGTGGCTTCTGTATTTTGCACCAAGGGCTCGATGCTGCCGACAAGGTGAAGTATCCGGCCGCGTCGTTTGGAGGCCTGCCGGACAACCGAGACAACCGGGCCAGATATTCCGCCATCTGCCAGGCCAATGCCGCTCAGGGCGCCCGGATGGACGACGTCGATGCCGCCACGAATGGGCAAGTGTATCAGCGCGACAATCAGACGGGCTTTAACGATGCCGGCTGGGCGATTGTTCCCGGCAACTACGAACGCTTCATCACGCAGATCAACCCCGACACCACCAGCAAAGCGCTCTGGCGGATCAACGGGCCGCTGACGCAATTGTCGCATCCCTACGACCGGTTCGCGCGCAGCTTCGACCACGCTTCCGGCAAGGACACGATGTATTTCAACATTCATGACAACCTGCTGCCCTCGCCCGGCCAACGGGTGGAACTTTCCGTGACCTATCTCAACCGTGGCACCGGGCAGTTTGCGCTGCGCTACGACGCCGTGGGCAACAGCCAGAAGACGGCCTTCACGGTGACCAAGACCAACCAGGGCGATTGGGTGACCAAGTCGGTCGTGGTCACGGACTGGGCTTTCAAGAATAGCGGCCCGAGCGGCGCCGATCTGATGCTGGTGAACACGGATGCGGAGGATGATGTTTTTCACAGCGTGGAGTTGATCAAACTGACCGCAGTCAACGTAAGCACCGTGGGGCAGGGGACGGTTACCGGACGAAACGATGCCGCGGCCTATGCACCCTTGCCCAGCGCAGTGATGGAGGGACAGCGACTGGAATTGGCGGCTACGCCAGCGCCCGGTTGGGAATTCGCCGGATGGAGCGGCGACCTGACCGGCAACAATCCACGTCCGTTTCTTTTCCCGGCGCAGCTCAGTACCACGATCACGGCGACGTTTGTGCGCGCGGGTGAAACTCCGCAGTACACCGCCCGCCTCGCCAATCTCTCCGCCCGCGTCGCGGTCGGGGGCGTGGCCGGCACCCCGATCCCCGGATTCGTCCTGAGCGGCCCGGGCGAGAAATCAATGCTCGTTCGCGCCGTCGGTCCCACCCTCACCGGGCTGGGCGTGGGTGGCGCACTGGCAGATCCGCGGTTCACGTTATTCCGCGGCCCCGCGACCGTTTCGGGCAACGACAACTGGAACAGCACCGATGCCGCCGCGATGGCTGCCACCGGAGCCTTCGCCCTCGGCGCCGGCAGCAAGGATGCTGCGTTGCTCGCACCGCTTTCGGCGGGAGCCTATACGGCGCCGGTGACGGCCACCGACAATGGCAGCGGCATTGCGCTGCTCGAAGTCTACGAAGCGTCGTCGTCCGCGACCGCCGTCTTGGTCAACGGCTCGACCCGCGCCTACGTCGGCACCGGCGAGAGTGTGCTCATCCCGGGGTTTGTGGTCGGCGGAACCGGCAGCTTGCGTCTCCTCATCCGCGCCGTCGGACCGACGCTGGCGGACTTTGGGGTGACGGGAGCGCTCGCGGATCCGACCATGACGCTCTTTCGCGGCTCCACCGCGCTAGCCGCGAACGACAATTGGTCGGCCGCGACCAACGCGGCGGAAATTGTCTCGACGGCTCAGACCGTCGGCGCCTTTGCGCTGCCCAGCGCCAGTCGCGACGCCGTGATTCTCACCACGTTGCCGGCAGGAGCCTACACGGTAGTCGTCAGCGGCGCCGGAGCTACCACCGGCACTGCCCTGGTCGAACTCTACGTCGTGCCGTGAACGGTTTTGTCAGCTGAGAAATCCTACGCCAACTCGCCTTTCCTTCCCTTCCATCCTCGTGCAACACCCCATCACCCGCCGCAACGCACTCAAACTGATCGCCACCGCTATCGTGGTCGGCGCGTATTCCCGGCCAAACGCCGCCGCAAACCCAAAGGGGAAAATATGAACTTGAAACCCGCCAAAACAAACCTCCCGCCTTCCACCACGAAAAAAGCAACTTGCGGCCCGGCCCCTAGGCTGAACCCGATTTTCTTCCGCCAGGGTCGTCGATCGCTCTCGGTCTTGGCGGCCTTGGTTGGTTTTGTCTGCGCCGGATTCAGCGCTCCGCGCTCCCACCCGCCGGACGTGCTCTTCATCATCAGCGAAGACCTCGCCACTTGCATGGGCAGTTACGGCAACCCCGTGTGCCAAACGCCCAACCTGGACGCGCTTGCCGCCAGCGGCGTGCGCTTCGACAATGCCCAGTGCATGTTCCCCGTGTGCAATCCGACGCGGTCGTCGTTCCTGAGCGGACTTTACCCTCGGACGACCCAGGTTCTCGGCAACGCGCAAGATTGGAACGAGAACCTTAAACCGGGCACCACCCTGCCCGAGTATTTCCGCGCCAATGGCTACCTGACCATGCGATGTGGGAAAATCTTCCACGCCGGCAACGGCGCGCGGGATTTCAGCGACATCGCCCGCTGGGACATGGTGTTGCCCGAGAGCGCGATTGCCGCAGGTGAAGGCGGCGGGGGAAAGAAAGGCGGGAAGAAAGGAAGTGGCAGGGGCGGCGCGCAGGTTCAGCGACAGGAAACCTGGCTTTACAGTGACCTGACTCCGGAACAGCGGAACAATGAATACGACACGCGCGCCTGGGTCTGGGGCCCGGTGGGCACGGAAGACACCGACCATCCCGATGGCCGCATTGCCGCGCAGGCCGTCAAAGTGCTCCGCGCGAAGCAGGAGAAGCCCCTGTTCCTCGCCCTGGGCTTTCACAAGACGCACCTGCCGCTGTTCGCGCCCAAGAAATACTTCGACCTGTACCCGCCGGAGAAGATGCCTCTGCCCAACTACGCGGAGAACTGCCTCGAAGGATTGCCTCACGGCTACAGTCTCAAGAATCACAAGGCCTTCACGGACGAGAAACGGCGCCAGGCCATCGCCGCCTATTACGCCAGCGCCTCCTACATGGATGCGTGCGTGGGCCGGGTGTTGAACGCGCTCAAGGAAACCGGGCGCGACCGGAACACCATTGTCGTTTTCATGGGCGACCACGGCTTTCATATGGGCGAACATCTCCTATGGCAGAAGATGACCCTGTTCGAGGAATCGAGCCGCGTCCCGCTCATCATCCGCGCGCCGGGGGTGACGCCGGCCGGCAGCATCTGCAAAAGACCCGTGAGCCAGATCGATCTATATCCCACGCTGGCGGATCTGTGTGGCCTCGGGGCGCCATCCGGCCTGGAGGGCATCAGCATGGCGCCGCTGCTGCGCGACCCGAATCGGCCGTGGAAAAAGGGCGCCTTCACCACCATGGGCAATGGCACCAGCGTCCGCACCGAACGCTACCGTTACAACGAGTGGGGCGGGCCCGAGCAGGCGGAACTTTACGACCACGAATCCGACCCCCGCGAACTGCGGAACCTCGCGAAGGATCCGAAATTCAAGGAGGTGGTCACCGAATTGAGCGCCTTGATCAAAGGGGGCTGGAAGGCAGCCCTGCCCGCGCCGTAATCGTTCCCATGAAACCTAGTTTCCGCGTCCTGCTGTCCTCGCTGCTGATCCTGCCAGCTGCACTCGTAGCGCAAAACGATGCGCCAGTGGTGCACACGCTCGCTCCGGCACTGCAGCCAAAGGTCCAATTCCTGAATCCGGAGTATCTGGTCTATGCCCCGAGCGAGTCGTCGAACGCAAAACTGCCCTTGTTGATTTTTCTCCATGGTGCCGGTGGAGTGGGGCAGGACATCCAGCAGATCAAGGGCCGGCCCTCGGACATTTGGAGGGGAATCGCGAAGTTTGCCAAAGGCCCCAGCATCGTCGTGGCGCCCCAGTGCCTGAAAAGCGCCAAAGGCGAACGCGGCATTTGGACTGCGGAAGATCTCAACCTCCTGCTCGAGCAACTCAAGGCGACGTTGCCGGTCGATGAGCGGAGGATTTATCTCACCGGGATCAGCATGGGTGGCTATGGCACGTGGGCCTGGGCCGCGCATGATCCGCAGCACTTCGCGGCCATTGCGCCCATTGTCGGCGGAATCGGTCGGGAAGGGCCGAAAGACGTGACGCCCGATTTTGACCAATGGGCTAGGAATCTCGCCATGCTTCCGGTCTATGCCTTTGTCGGCGCCTTGGACAAAACCGTTCCCCCGGAACGATCGGAACGTATGATTGCGGCTATCAAAAAAGCCGGCGGCAAGGAAGCGAAGCTCAAGGTATATCCGGACGAGGCACACGGTGCCGGGCGGGTCGTAGTCGCCGATGCGGAATATTACGATTGGATCTTCGCCCAGAAGCGCGCCCCATCTCCGCGGACCATGGTGCCGGCGGAGGGCCCTGGCACCAAGCAAGGCAACCACTGATCACCTTTTTGCCTACCAGCACGACTTCACCCGACTCGATCAAAATGATCTCCTCCGAAGCGGTTGCACATTCGACCACGCAGGCGATTCGCCCGTCCGTGCCCCGGCAAGTGTGGGTGGGTGATGTCCAGGTCTTCGCTTCAGCGGTCGCGGCCGGTAAGTAGTGGGCCGTTCCTGCATCATAGCCGATCCCTTCAACCAATCATGAAACACATCCTCGCACTTATCACCGGTTTTCTGCTCTGTTCGTCGGGCGCGATCCTCCACGCCTCCGAGCCATCGCCGCGCCCCAAACCGAACATCGTCTTCATCCTCGCCGATGACGCGGGCATCGGGGATTTCTCGGCATACGGCTGCAAGTATGGCGTCACGCCCAACATTGATCGTCTGGCTGCAGAAGGAATGAAGTTCACCCGCGCCTACAGCGGAAACGCGGTCTGCGCTCCGTCGCGCTGTGTCCTCATGACCGGGCTGCACCCGGGCCACGAGTTGCGCCGCGCCAATCAAAGCAAGCATGGCCTCCTGGCCCTGCCGACCGGCCAGATGACCGTAGCACGAGTGCTGCACGATGCCGGTTATGCCACCGGCGGATTCGGCAAATGGGGGCTGGGCAATCCAGGCACGACCGGGGTGGCCGAGCAGCAGGGCTTTGATGTGTTCTTCGGCTACTATGACCAGGTGCACGCGCACGACTACTACACCGACTATCTGATTCGAAACAGCGCCAAGGTGCCCATCCCGCAATCGGGTCAACATACGTGGGCAGACTATTCCCACACCCGCATCGCCAATGAGACGCTCAAGTTTATCGAGCAGAGCAAAGAACGTCCGTTCTTTTGTTATGCCGCGTGGACTCCGCCACACGCCGACTACGTCATTCCGGAGAATCCGAAATTTTCCGAGAAGCCCTGGCCGGAGGAAATCCGGAACTACGCCGCGATGGTCGCGCTCGTCGACAAAGACGTCGGCCGCGTAATGCAGAAGCTGAAAGATCTGGGCATCGATGACCGGACGCTGGTGATCTTCAGTTCCGACAACGGCGCCCAGCAGGAATTTATTAAGCCGCTGGCCAGCACCGGCGGGTTGCGGGGCTACAAGCGGCTATTGTATGAAGGCGGGATACGTGCGCCCTTCATCGCTCGCTGGCCGGGAAAGATTCAGCCGGGTACGACCAGCGGCGTGCTTACAACGTTCGTAGATTTTCTGCCGACGGCGGCAGACCTGGTCGGAGTTTCCCCGCCGACCGGAGTGGATGGGATCTCCATTTTGCCGACGTTGCTTGGCATGAAGCAAGCGGTGCAGCATGAATCGCTCTACTTCGAAATCTACGAGCCCTATTTCCAACAAGCGGTGCGATTAGGTGACTGGAAAGGCTACCGGCTTGGCACCAAAGCCCCGCTCGAACTTTACGACCTCAAGGCCGATCCAAGCGAACAGCATGATCTTGCCCGCGCACATCCGGACATCGTTCGGAAGATCGAAGGCATCATGGCGGTGGAACACACGCCCTCCCCGCATTACGACGCGCCAGAACAGCCTGAGAATGACAAAAAGAAGGCGAACAAGAAGAAGGCTGCGTCGTTTCCTGAATCGTTGAATGAGGAAAGCGCAAGTTCCACGCCGGGCAGAAAAGGAAAATAGGATGAGATATTCATACAACGCCTGTTTCGTCACTTTGCTGCTGCTAACGATTTCGGCGCTGTCTGTCGCCCAGCCTTCGAAGGCGCAGACCAAACCCAATATCATCATCATTCTCGCCGACGACCTTGGCCACGGCGATCTCGGCTGTTACGGTGCGACGAAAATACAGTCGCCGAACATCGACCGGCTGGCGGCAGCTGGCGTGCGCTTCACGCAGGGCTATGCGCCCTCCGCTACCTGTACGCCATCGCGTTACTCGCTGTTGACCGGCGAATACGCCTGGCGGCAGAAGGCGAAGACGACGAGCATCCTCGACGGCGACGCGCCCCTCTGCATCGAGCCGGGACGGCCCACACTGCCGGCAATGCTGCGCAAGGCGGGTTACCAGACCGGCATTGTCGGCAAATGGCATCTTGGTCTCGGCGACGGGAAAACGCGGGTGGATTTCAATGGCGAAGTCAAACCGGGCCCGCTCGAAATCGGTTTTGATTATGCCCACATCATTCCCGCCACCGTGGATCGCGTGCCGAGCGTGTGGATTGAAAATCATCACGTCATCGGCCTCGATCCTGCCGACCCGATTCAGGTGAGCTACGTCACGAACCTGAGCGACGAGCCGACCGGCCTGCAACGCCCCGACCTGCTCACCCGGTATGGCGCGGACAAACAACACTCTTGCACGATCATCAATGGCATCAGTCGTATCGGCTACATGAAAGGCGGCAAGGCGGCACGGTTCAAAGACGAGGAACTCGCCAGCACCGTCGTCGCGAAGTCGATCGAGTTCATCGAGCAGCGGAAGGACAAGCCGTTCTTTCTCGAAGTCGGCCTGTTTGAGCCGCACGTTCCACGCGTGGCCGAGAGACCGTTTGTCGGCACCAGCGACTGCGGCGTGCGCGGTGATGTCATACAGCAAATCGACTGGGAAGTTGGAGAAATCATGAAGGCGCTCGACCGCCTCCACCTCGCGACCAACACTCTCATCATCCTCACCAGCGACAATGGCCCGGTTCTTTTCGATGGCTACTACGACCGTTCGGTGGAGGACTTGAACGGCCATCAACCCACCGGTGGTCTCCGCGGCTGGAAGTACTTGACCTTCGAAGGAGGTTGCCGCGTGCCGTTCATCGCGCGCTGGCCTGAGCAAATCAAGCCACGTGTGAGTGACCAATTATTCAGCTTGGTGGACTGCTTCGCAACCTTGGCAACGATCGCCGGTCAGGAGGTTCCGGCGGCTGCCGCGCCGGACAGTTTGGATTTGTCAGCGGTGCTGCTGGGCAAAACGACAGAGAACGTCCGCGACTACACCGTCCTGCACGGCATTGGTGGTGCACTCGCGCTGCGGCAGGGAAACTGGAAATACATCCCCGCTACTGCCACGGACGCGGCGGGCGGCGCCGGCAGTGGTGCGAATGCATCGGACGCGCGCTTCGCGGCCGCGAACATCCCCGAGCCCTTGCTATTCGAACTCGCCACCGATCCGAAGGAAGAATGCAACCTCCTTCCTCAGCATTCTGTTAAGGCTGCGGAAATGGCCAAGCGGCTGGAATCAATTATCACGCAGGGCACATCGCGGAAATTGTCTGGCACCCAAAACTAGGGCGCGACCAATCGCAGCGTAGGACTCGTGCTTGGTCGCATGATGGCCGGTGTATCCTTGGATCCGTGTGACGTGACGTTTTCCACCGTCACGAGGTAAGAGGCTTCGTTCAGCACGGCGGCGATCGCCGGCCCCCTCACGCTCTCCCCGTCTTCCGATTCTATCTGATCCTGGATGGAGTTTCCCAACAGCGCGGGGACGTACTTGAAATGCTTGGGCTTGAGCTGCGCTTTGAGGCCAAAGGTTGCGTCGACTTTCTTGACCGAGGATCCCGCGGCAAACGTCCTGGGCTGCAGATTCGGGGTTGCATACTTTGTTGCGACGTAGCCATCGGCGATCCGCACGGCGAAGCCGCAGCCCACTGACTTTACTCCGTCGACAGTGACGACGCCGTTTTTCATGGAGTGCGGGGAGATCATGACGGCAGCGTTGCCATCGGTGCACGAGATATTCCGCCCGACGATGTTGTTCATGCCCCCGATCTGGGAGTAGTTCATGCGCTTTTCGCCGGATTCCATCCGCAGTGTGACCCCGCCGGTGCCGGACAGGTTTTCGAACCGGACCGATTCAGCCGCCTGAATCTGGACCAGCCCATACCCGTAAGCGGCGACGGTGACGTTGGCGATGGTATGCGCATTCCCGTCAAACGGGCTGCGCGGACCTTGTGCCCGCCAGCCTTTTGCGAGCCGCGGAGCCGGCACGAGCGGAGCGGCGAGCGCAGGGATGGCTTTGGTGGCGCCGATACGTACCTGAATTCGGTTCGCTCGGTCAACGAAGAGGAAGCGGCTTTCGCGTGTCGCATTCGAGGTTGTTCGAAGAAATTCGAGGTTTCACGTGAAAAATGTGCGTCGGTGACTGCGACCTTGAACGAAGCTCGAATGAAGCCCGAACGGTTCGGACGCTCGTGAGCGGGTCCGCCCAAAGCGCGAAAACGCGGTAGGGATATTGCGTCTCTACTCTTCATGATGGGGATTTTCGGGTACCATTTTGTGGCAGGAGGACTTTGAACAGTTTGCGTGGCCCTGGAGGTCCTCGTTGCCGGAGATTTCTGAGCGACAGTTGAGTAGCAAATTGTGAGCAGTTGAGCAGCGAATGAGCAGCGGGTGAGTAGCCCGGGCGATAACTTCGTTAGGGGTTCTGTGTCCTTGCTTTTTTGATGTGAGGGCAGTCCTCACACGGTTTGCCGTTGAACCGAGGTGGATACGATTCCTGATGTTGAAATCGGGCGGATGGAAAGTTCGTTCCATGAGTTTACGTGCCTTCCTTGAGCCTCGACAGGCTTCACGGTCGATGAGTAGTGCTGATGGATTCTGGTGGAGGCAATGCAGGCAAATGCAATTGCTGACGTGCTCTGCAGAATTTCGCGTTTGGTGTGTCGGGGCTGTTGCGGTCCACCCGTTTCGTGGTGTCGGCACGGCTCGGAAGCTGGTGACGGGCTCCGAGCACGGAGTCCGTCGCCAGCGTGGGTTCCGATTCGGAGGCGGCCAGCAGTCGCTGCGGTTTTGAGGACTGCGGAGGCCCCAAGAGCCAGAGCAGCCGGAAAAACCGCAGTGTCTGCGCCTGCCATGCCTTTACCCGGGCGGATGCCTCATTCGGTTGCAGCCGACACGTGCCATGGTCCTCTTCGCTTCGTCCAGCGGGAAACGAGGTCTTGTAACGTATCTCAAGTCCTCGCGCCCCCGATGTTCGAACCGGTTTGAACCGGCTTTGAACGCGCCCAGTTTGAACATTGAACCAAGCTTGAACGACTTTGAACAACAGGCGTGACCGGTCCACTCCGGCTCCTGAGGTCACCTCATCCCGCAACACCTCATGGGTACGGACCGCCCTACATGCCTCTGTCCTGAGAACCGGCCAATGCCCATCACCTGTCGTACTTCTGCCTTCCATCCAACTCCCTCCAGAGAATTGACCGGCCATGATGTTCGGTACCTTCCGATCGACGACGATACCGTTGATCATATCTTCTGTACGCCAGGGAGTCGCCCATGACGTTAACGTCCAGAACTGGATTTGCAGTGCAAGAATCCAACTGGTCTGAGCTGCATTCACCAAACGAACCGAGCGGCACCCGCCGCATCTTTCACCTATACAAGTCGGAACACGCCACCCCTAGCGTCGGCTACCAGAAAGTCGCAACGTCACCACTACTCGACCACTACTGACCACCATGCCGCCACAACCAAGAATGACCATGAAAATCACGGCCGGCTTTGGTGGCGTTTTCCGAGAATGGTAGCCACTGCTAGCGCAGGGTGCGGTGGCGCCTTGGAGGCGGTGCTAATCTTTTTGCCAGCGGTGGATGCCGCCGGGAACGGTCTTGATGACTCACTTCGCCGGCCCGGTGGGTTGGAGTTGCGTGTATGCCCGTCGCGGGTCGCGTTA
>CAIKLQ010000449.1 GCA_903828255.1 uncultured Verrucomicrobiota bacterium
CCTTCCTCCTGGAACAACCGGCTCGCCAGCTTCACTGCTTCGGTGATCGCCGCCATTGGCACCTTGCCGCGCCAGGACCAGGCAATGCGCTCCCACGGCGTGCCGTAAGCCACCTGCTCCAGCACCTGAAACACCATGACGCGCGTGCCCTTGAAGGTCGGCCGGCCGTGGCAAACCCGGGGATCCGCCACGATATGCTCGCCGAGTTCTACCGCCTGCTGCCGCTTGTTCACTTTCATGCCCGCAACCTGCCCCAAGCCGGAACGCCAAGCAACCCTTCTTTCGCCCATTCCGGGAACCCCCTCTCGCCCTGCGAGGCCCGAGTGGGGAGAGAGCCGGAGAGAGGGGCAGCCAAAACCGCTCACCCCCACTCAACCCCGCTCACCCGATCAGCGCCGATCAGCGCCGATCAGCGGTTTATTCCGTCCCCCCGCTTTGCGTCTTTGCCTCTTTGCGACTTTGCGTTGAAACGAATGGCTTTGCTCTGCTCCCCATCACCCCGACCCATTGCGCCACCCTGCTCACGCTCCCATTTCATCACCGCGACCCGTTCGACCGCCTGCTGCTCGCCCAAGCAAAGACCGAAGGCATGACCCTGGTGTCCGACGATGGCCAGTTCGGCCCCTACGGCGTGGCGCTCCTTTGGTAAGTGGAATCCGCGTAACCCCCTTAATCCGCGGTCAAAATTCTTCGCAGTTTGCTAGCTAGTTGGCTTGTTGCTGCCCGAGGGGCAGGCAAAAAAGCCCCGGCAGTGGTTTTAATCCGGCGTCCACTTGTAATCGTAACCGGCGGGCGGCTCATAGTAGAATGGGTAGTTGGGCAGGCCGGCGCTGCCGTTCCAATAGATTTTAGTGTATGCCGTGCCGCGTGACCCCGATCTGCGACTGTAACTCACCGGACGACTCATCGCGATCATCGGTGCGCAGATGTTCACCATGTCGCTGGGTTGGGAGATCTACGAACGCACCGGCTCGACGCTGGCGCTTGGCTTCGGGGGTTTGACGCAGGTCATCGCGATGATCCTCGGCACCCTGCCCGCGGGTCCATTCGCCGACCTCTACAACCGCAAACGCATCATCGTAGGGATCCCGATTACCCTCGTCGGCACGAGCCCGGCGCGGACATTTCTCTGGGCGACCAGCGCGTAGTTCGTGCCTGCCCTCGCGTGGCTCTGGCCGGAGATTCGGAAGTATGGTCGGTGGGATGCGTGCCGGAGGCTGGCGCTCCGATTGACAAATTCTGCTGCCAACATATTTGTTTTGACACTTCGCCGCTTTGCCGGTGCGATAGCTGCGGCACGGCTCGCCCGGCAAACTAACGCGGGCGAACCATTGGGGCGAGGTTCGTGGGCGGCGAGGTTCAGCCGGCTGCCACGGTCCAGCGTCCGTCAATCAGCAACATTTCAAATATGCAAATCCGTATGTCGTTCCGATGCCCGCCCCTCCTGCTTGGAATGGCGGCCCATTCGCTCGCCGCGGGCGCGGATGGCTTGTCCGTCCGCGATTTCGCGGCAACCGGCGATGGCAAGAACGACGACACGGCGGCGTTTCAAAAATGCCTGGATGCCGCAAGCCAGGCGGGCGGAGGGGGACTTAATGCGCCGCGCAAGAATTGAACCGCGGTATGCAACCCCCATTCAGTTCCCGGATTGGCGTAGGGCAGAGCCTGGACTGCCTGTGCGCCAGAGGCCGGTGGGAGGCGGCGTTTACACTGATTGAACTACTGGTCGTCGTCGCCATTATCGGAATCCTGGCGGCGCTGTTGATGCCCGCGTTGGGCAAGGCGAAGGAGCGCGCCAAGGGCGCGGCGTGCATCAGCAACCTGCGGCAGATCGGCCTAGCGTTGCAAATGTATGTGGATGGAAACAACAACCGGCTGCCGTTCATGCGCGACGTCCTGGCGGTGACCGGCACGAACCAGCCGCCCACCAATTCGTTGTCGGGGCCGGACAAAGTCCTGGCGAGCGAGTTGGGAAACACGAACGTGCTGCGCTGTCCGTCCGATCGCGAGGATCTCTTCATGCAAACCGGTTCGAGCTACGCGTGGAACAGTCTGCTGAACGGCCAGAAAGCGGACAATTTGAATGTCTTCGGAATGCACTTTGATCCGCACGCCATCCCGGTGTTTTTCGACAAGGAGGATTTCCACAAGGCGCGCGGCCCGGCCAAGGCGGTGAATTATCTATACGCCGACGGCCATATCAAGAACCTGCTGGCGATCGAAGGGACGATCCAGAAATAGCGGCGTTGCCGCCGGATCGCGGGGTTGTCCCATTGGTTAGTTTCCGCTGGTCGGCGAACGGTGTAACGTAGTCAGCAATGCCGCTTCGTGCGGACTCCGGGCCTATGCTGTTAAGCTTTCTCTTGTCAACCGTCCGCGCTTGCAGGGTCGCGGTTTGGATGGGTTGGCATTGGCTTGCACCCTGGTTTCGGGGCTCGCGCAGTCCAGCGGCGCGGCGTCCAGCGACATTCTCACCAACGCCACGATGGTTCACGCACTGTCCCCCAAGGTGGTCGGCCAAAATCTACTCGTCCGGTTGGAAGGCGTGGATGTGCAGTTGCTGCAAGCGACGCGGTGGGGGACTTCTCCCCAACTCACCAAGCCAGTGCTGGGTAGGCTGGTTGGCGCGCTGTTGCTGTTAGGATTGACCACTTTCACCACCCCGCACAAACATGTCGCCCCACTGGTTGGCCGGTGGATTGCCCTAAGTTCCCGCCTGGTCCATAGTGCGCTGCGCAGACTATATGACTGATTCATTCGCCCCGAGACGCATCCCGAACCATCAAGCCCGCAGCCTCGCCTTCCTTGTGCAATGGTTTAGCCTCGCCCTCGGTGCGGGGGCCGGCTTCGGTTACCCCCCAGCGCTTCAGGCGCAATCCACCCGTCCCGGCATGGGATCCATCCCCTACTCGGATGCGACCGGCACGGGGGTGACGTTTCGGGTCTGGTCGCCCCAGGCCATCTTGGTCGCGGTACCTGGTACATTCAATAGCTGGAATACCACCGCGAGTTTCCTGGTGAAGGAAGGGGCGTCCCAGCTTTGGTCGGCGGACATTCCCGCCGCGCGAACTGGTCACGAGTATAAATACCTGATCAATGGCACGAATTGGTGGAAGGATCCGCGCAGTCGGACGGTCACTTACAGCGGCTACAATACGTCCGGGGCGAACTCCATCGTCTATGATCCCGCCGCGTTCAACTGGGGCGGCGACACCCGTCCTCGCGTGAGTGCCACGAACCTAGTCATCTACGAATTGCACGTCGGCACATTCAATGACCCCACGCCGGCCTCGGGCGGGCCGGGCAAGTTCGCGAATGCCGTGACCCGGCTCGATCATCTGGCCGCGCTTGGCATCAACGCGGTGGAGTTGCTGCCGATTGCGGAGTTTCCGACCGACCTAAGTTGGGGCTACAATCCCGCGGACATTTTTGCGGTCGAGAACAGCGGCTACGGCGGGCCGGACGGATTGAAGACCTTCGTGCGCGAGGCTCATGCGCGCGAGATTTGCGTTCTGCTGGATGTGGTCCATAACCACTGGGGATCAAGCGATCTGGAGCTTCACGGTTTTGACACCGGCCCCGCCAATCGCATTTACGTTTACACGAATGGCGGCATCTGCTGCACCCCGTGGGGCGACCGCCCGAACTACGCAAATGACGCGGTGCGCTCGTTCATTTCGGATAACTTCCGCATGTGGCTGGACGAATATCACGTGGACGGCTTCCGCTGGGACGCGGTGGGCGCGATGCGACAATACGATTCCGGCGCGGGCTATGTCGCCATCCCGGAGGCGGACACACTCATCCAATCCATCAACGCCACGATTATCCATCCCAACGGCTTCAGCATTGCCGAAGACGCCTCGGGCGGAATTGGGTTCGATAGCGAATGGGACCGCGGTTTTGGGGACAACCTGATTAGTCAAGTGACCAAGACGAATGACGCAGATCGAGACATGGACGCCTTGGCTTCGGCGATGGGCGGATCGGGTTTTTCACATGTGCTGTATTCCGAGACGCACGATTTGGTGGGTGACATGAACGGCCTCACGAATCTGCGTTTGCCCAAGCGCATTGATGCCGCCACGCCGACCAGCTACGCGGCCCGCAAACGTTCCCTGCTGGCGGCCGCCGTGGTCATGACCACGCCGGGGCTGCCAATGCTGTTCATGGGGCAGGAGATGCTGGTGACGGATCAGTTCAGCACCGGCAGCCCGCTGGATTGGTCACGCACGAATACCTATACGAGGGTGGTCCGGTTTTATCGCGACCTGATCCGGCTTCGCCGCAATCTCGATGGCGTCAGTCCCGGCCTGACCGGGCCGAATCTGAGCTGGCATGTGGTGCGCAACGACGCTCCGTGGAAACTGCTCGCGTTTCACCGTTGGGGCGCGGGCGCGAACGACCAGGTCATGGTGGTGATGAACTTCACATCCAACAGCATCCCGAGCTACATCGTCGGCGGCTGGCCGGTGGACGGGGCTTGGTATGTGAACCTCAATTCCGACTGGACGACTTACGGCGCGGATTTCAGCAACTACGGCAGTTCAGTGGTCAACGTCTCCACGGGCAGCGGCGGGGTGGCCATCGGCCCATACAGCGTGCTGGTGCTGTCGCGTCAGGCACTGCCGAACCTCGATTCCGACGGCGATGGTTTGCTCAATGGCTGGGAGCAACAGTATTTCAGCGATCCGCTCAGCGGCGTGGCGACGACTGACAACGATCTGGATGGAATGAACAATCTTCAGGAACAAGCCGCCGGCACCAACCCCAAAGCCGCCGCTTCCGTGCTCAAATTTACCGACCTTCGGACCAGTGGCGGCAACCTGATCCTGAACTGGATTGGCGGGCAAGCGGCACGCCAAGTCATTCAGCAGGCCACCAACCTCGGTGGCGTTTGGACCGCCATATACACCAATCAGCCTCCCACCGCCGTCACAAATTCACTGAGCCTCACGCCTTCAAACGCTTCACCGCGTTTCTACCGGATCCAAATTACACCTTGATCGGGAGGGTGAAAATTGGCGTGGCCCCGGCAGGCCAGACCAGAAATCCAGTTGCCTGAACTGCAGTTTGGAGCGGAGCGTTGAACCCTGCCTCGCCGCGTTTCGAAAGTGCCCACACGCCGAGCCGGTGCTCGGCACTCCTATTTGCATGGGAAGCCCTCATTTCCGCTGCGAAATTTCCGGGCAGGCAGGACGGCATTTGACTCTCGGCGAAGTTTGCTTATGATAATCGCTGACAAGTTAAACCAACAAAAATAATTAAATGAAAATAACTCAAATGTTTCTGATGGCAGCACTGGCGGCAACCCTCGCTTTGACAGGTTGCGGCAAGAGCAGCAGCGTGGACACCTCGGCAATGGAAAGCAGTTTCAAAGTTTCCGAGCCGGCGACCCAAAGCGCCGCGGACAAGGCCGTCGCGGCCATTAAGTCCGGCGACTACGCCAGCGCGCTGCCGCAACTGCAATCCCTGGCCAGCCAGGCAAAACTGACACCCGAACAACAACAGGTCATCAAAGACCTAGTGGCGCAGCTGCAAAAGGCCATGGCGGACGCCGCCGGCAAGGCAGTGGGCGACGCGACCAAGGCGGCGGGAGAGATGCCCAATCCGTTGAAGAAGTAACCCTGCTGCGGCTCCGTCTCCCCGACTCGAATCAAATCAAAAGCGCGCGAGGCAATCACCTCGCGCGCTTTTTTTTGGAAGAACTACTTCGCGCCCTGATCAATCCAAGCGCGGACCAGCCCAATCTGGGCAGCGGTGAGCGCAGGAATGTTGGCCTTGTTGTCCTTGGGCGGCATCCAGTCGTCCTCGTCGCCGAGGCGGGCGATGTAAGCCACGAGCATGCTCTCTGCGCTCTTGCCGGGTTCGAGGACCTTGCCATCTTCGCCGCCCTTAAGCGTGTCGGCCAGACTGTCGAGACGCAACTTGCCCTTCTGCTTCTCGGCACCGTGGCATTTGGTGCAGGACTTATCGAGGATCACCTTGATGTCG
>CAIKLQ010000450.1 GCA_903828255.1 uncultured Verrucomicrobiota bacterium
ACACGTCGGTTTGCCCGATGGTGTAACGGTAGCACAACAGACTCTGAATCTGTTTGTCATGGTTCAAATCCATGTCGGGCAACCATTCCCCGTTTGCGATTTCGGATTTGCGATTTACGATTTGCATTGCGGTTTCGATTATTGTCCGCGCAAGACACGTTTCACATCCGCATTTTCAGCATCTACTTCCACAATCAGATCTCCGCCGCGCTGGGCAACCGGATTCACAGGCCCGTAATTGATGCGCCAGAACGAGCCGCCATCGAAATGCTGTGATATGGTCACCAAGCTCTGCGCCACGTCCCAACCAAGCTGCCGGGCGCGACGGTTCGCCGTGGCGAGGATGTGCGCCAACGAAACGGCTTGCTCATCCGCCAGGTCTTCATGCGTCAAAGTCATGCTCATAAATGTTCTCTTCTTCAGCCGAGCAAATCAGCGCGGCGGTCCAATTCGCGCACTGCCCCACTCGGTGTAACCAAATAAATCATCTCATCCGCAACCACATACTCGCCCACGAAAGTCGCGCCCTTCAATTCCGAGTCGTCGCGCACGCCTCGTCGGTCCGTCTCGCTCGGTTCCTGCAAGAAATCCGGCCCGGTGTTTGGATGCGTATGAAACGTAGCGACAATCGGT
Organism: uncultured Verrucomicrobiota bacterium; assembly: GCA_903828255.1. Classification (GTDB taxonomy): domain Bacteria; phylum Verrucomicrobiota; class Verrucomicrobiia; order Limisphaerales; family JADLHS01; genus CAIKLQ01. Next base: position 634 of record CAIKLQ010000450.1, read on the forward strand.
CGCCCGTTCACCGCGCAACCATGATGGGTTGGCACCTTGATCCGGCTGCCTTCACCCACTGGCCATCGCAACACACTCAATTTTTCATCATCATTCAATACCACTAATCCGCCTTCCTCATGTCCGCCGATCAAGCCGGGATTTGATTCTTCCCAGGCTGCCGCCAACGCCGACCGTACCGCCGGCTCGCGCAGAATGTCGAGCGGTCTGAGCGGATGCTTCATTTACACTGTGCGACAATCTCATCCGCTTTGGCATTCGTGACACCTTCGTGAAAATCCTCATTGCACATCATTACCGGCGCGGTGCCGCAGCCAGCCAGGCACTCGACGAATTCGACCGAGAACTTTCCGTCCTGCGTCGTTTGCAGGCCATGCGCATGCGGGTCGAGGCCGAGCTTGGTGCAAAAGTGCTCGTGCAGCTTGTGCGAGCCGCCAAGGGCGCAACTTAACGTGCGGCAAACCTTGATCTGATACTTACCCGGCGCAGACTGGCGGAACATCGGATAAAACGTCACGAGTTCGTGGACGTTGATGGCCTGGATGCCCAGCTTGCGCGCGACCCATTGCGTGGCTTCGGACGAGATGTAGCCAAAGTGTTCCTGCAACGCGTGCAGCAGCATGAGCGACGCGCTGCGCTTCACGGGATAATGCGTGATCAACTCGTCAATCTCGGCTTCGAGTTTGGCTGGAACGGAGAAACTCATCGGTCACACTCCCCCATCACAAAGTCGAACGATCCCAGGATCGCCACGGTGTCGCTCATCATGTGGCCGGGCAACAGATCCGACAGGATGCTAAGGTTGCAGAATGAGGGCGAACGGATCTTCATCCGGTACGGCGTGCCGCCGCCCCGGCTGTTGATGTAAAAGCCGAGTTCGCCCTTCGGATTTTCGTGGCCGAAATAAACTTCGCCGGGCGGGCAATTCACGCCTTGTGTCACGAGCATGAATTGATGGATCAATTCCTCCATGCTCGACATGACCTTGCTCTTCGGTGGCAAAACGATTTTGCCATCCGCCACGCTGACCGGCTCTTTCGACTGGTTTTCGAAGCCGCCGGGGATTTTGTCGAGACACTGGTGAATAATCCGCACGCTCTGCCGCATTTCCTCCATGCGGACGAGGTAGCGGTCGTAACAATCGCCGACCGAGCCAAGCACCACGTCGAATTGCAAATCCGGGTAGCACAGATACGGCTGCGCCTTGCGGAGATCGTAATCCACGCCGCTGCCGCGCAGGTTCGGCCCGGTGAGGCCGTAATCCAGTGCGGTTTCTTTGGAGATCACGCCGACGTCGCGCGTGCGATCCACCCAGATTTTGTTCCGCGTGAGCAAGGTCTCGACCTCGGCGATATTGACCATGACTTCGGCGAGGAACTTGCGCACCGCGTCGCACCAACCGGGCGGGGTGTCGCGCGAAACGCCGCCGATGCGCGTGTAACTCGTCGTGAACCGCGCGCCGGTCAGGGACTCACACAGGTTGTGAATCTTCTCGCGCTCCGTGAAGGTGATGAGGAAAACCGTCATCGCACCCACGTCCATCGCAAAGCAGCCGACCCCGAGCAGATGCGACGAAATCCGCGCCAACTCGGCGCAAATCACCCGGATGTACTGGCAGCGGGGCGGGAGTTTGTCGTGGATGCCGAGCAACTTCTCAACCGCGAGGGCGTAGGCGACGTTGTTGGCCATCGGGGCGAGGTAATCCAGCCGATCCGTGTACGGGATGAACTGGGTCCACGTCATGTTCTCGGCGATCTTTTCGTCGCCGCGATGCAGATAACCGATATCCGGAACTGCCTTGGTAATAATCTCGCCGTCCAACTCCAGAATGATGCGCAACACGCCATGCGTGGACGGGTGCGACGGGCCCATGTTGAGGACCATCTTTTCGCCCTGCATGTCCTGCAAATCCTCGTCCTTCGGACGCGGCAAAGCCCGCGCCGCCGCTGCAGCTCGGGCAGCGGAATCACGAATCTCGATTTCTTGAACTTCGGGCATTGTCTTAATTGGCGGCGAATAAACGCAGAGACGCGGTGAGCGCAGAGGTTCGCAGAAAAAGCAAAATGGATTCCTCCGCGCTTCTCTGCGGCCTCCGTGTCTCTGCGTTAAGTTCTGTCGCCATGGAAATCAATTCTCCGGCGTCCGCACCCGCGGCTCGCGTTCGATGGCATCTTTGCCGCCGGGCGCGGTAACAAACGGCCCGCCCTCGATAGGCGCGGTCTTGCTGAACGCTACGTCCGGCAGTTCCGTGGGCTTGCCGGTTAGCGGGAAATCCTTTCGCAACGGAAAGTAAGGATACCCCTCCCACATGATGATGCGGCGCAGGTCGGGATGCCCCCGGAAGCGGACCCC
>CAIKLQ010000451.1 GCA_903828255.1 uncultured Verrucomicrobiota bacterium
AGGGATTGAATTGCCGCAGCACCGGCGTGCCCGTTGGCCCGGCCAGCCCGATGAAGACCGTGCCCACCGGCTTCGCTTCAGAACCGCCGCCCGGCCCGGCGATGCCCGTGACGGACAATGCGAAATCCGCGCCCGTTTCCCTTCGCGCGCCCTCGGCCATCTCGCGGGCGGTTGGTTCGCTCACCGCGCCGTGGGCCGCGAGCGTTTCGGCGCGCACGCTCAGGAATTTCTGCTTGGCTGCGTTGCTGTAAGTGACCAGGCCCGCGAGCAAAACCGCCGACGCCCCCGGCACATTCGTCAGCCGATTCGCGATCCCGCCGCCCGTGCAAGATTCCGCGAGAGCAAGGGTTTGCTTGCGCTCTGTCAGCAGGCGGATAATCATCGCATCCAGACTCTCATCCTCCTCCCCGAAAATCTCTTTGGTCAGCAGCGCGCGAACGACGGCTTCACTCTCGCGCACCAGCCCGGCTGCGCTCGCGCCGTGGGCCGCGAGTCGCACATCCACTTGGCCGACATGGGCGCAATAGCCCACATCAAGACCCTGCGCGACGAACGGGGCGAGCGGGCCGACGATTCGCTCCTGCACCAGTGATTCGCCAATGCCGGTCGTTCGCAGTGTGCGGCAAACGAACTCGCGCTCCAGCGGCAACACGCGTCGCAGCAGCGGCACGACCTGGTCCGTGAACATCGGCCGCAACTCCCGCGGCGGCCCCGGCAACATCACGAGCCACGCCGCTTTGCCTCCGGCGCGAAAAGGATTTGGCGCCAACTCCATCGCCAACCCCGGCGCCGTGCCGTGAGCGTTTTGCAAGACTAGGGCACCATCCGGCACCAGCGCTTGCACCTTGGTGGATTCCGGCATCTGCCGTTTGCGGGCGGTGAAGAACCGCTCGATGTTCGCCAGCGCCGCCGCATCCTCGTGAAGTTTTTTGCCGAGCAATTGCGCGACCAAATCACGGGTGATGTCATCCGAAGTTGGCCCCAGACCGCCAGTCGTAATGACCAAGTCCGCCCGGCCCAGCGCCTCGCGCACCGCCTGCTCGATATCCGGCCCCGTATCCGCCACCGCGACTTGCCGCGTGACGACGTAACCCTGATCCGCGAGCCGGCGGCAAAGCCACTGCTGATGCGTGTTGAGCACCCGGCCCAGCATCAATTCACTGCCGGTGTTGATGAGTTCGACATTCAAGCGGGGGGGAGTTTCCAGTTGCGAATGTGCCGTGGCAAGCGCGCAATGGAAAACTAACGTCGGCTTCCTAAACCGCGATGTTCGTGCGCCAATCCCTTTTTCCAGCCGGGCGAACCCAACTGCCGCTGCTCAAAGCGCCTTCGGCAGCGTAGCTGCCATCGGCGTTGGCTTTGAGCAATCACACGTTATCGCCGGGCAAAGAAATGCCGCTGGGGTTTTCCATGGCATTGCCCACGAAGACCCGGCCGTAGTAAGGGCTGTTGGGGTTGCGATTCACCGCGATGCTTCGGGGCACTAAGGCGTAATTGCCGCCGTCCCCATCATTGCTGATCTGTGTCCAGCCGCCGTGATGATTGGCCACCGCAGTGGCTTGGATGGAGTAAAGGCCCGGACCAACATTGTTGCCGCCATCGTCCTTGCCATTCCAAACGACCGCATTGGGGCCGCGCGCAGTGCCGGCCGCGCCGCCCGACAGCTTGATGGTGCGGAGGGTTGTGGTGTTGGCCTTGGTGGTCACGGTCACGCCGGCGGAGGCGGGTTCGTTGAGCAGGTAGCTGATAGTGACGTTGTCCCCGGGGGCGGTGGTCACATTGGTCACGCTGCCCTTGACGCGGAGGTTGGTGGGATAGACGTTGGCGCGAACAGGGCCGCCCAAACCGAGGCATAGAGCTAAGGTCATCCCCCAAACGGGAATGGCCAAAGGCCAACGAACAAATTGGGAACTTGTAAATAAATGCTGAGGTTCATGGCATTGATCGAGTCAGCCTATCCCACGCGAACCGGCTGTAAAACAAAACCGTTCAGCCAACCGCCGCCTCGACCCGGAGCGGGAACCACTGTCGCGCCATTGGGTCCACCTTTTTGTCGTTCTGGCAAAATGGCGCTTGGGAAACTCGTGGATCACTCAGCTTGATGATGACCTCTTGGGCCGAAGTGGTGAGCCGGTGCAATCCTCGGCGGTAGAGCACGAAGCTGTGATTCCGAAGTCGTCCGTCCGCTAGTTTCGGCACGAGGTGCGCTCCCGCAGCCAGAGCCAATCCACATCCTGCCCGCTGCTGGGCCAGTGACCGCCGGTGTTGCCTTTCTGATAGGGGACCTGAAGAAGCCCAGTTCCGGCCGGCCCCCGCCACCTCCACTTGCGATATTCCCCATGCCCATCGGCGAAAGTGAGACAATTGCCCCCGCCATCATAATTGGCGGGGATGTCGGGGTAATCGGGAGAGGCGACGTTCATTTGCAAAAAGCCGTCATTCATGGAGCGCATGGCTTCATCAGCGAAAACCCAAGCGTTGGCTGGAGTGGGGCAGGTCAAGTCGTTCACCTTGTGGTAGAGTCGCCAAATAGGAGCTTCCAATGTTCCGCCCATATATACTTGGATGACCCTTTCCACACTCTGTGGCAGGCTCCCCACCATTGCGGAGTTCATGGCAATGCTCCGGAGTCGGTCTCCGTTGTCGGAGGGGATCGTGTCATTTGGGCATTTGTAAACCTTGGTGTTCACGACGTACGGCCCCAGGCAGTTTGTCTTGTAATAGTCAGGCAGGATGTTGGCCAGTCCAACATTCCAATTCACACTCCCATTGCACCACCCGCCAGCGTATCCCGCCGGCGCATTGGGCACCAGGTAGTTGCTCCAGTCATCGGTGTACATCTGACAGGCAATCTGTATCTGGTGCTTGTTACTTAAGCACTGCGTCCGGGTCGCCTTGGCCTTCGCCTTGGCAAGCGCCGGAAGCAGCATCGCGGCCAAAATGGCAATAATGGCGATGACCACCAGCAACTCAATTAAGGTGAAGGCTCGGCGCGGGGACGCGCCGAGCTCGCGTCGTAGTAGGCACGCCTGGTTTTGGGTCGTTTTCTTCATACCAGAGGTTGCCACACATGCGCCGTCATTTCAATCGGTGTGCTTGAGGCGGAAGAACAGCGTACCACTAGCCGCAGGAACCACGACCTGGAAGTTCGGATTCGATCCCGAAAACACGCCCGCAGGATTATTCGTGTAAGGCCCGGTCACGACGATCGAGCTTTGCAGAATGAACGAGTTGGTCCTGTCGTAAGGGTTCGTGCTGGTAAATGGCAATGCGACATTGCCGCCCGCAAACGACATTGATCCGTTGATCGTAGGTGCTGGCGTAACCTCCGTGAGCACGCCGGCACTACTTAGCGTTCCCCCGGCGTTGTTCGTCACGCCCGCAGTATAACTTGCGGTATCGCCCGCGGTGATATTGCTAATCGTCAAACTGCTGCCAGTCACTCCCGAGTAATGGGTGCTATTGGTGAGGTTGACTCCATCGCGCTTCCACTGGTAAGTAAGCGGTGTCGTTCCCGAGGCCGTGACCGTGAACGTAGTGTTTGAACCCCAGAGGTTATTTTGGGAAACTGGAGCCACCACGGCACCGCTCGGGCCCAGACAAGTGACTGCCAAAGTCGCGGCTTCGGGAATTACATAGCCAGCTACGTTCGTAACCGCGCACCAATAATACCCGGCATCGCCCGCCACGATGTTGGTGAGGAACAGGCTGGCGTTTGTCGTGGGACCGTAATGCGGTCCGAAAGTCAGTTTGGTGGCCGTGCTGATGTTGTTGGACGTATTAAAGTACCATTGAAGGGCGGTTGGGGCCAATGGGCCGACCGCCACCACGAGAAGATTACTATTCACACCACAATTGTAAGTCCGGTTCGTCGGGCCGAAGACTACCTCCACCGCGACCACCCGGGACGTCACAGAACCGGCGGCATCGCTGAACACCGACATGTAATTCGTCGCGTCCACGGTGGTGTTAAATGTCCACGTCAGCGAGTCGGTCATGCTGGTACCGTTGAATATATTGGTCTGCAAGCCCGCCGTCGGAACGCCGGTGCCCGGGTTCGCGGCCGTACCGGTGCCGCGGTACCAAGTATTGGTAATCGGTGCCGTGGCGAAGCTTGCCGAAGAGGTAAAGGTCAGACTGGATCCCTGTGTGACAATCAGCCGATCCGCCAAGGTGTTAGTCAAACCCGGCTGGAGCAGAATATAGGGCGAAAGTTCGACGACTCGGATGTTGGAGAAACAGGCGAAAGCGCTGTAATCGCTAATGTCGGCGACCGGGTCTAGGTAACCGAGCATTATCGTGCCATTGGTGGCAGCAAACAAACCGTTCGTGAGGGAAAAGGCCGTGAGCACCGGCGAGCGATTAATGAACAGGCTGACGTTGGTCTGTCGGGTGATTTCCACGCTTACATCCACCCATTTATTCACCGGTTCGCCGCCGCCGGGGTTCCCAACGGTGGGGCTGACCACGTTCATGGCGTCAAACGGCGGATGTTTGAAAATGCCGTTTTGAGACAACGCGGTAGCGCTGACCCGGTCGTTGAATGAGGCGGTATTGTTGGGCAAAGCGGGAGGAATAAAAGCATCGAAATCGGCCGGCGTGATGGATCCGCTGGCCGCGCCAACAGCAAACCACTGACCGTCGGAGTTCGTCGGGCTATTACCCGCCAAGGCGCCGATGGGTGCCGCCGTGCGCCAGTTGCAGTTGGTCCCACGATGGTTGACGCCAAACAGCGCAAATTCCCTGGCCGGCGCTCCAATGCCGGGGTTGTTCAGGCCGAAGCCATAGGGTGAGATAAACATGTTGAACCGCAGCGCATAATTGCCCCGGAAGTTTTGGCCTTGGGGATAGACGTTGACGCCCGCATGAGCGCCGGTGTTCTTGTTGACGGACATTTTCAGCACATTGTTCCAGTTGCTGGCAGCCATGACCTGAGATTGAGGGAGGGCATCGAATGAGATGTCCCGGCCAAAAGTGACGTCAAAGTCGTTCGTTCCACCGCCGTAGTTGTTATTGGCGTAATTTGGAAACACCGCCGGCAACACGGGGTTCGCGTCAAAATTCGTCGCGGCAAAGGCCAGCGTCCAGTTCACACTGTCGGCCGCATTGGTCAGCGGATTGGACCAGAGGACGAACTCTGGCCCGACGGCGTTGTCAATTTCGGTCAAGGTTGCCGTCGCGGTGCCGACGGTATAGGCCAAGCCCTCCGAGCTAGTCAGGTTAGTGCAGCCGGGGCAGGCAACAGTGTTGGTCAGGTTGACGATGATCGTGCGGTCCACGGGCGGGGTAATGAGGTTGGCATGCCGGACCGGATTGCCGACCGCACAGGTGATCGCCGTATCACCTGGATTGAACAAGATAGCGGTTGGTCCATCAACGGGCGGGACCAGTGCCCCGTTGCCGAGCGGATCCAGGCGCTGCGCCCGGGCGGTGTAATCTGCCGGATACGTTGCCGTACCGAAATAGGAGACGTTGGTGACGGTGTAGGCGCGCGACGTAATGTTACCTAGAGAGTTGCCGGGACCATTCGTATCCCCAAGCCGAGTGATGACGAACTTGGCGTAATCGTTAGTAACCCCACGGTACATCGTGGTGCCGGAAGCGGCAGCGCTTAACAAGAGCAACTGTGGGCCGGTGTTCTGGAGATATACCGTGTCCCTGGCGGGCGATCCCGCCAGATAGGCCGAGCCGCCGAGGACTTGCAAAACCACCGTCAGGGTATTGGTGCTGACCGGAATGGGCGTTGGGATGATCTGCACTTGCACCGACCAGTTGCCGACGTGCGGCCAGGCGCCGGACGGGAAGATGATTGAATTCGAGAAGATGGCGACGCCGTCAACGTTCGTGCCCAAATTCATGGTGTAGTTGTTGGTCGGGCCACCACTGCCATTGTTCAGGCCCGCAGTGCCGGAGCGGGTAAGATTAACAGTCAAAGGAGCGGTGAGAGAATTGGTGCTGAGCGTGATGGTGAATACGCCCGGGATGGGGGTACCGTAATTCTGCGAAGCGTCAGGGGTCGTGGCCACCACCGAGGCGGTGAGCGGCGGCAAGACAAGGTTAAAGCTGCCATTGGTGCCAGTGAAGTCATTGCTCGTAATGCAAGTCGTGGTAAGGCCCAGGGAATAAATCCGCAAGAGGCCCTGGCCGGAACTGATGACGTAAATGTTGTTTGCCACGTCCCAATCCATTCCGCGGGAGTTTCCTGTCCCGGAAGAATTGGTGATGCCAGTAAGGCTTGCATCGTCGGGGATGCCGTTGGTCAGGTTTGCCAGCGTAATGCCGTTATTGAGATCCACGGAAGCCAAAAAGCGTCCGTCCGGCGAGACGCGGACCCCGGCATAGGTTCCAACCGCCGCCCCGCTCCCATTAACACCGGCCCAAGGATCCACTCCAGGTGGCCCTTGATTGGCAGGGGGATTTTGACCACCGGTATAAAGCCACGTGTCACCGGCGGGGTTGAGAATCTGAATGCAAGGGTTGGATCCATTGGCGCGACCGAATCCGGCGATGATCTTCCCATCCTTGCCCAGCGTCATCTCCGTTCGCAGCCCGGGAATGCCATCCAACCCCATTGTGTATGCGTAATTCGGGCCCCGACTCCAAGGCAGCGGGCCGGCCCCAATGTCAAAACGGTAAATACAGTTGAAAGAGCCAGGGGAAGTGCCCGGTCCCAGCGTGGCGGTGGCGGGCGCTCCCATATTGGCGTCCGCAGTCCAAAGCACGAGATCGTTGCCGGCAATGGACCCTGTAATCAGCGGGGTGCCGAAAAGACCCCCGTGTGTTCCGGCAGCAACCCCCGCAACGCGACCAATGCCCGCAAGGACGAGGTTTGAACCCGCCAAATCAGGCGTGTACTGATAGACGGCATCCCCCGCCACTGACGAATCGCCCACGATGAGCGTGTCATCCGGAGCAACACGGCAGCGCCAAGGACCTGATCCGGCAAAGCCGGTTCCGTCGCCGGTTCCGAAACCCGAGGCTCCAAAGGCGTTGGTGCCGGTGCCCAAGGCATCCGTCTGATCAGCGTTCATGGCATAAAGCCCCTTTTGTTTCAAAGTCGTCCCAAAGGTTCCGCTGGCGGCGCTGCTGCCAGCATAGATCCGCCCGAATAACTTGCCGTTCTTAGGATTTGAATTTACCGCCACGCCGCGCGGCGAGCCCCACACGCTGTTTGTGTAAGCGTCCGAACTGATCAGCGCCGGCGTGCCATTGCCCTGCTTGGTGCAGATAATCCGAAAACTCGTATGCGCACCGAGGTTGAAGTTGGTGGCGCCTTTGGGCAGCACGCCCATCGCATTGGTGGTGTTGTCCTCGAACACCACGCTCACGTTGGCTCCGGCCTCATTCATGATGAAGCTGACCACGCCGGCCCCGTTTGTGCCGCTGACGCCGGACGCGTACGGATGGGCTTGGACGCTCCGGCTGAAGACTAACAACGCTCCAAGCGTGGTGAGGGTGAAAAGAATGGATTTGTGGAAGGGTTTCTGGTTCATGCTACGTGTACAGTTGATTTGTGGTTTCGGAAAAAACTCGGGCGGAAAAAGGGTGGGACATCAAACAGTGCGCTTGCGGGTCCAAGCCAACATGGCGAACCCAACGGCCAGCAAGCCGACGGTGCTTGGCTCGGGGACGAGGGCGATACGAAAACCCGCAATGCTGAGTTGGTTCGCCGGGGAGAAGCTGCTCCGAGTTGACGAGAGCAAGCTGGTATCACTGCCGCTCCACGACCCACCGCGAATTCCACGCGACGAAGCGATTACGGCCTCGTTCCATTCCCACACATTCCCTCCTTGATCAAACGTCCCGTAAGCACTACCCGCCAAAGTGAACGCCCCCGCATCGGTCAGTGCATTGCCCGCGGGAGCTGTTACGGAGTTGTTCGCGGCATACCCGCCGTTGAAGCCATTGGCAATGCCGTCATCCCGGAAAAGATTACCACTGTTCGGGTCGCTCAGGCTCCCATTCCGGCTGTTGGGGATGGCGTTATTGCGGGTGGGATAGGCCCAATAACCGCCGCTGCCGGAGTTGAGGGCGGGGTCGAAATACGATGCCTTGTACCACTCATCCTCAGTCGGCAGAACGAAGTGCCCGTCGGTGTTCCGTGCGATACCCACGCCGCTCAACGCTCCGTTCAAGGTGTAAGAGCCCGTCTCCGTCGTGCCCGCCGCTTGTAATCCGGTGGGTTGGCCGTTCTGCAACCAGTTTGAAAAGCGCGCCGCATCAAACCAACTCACATACGTCACCGGCCGGTTCCCGCTCCCCAGCACCCCATACGCGTAACTGCCAGAAACCCCGCTGCGCGTAATGCCTGCGATGTTCAAATCCGTGGCCATGCTCGCGTGGTAAAGCCCGTAGGTATCTGTCTTGGCCACGGCGTTGAGGAACGTGGCATATTGAGTGAGCGTGACTTCGTAGGTGGCGATGGAGTAGGCGTAATTCACTGCGCCGTAGCCGGTGCTGTCGCTGGCATTGCCCGGGTTGCCCACCAGCACTGTGGGAATCGTGATCTGCGCGAGAACAGGTTGCGCCAGCAGAGCGCAGATTGCGGAGGTCAGGACCAGAAGATTAGGGGAGGGTTTCATGGTTGCGTTATTCAGTTGATTCGGTGCGGGTTGACACCGTGGACTACTTGCCATGTTTGCAGATTTCTGTCAACGGGAATTTTTGCCGGAAGGAAACATAAACATGCGGAGCCAGATTTCTGGTGGGTTTGCCGTTGGTGCAGGATCGGCGCGGGCAAGTCATGCAAGTGAACCTTGTCCTTCACGATGCGGAAACCGAAATCGTCGGTTTCGCCAATTGGCGAACGCCGCCTTGCCCAGTTCGACGCCATACAGCTTCAACGTCGCCGGCGATTCCTTGGCAACATCCACCAACTCCGGCGCGCTGGATGGCCTCCGATACGCCATCGCGAATGAATTGATGCGCGGGGCGATTTCCAGATCCCCGATCACGCCGCGCGGTTTTTCATTCCGTTCCTTGATCAAAACCAGCGGGCGCCGCCGCTCAAGCCGCCCGCCGAATTCAGGACCACGCATCCCAGCAAGGTATCCGGCTCGCTGCCCAGTCCATACAGCGCCCACAATCCCATGCCGGGTCGGCCAAACGGCGTCGAGCCGGTTGGCGCCAGCATCGGGCCCGGGGCGTGATGGGAGGCGTCCGTGGTCATGGGCTTCACGTAGGCGATGTCGTCCGGCTTTGAGCCTGCTTGTAAAGTAACAGCCGACGTAAGGCGGCTCTGACTCTTGAGCGTGCCGGTCCGCAAAAGCCCAGAGCTTAGAGCCGCCTCACGTCGGCTGCTACGACCGAGGTGGGGCTTTTCAAACCGGCGCTTATCGCCAGACGACGATTTCCCGTTGCACTTTGCTGGCAGCATTGGATAATTATCAAGGTGTATGAAGGTCGCTGAAAACTTCGAACCTCGCAGTGGACGTCCGTTGGTTCTGGTCCTAGTCCTTCTGGCGGCGGGCCTCAGCACGGCGGCGCTTGGTTTCTTGGCGCTGCTGGGTTGGGTTATGGGTTGGCCGCGACTAGCCAGCTTCGGGGCGGGTCTGATTCCAATGGCCCCGAGCACGGCGCTTCTGTTTCTGTTGTTTGGCACCGCGCTCGGCGTCCGCGCCCGGACGCCGTTGAGTGGGCGCGCGTTGGGGATTAGCATGGCGGCAGGTTGGCTGGGGGCGCTGGGGGCGATGGTCTTGTTCGTGCTGGGCTGCCTGAACATTCACTTGGACGTTGAACACCTCGGCCTGAACATCACTGGAACAGTTGCCGGGGCCCGCATCGGACATGCGTCACCGGTGGCGGCTTTCTGCTTTCTGCTCGCCAGCGGGTCGTTTCTGGCTTCGCTGGCCCCGTCCCCAACCCGGTTTTGGCGGGTCGGGCTGGCGCTGGGTTCCGCCGGCGGGCTCCTGGTCACCACCTTCATTTTCCTGCTGGCTTACGGCTTCGGTACGCCGCTGCTCTATAGTGGCAACTTCATCCCGCCCGCGCTCAACACCATCCTCGCCTTCGTCACGCTGGGCTTGGCGCTCCTGGCTTTGGCGGGCGAGCCGGTCGGGCTATTTCGCAAGTCGCCCGAAGCCGATTCCAAACCCGCCTTTGGCTTCGCCCTGATTTTCTTCCTCTTGGCGGCGGGCATCGTCGCCACCGGCATCTTCTACTACCGCTACACCGAGCGGAAATTCCGCGCCGAGGTGGAACGTCAGCTCTCCGCCATTGCGGAGTTGAAGGTGGGCGAACTGGCGCAGTGGCGCGAGGATCACCGCTCGGATGCCGCCATCTTTTTCAAGAACCTTTCCTTCACCGCCTTGGTGCGGCGCTACTTCGACCAGCCGGCGGACGCGGACGCGCGGCGCCAGCTCCTGGACTGGGTGGGCAAATACTCGACGCTGGACGATTATGACCAGGTTCGCTTGCTGGATACGCAAGCGGTCACGCGCCTGTCCGTGCCCGCCAATCTGAACCCGGCTAGTGCCAACACGGTGCACGCGGCAGCCGAAGCTTTGCGGTCGGGTCAGATTGACATTGAGGACTTCTATCGCAACGAAAACAACCAGCGCGTTTATCTGTCAGTTCAAATTCCCATTCTCGACGAGGCGGACGCGAACCGGCCCCTCGGCGTGTTGGTCCTGCGCATTGATCCGGCAAAGTATCTTTACCCCTTCATCCGCCACTGGCCGACGCCCAGCGCGACGGCCGAGACGCTGCTGCTGCGCCGGGACGGGAACGAGGCCCTCTTCCTGAATGAACTCCGCTTCCAGACGAACAGCGCGCTGAACCTGCGCCAGCCCTTGGACCGCGTCACCATGCCTGGGGTGCAGGCCGCTCTCGGTTGGGAGGGCGTCATGGATGGAACGGATTACCGGGGCGTGTCGGTGGTGGCGGCCATCCGCACCATTCCCAAGTCCTCGTGGGCGCTGGTGGCCCGCATGGACACCCAGGAGGTATATGCGCCGTTACGCGCGCAACTCTGGCAAGTGGTCGTCATGGTCGGCGTCCTACTCTTCGGCGCGGGGGCCGGGGTGGGGTTGGTTTGGCGGCAGCAACGCGTCCGGTTCTACCAGGAAAAAGCCACGGCGGCGGACGCGCTGCGGGATAGTGAAACCAAGTTCCGGCTCCTGGCTGAAAACATTCAAGATGTCTTTTGGATCAGCACGCCCACCCTTGACCGGATCCTATACGTCAGCCCCGCGTTTGAGCGAATCTGGGGCCGGACGTGCGCGAGCCTCTACCAGCAGCCGCAATCTTTTGCGGAAGCCATCCACGCCGAAGACCGGGACCGGGTCCACGCCGCTTTGCAAGAGCACGCCCAAGGTAACTGGAATGTCGAATACCGGATCCTCCAGCCGGAGGGCGCAGTGCGTTGGATTCAGGACCGGGGCTTTCCGATCCGCGACGAGCGCGGCGCGCTGAGCCTTATGTGCGGCGTGGCGAGCGACATCACCGAACGCAAACAGGCGGAGATGGCGTTGCGGGAGCGGGAGGAACGGCTTAGTTTCCTGCTCACCAGCACTCCGGCGGTGATCTATACCTGCCGCGTCTCCGGTGATTTCGGCGCGACCTTTATCTCGGAGAACGTGCAATCGCTGTTGGGCTATCGGGCGGGCGAATTCGTAGCGGACCCGGCCTTCTGGGCGCAGCATATCCACCCCGAGGACGCGCCCCGGGTCTTCGCCGAGTTGTCCCACCTGCTGGCCCAGGGCAGTCACGAGCACGACTATCGGTTTCGGCATCAGGATGGAACTTATCGTTGGATGCACGACCAAGTCCGGGTGGTGCGTGACGCCGCCGGCCAACCCACCGCGCTCATTGGGTCGTGGTTCGACATCACCACGCGCAAGCGGGTGGAAGAAGCCCATGCCTGGCTGGCGACGGCCGTGGAACAGGCGGGCGAAGCCATCGTGATCACCGACACTCAGGGCATTATTCTGTATGTCAACCCGGCGTTTGAAAAGGTCTCCGGCTTTACCCGCGCCGAAGCCCTCGGAAAAACTCCGCGCCTGCTCAAGAGTGGCAAGCAGGAGGCCGAGTTTTACCACCAGATGTGGGCCGTCCTGGAACGGGGCGAAACCTGGCATGGCCATTTCATCAACCAGCGCAAGGATGGTTCGTTGTTCGAAGAGGACGCCACCATTTCCCCTATCCGGGATGGCCAGGGCCAGATTGTCAACTATGTGGCGGTCAAACGCGACGTGACCCACGAACTGCAACTGGAGGCGCAATTCCAGCAGGCGCAGAAGCTCGAAGCCATCGGGCAGTTGGCCGGCGGCATCGCCCACGACTTCAACAACATCCTCTCCGTCATCCTCGGCAACGTCGAATTGGCGGTCGCCGACACCGACCCGAACCATCCCGCCCGCGCGAGCCTGAATGAAATCGAACTCGCCAGCCACCGGGCGAAGGACCTCGTCCAGCAAATCCTCACCTACAGCCGCCAACAACCCCGAGACCGGCAGGTTATCTCCTTGGAGCCGGTCATCGCGGAAGCCGCCAAGTTCCTGCACGCGACGATTCCGTCCGGGGTCGAAATCGCCCTCGCGGTCGCAGCCAACACCCCGCCCGTGCTCGCCGACGCCACCCAGATTCACCAGGTAGTCTTCAACCTCTGTACGAATGCCTGGCACGCCCTCGAAGACCGGCCCGGGCGCATCCGCATCGAACTCCAGACTGTTACCCTGGATGCCGCCGCCGCGCCGCTCGTGGGCTTGCGCCCGGGCCGCTTTGTCGGCCTCACCGTCAGCGACACCGGCAAAGGCATGGACGCCGCCACGCTCGCACAAATCTTCAATCCGTTCTTTACCACCAAAGCGCCGGGCAAAGGCACCGGCCTGGGCCTCTCCGTCGTGCAAGGCATCGTCGCGGCCCACGACGGCGCGCTCACCGTGGTCAGCCAGCCGGGCCAGGGCACCACCTTCCAAGTGTATTTTCCCGCTGCCGCCATCGGGCCGGCTGACTCCGAAATGGCCCCCGGAGCGCCGCTGCCCCAAGGCCAGGGTCAGCACATCCTTTTCCTCGATGACGAGGCGCCTTTGGTTCGCGTCACCACGCGCGTGCTCGAACGGCTGGGCTACCGCGTCACCGGCTTCACCAGCGCGACGGCGGCGCTGCAAGCCTTCCGCGCCAATCCCAGTCAGTTCGATGTCGTCATCACGGACTTGAACATGCCTGGCACTTCCGGCCTGGACGTCGTCCGGGAGCTCCGCACCCTGCGGCCGGAGCTGCCGGTCCTGCTTTGTTCCGGTCACGTCACCGAGTTGATGCAAGCCGAGGCGCATAGCGCAGGCATCCGCCAAGTCCTATACAAACCCACTACCCTGGCCGACTTCAGCGCCACCCTACACCACCTATTCACCCAACCCCGACTCCCCGGACCTAACCTATGACTACCCCAATCCAACAACACCTCATACTCGTTGATGACGATTCATCCTTGCGCGCCGTGCTGCGCCGGGGCTTGGAAAGGGCCGGCTATGAAGTCCGCGAAGCCGGCGAGGGTGGGGCCGCCCTGAAGTTGCTCGCCAGCGCGGCGGCGGACTTGGTTATCACCGACCTCGTGATGCCGGATATGGAGGGCATCGCGCTTATTCTATCCCTGCGCAAGAGCCACCCCAAGCTGCCGGTGATCGCCATGTCCGGCGGCGGGCGGATGAAGCCGGAAGGTTATCTCGATATTGCCCGCAACTGTGGGGCGGCGCGGATTCTGACCAAGCCCTGCACCCCCGCGCAACTGGTCGGGCTCGTGCAGGAGTTGATCGGCCCGCGCGCGACTCGGCCACCCACGGCCCCAGTGTCCGGTTGAGCCTGGAAATCAACCCGCTGATTACCGCCAGATCCGTGGCTTGGGCGGCAGTCCGGAAGGGGGCGCTTCCCCTTCTTGGAACCGGAGCGCCCCCGGGTCCTCCGCCAAACGACCGCTGGCCAGCTTCCGAGGATTTTGAGGGGTTGACATGCAGGGACGCTTGCAGGATTTATCAAGGGCAGCGGCCCGCTGCCTTGGTGAAGGTTGCCTATGAAAATCTTGATAGCAGGAGACGATTTCATGGCCCGCCCGCTGCTGATGGCGGGGCTTGAGAAACAAGGCCACGAAATTGTGGTCACGGAAACTTGCGCGGCGGCGTTGCTGGCTCTGCAACAAGCCGAGGCACCCCAGTTGGCCATTCTCGACAGGATGATGCCGGAAATGGACGGCCTGGAGTTCATCCGCCGGGTGCATAGTCTGCCAACCGCCCGCCCGCCCTACCTGATCCTTTTAACTTCCAGAGACCAGCGCGCCGACATCAGCGCCAGCTTGGGCGCGGAGGCGAACGATTATCTGGTCAAGCCCTTCGATTCTGAGGAACTCCGCGCGCGCGTCGAGGTGGGGCGGCGGATGGTGGAACTCCAAGCCGCCCTGGCCGAGCAGGCGCACACGCTGCGCGCGAGCGAAAGTCGCTACCGCTTGGTGGCGGAGAATTCTAGCGATGTGATCTGGACGATGAATCGGGACGGCCAGCTTAGTTATGTCAGCCCCGCCATCTACCAATTACGTGGCTATACCGCGGCGGAAGTGATGCAGCAACCGTGGGAGGAACAGATCGCCCCGGGTTCGTTGCCGCTGGCGCTGGCCACTTTCAAATCCCTTCTGGCGCCAGGGCGGCGGAAGATCACCGGAGCGCCAGTGCAGGTTGAATTAGAGCAGCGACATGCGAATGGAACCACGGTCTGGACCGAAGTTGCCTGTAAGCTCGTCCAACCGGGAAGGGATGACTCGGGCCCCGTCCTGGGGGTCACCCGGAACATCGGCGCCCGCAAACAGGCGGAGCTATTTCTTAGCAAGGAAAGGGACTTGCTGGCGGAAAGAGTTCAGGAACGGACCGCCGCACTCCAGGAGGAGATCAACGAACGAAGGCGCGTGGAGGCCGTAATCCGGGAAGCCGAGAGCAAGTATCGGCTCCTGTTTGAAATGGCGAACGATGGCATCTTCATCCAAACGGCCACGACCATCATAGACTGCAATCAGAAAGGCGCGGACTTGTATGGCTTTCGGAAGGAGCAGATTGTGGGGCGTTCCCTAGTTACCCTGGCTCCCAAGACCCAACCTGATGGCCGCCTGTCCTCGGAACTGGTAGCGGAAATAACCCAGGCGGCCCTGATCGGCGTCCCGCAAGTGTTCGAGTGGCAGGCCTTGGGTGCGAAAGGAAGACTATTGGATGTTGAGATTACCTTGAGTCGGTTTGAGTTGGGTGGGGAGCTATGCCTGCAGGCGATTGTCCGCGATATCGCCATGCGCAAGCGCAACCTGAAGCTCATCCACGACACGATGTCGCTGCTGGATGGCACCTTGAACTCGACTGCCGACGGGATCCTGGCGGTGGACCTGGCGGGGAGAATCCTGAAGGCGAATCAAAAGTTCGTGGATCTTTGGCGCGTCCCACAGTCCATCATCAAATTTGGCGATGACCACAAAGCGCTGGCCCACGTTTTGGACCAAGTCAAGGACCCGGAAGGGTTTCGCGCGCGCGTTGCGGCCTTATACAACGATCCGACCCAAGAAAGTCTCGACCTCCTGGAATTCAAAGACGGCAGGATTTGCGAGCGGTACTCGCAACCCCTGAGGGACGGAGACACCATTGTGGGCCGGGTCTGGAGCTTCCGGGACGTTACCGAGCGGGCGCTGGCGGTGGATTACCTGGACGAGCAACGGAATCTGCTGGAAGAAAAAGTTGGGGAACGAACCGCCGCCCTTGAAGCTGAAATCGCCGCGCGCAAGGAAACGGAGACGTCGCTGCGCGAGAGCGAGCGGCGGCTGGCGCTGGCGCTGGACCAAGCGGGCCTGGCCTATTGGGAAATGGACGCCGCGACCAAAACCTTGACGTTCAACGACCGGTTTTACGCGCTCTACGGCACGACGGCAGAGCGCGAGGGTGGTTACCAGATGGCGGCGGAGGTTTACGCGCGCGAATTCCTGTCGCCGGAGGAACAACCCTTGGTCGCAGAGGGCGTGGCCCGGCTGCTGGCGGGCAACCTAGACGAATTTCAGCAGGAGCACCGCATCCGGCGGCGCGATGGCGAAGTCCGCCACATGTTCGTCCGCCTCGCCGCGGTGCGCGACGCCACGGGCCGCGTGGTGGGCATGCGCGGCACCGACCAGGACATCACCGAGCGCAAACAGGCGGAGCTTTACCAGGAGATGGGCCGGGAAGTCCTCCAGCTCCTCAACGAGCCAGGCACCTCGCAGGAGGCCCTGGCGCGGGTCCTCGCTGCCTTGAAGACGCGGACGGGATTTGATGCCGTGGGCATTCGCTTGCAAGCCGGAGATGACTTCCCGTATTTCGTCCACGAAGGCTTTCCCCAAGGTTTTTTGGAGACGGAAAATACGCTCATCGCGCGGGCCAAAGACGGCGGGACCTGCCGGAACCCCGACGGCACCATCTGTCTGGAATGTACTTGCGGGCTGGTCCTTTCCGGCAAGACCGATCCGGCCAACCCGCTTTTCACCCCAGGGGGCAGTTGTTGGACGAATGATTCGTTTCCGCTGCTGAAAATCCCGGTCAGCGAGGATCCCCGACTGCATCCCCGCAACGTGTGTATCCACCATGGCTATGCTTCCGTGGCGCTGATCCCGATTCGGAACTCGGAGCGGATTATCGGGCTGCTCCAGTTCAATGACCGGCGCAAAGGCCGCTTCGACCTACCCAAAGTGGAACTCTTCGAGAGCATCGCCGCCCACATCGGCTCGGCGCTGATGCGCAAACGGGCGGAGGAAGCTACGCAGGCGAGCGAGGCCCGCTTTCGGGCGGTGACGGCTTCCGCCACCGACGCCATCATCTCCGCCAACAGTGCGGGAAATATTGTAAGCTGGAACCGCGGCGCCGAGCGGATCTTCGGCTACACCGAATCCGAGATCTGCGGTCAGCCGCTGTCGCTACTGATACCCTCCCGCTATCAGGACGGGCATCGGGCGGGCATGGCGCGGATGCAGGCTGGCGGCGCGCGGCATGTTATTGGCAAAACGGTTGAAGTTGCCGGCCGCCACCAAGACGGGCATGAATTCCCGCTGGAACTTTCGCTGGGGGAATGGCAGGTCGCCGAGGGCCGGTTTTTCACCGCTACTATCCGCGACATCACCACCCGCAAACGCGCGGAAGAAAAGCTCCGCGAGTTGTCCGTGGCGGTGGAACAGAATCCGGCCTCGATCGTGATTACCGATCCCGCCGGCACCATTGAATACGTGAACCCCAAGTTCCTGGCCGTCACAGGCTATACCCTTGAGGAGGTTCTGGGTCAGAACCCGCGCGTCCTGAAATCCGGCGAGACCAGCCCGGAAGCTTACCGGGAACTGTGGCGAACCATCACCGCCGGGAAAGAATGGCGCGGCGAATTCCACAACCAGAAAAAGAACGGCGAACTCTTTTGGGAAAGTGTCACCATCTCGCCTATCCGGGATTCCGCCGACCGCATCACCCATTACGTGGCGGTTAAGGAAGACATCTCGGCGCGCAAGCAAGCCGAGGCGGAACGCGGCCTCATGGAGGTGCAACTCCGCCAGGCGCAGAAGCTCGAATCCATCGGCCAGCTCGCCGCCGGCATCGCCCACGAGATCAACACCCCCACGCAATACATCGGCGACAACACCCGGTTCTTGCAGGATGCGTTCAAGGACATCACGAAGGTGCTCGACCACTACGACCGGCTACTCCAAGCCGCCCGACAACAGCAGGTGACGCC
>CAIKLQ010000452.1 GCA_903828255.1 uncultured Verrucomicrobiota bacterium
TCCCCCTCACCCTGGCCCTCTCCCCCGCGGCGGGAGAGAGGGAATGGCTGTTGGCGCTTGCTTCTTCTTCTCTGCGGTGTTCGCCCGTCATCAGCCGCAGGTGCGCGTCGAGTCGGCGGACGATTCTCCCTCTCCCCTTCCGAAGGGGAGAGGGCCGGGGTGAGGGGAAACAGGACAACCCTTCAGATTCAGAAAGAGCCTCCTCACGTCGGTCGCTACGATGGAGAAGGTGGCTCATGTTCAATGTGCGTGCGTAGTCTTGAGCAGATAGGGCTGTTTCACCGGCACGCGGCGGAACGCATCTCCGGGACAGGTACGGGCGATGGCGCATTCGTTGCAATGCACGCACCGGTCGTGGCGGATTTGCAGGAAGAGCGAGCCGTTGCCGAAACGATTGCAGCCCTCGACGCACTTTGCGCAGCCGATGCACAACTGCTCGTCAATGGTGTATTCGTAATACGGGTCTTCGACGAACGAACGTTTGATCGCGCCAGTCGGGCAGAGTTGGTTTTCGGCGGCGGTGGTCAGCGAGTTCGGCTCCGGCTCGAAGTAGCCGGTGCAGAGATTGCAATAACCGCACATGGCGAAGGCGTGAACGCATTTCACGGCGGACTGTTCGAGCACGCATTTCGTGGCGCAGTTGCCGCAGCGGAGGCATTTCTGCGGATCAATCTGCCAGACCCAACCCTCGGCTGAACTCCGATTGGCCACCACGCCGGCAAGTGCGCCCAGCCCGGTCATCGCGGCAATCCGAGCGCCATTGCGCAGGAACGTGCGGCGCGTGGTCGGCTCGGTTGGCGGTTTGGGATTCATGGGACGAAATCGCTCACAGCTGAAAACGACCGCGAAACTCGGGGGTGTGGTGATTTGTTACTGCTGGTCCCGTCTTGATGACTCGCCGCCAAAGCCGGGTCGCGTTCGGCGGGCTGATCAATCAGTGGGGCGCTCTTTCGCATTCGACGGCGACAAGTCGCCTGCCAAAAGCGGTGACAAGTTACCGCACTCCAAAGCCAGCAGTTCCGACAGCGCCGGGCGGAATCTCTTCGTGGCAATTCGTGGTTCATACTTTCGCCTTCATCACCCGCACGTCGCCTGCGACCAAATCCAAAATGTAAATCCGCCCTTGTGAATCCACAGCGGCGTCGAGTCCGCCGGTGGTGCAATCGGACGGGCCGCAGACTTCGGCGTTCTCAGCAAACGCTTCCACGCCCGCGACCACGGACTCGAACGCGCCTTCGGCACTGTATATTTTCACGCGCGGCAACCCTTTCTCGCAGGTGACGAACCGTCCGTCCGACAGCAGCGCGAGGTTGATTGGATTGCAGCAGCCGCAGAAACCCGTTATGCCCATCGAAACCATGCCCCACGAGCCTTCGAAGTCGCCATCGCGGGTGTAAGCCTCGACCCGATGCCGGCCCGGGTTGTTGATACGGAGCAAACCATCGCGGGCGATTTCCACGTCGAAGAACGGACTGGGGACGATGAAGCCCGGAATATTGCGCTCCTTGTTTTTCTCCCCGAGCCGAAGCGCGAGCTTGCCGGACTTGTCGTAGCGCAGCACGACGCGATTCCCCGCGTCCGCGGCGAATACGTCATCGCCGGCCACGGTGATTCCGGTGAACCAGGTTTTCTTGCCGGGCGAATCCCATGTGGCCTGCCGCTGGCCTTTGGCGCTGAAGACTTCGATGTGATCGCGCAAACCAGCGTAGATCGTCCCATCCTTCGCAACGGTGATGCAACGCGGCGGTTCAGCAAGGGCGATCTCCAATCCGCGCTCGCCGGTGCGGCTCATGGCGGTGAGATAATTGCCGGAGCAGATGTAGAGCGATTCGTCAGGCCCAAGCGCGATGCGCTTCGCTTCGGCATGCGGCGCTTTCCAACGGGCGGCCTCCTCGTAGGCGATAAGTTTGGGATCCGTCTTCTGCAACCGCGAAACGTCGTAGGCGAAGGGATTTGCCGCCGGCTTGTCAGCGGCTTGCCCGCGCTGCGAAGTGATCGTGCCAAGAATGGCCGCAGCGCCGGCGGCTTGGCCGAAGAACTCCCGGCGCGAGGCAAGTTGGAATTCGCGTTTCATATTGCTCCTTGCTCCACCGGAGCAGCCGACGTGAGGAGGTTCGGATTTCGCCCTGGATGAGATTGAGCCTCCTGTCGGTGGCTGCTACGAGGATTGAACTGTTTCGCCGAGAGCGCCTGCGGCAGGCCGCAATCGGTGAAGGCATTGCAGCCGCTGCAGATTCCCTGATTGATGCAGGTCTGGCCGGGGAGTGCCACGCCCGGTTTGCTTGCCAGTGTCGCCGACACCGCGCCCACGGCGGTGAGCAGCGCGTAGCGCAGTCCGCCGCGTAGAAATTCCCGTCGGTTCGCCGCGTTGTTGGACCACTCGGTTTTCATGGCTGTATGGACGGTTTTGTCAGACCAAAGCAATGACCACCCGCACCCGCGAGTCAAATCAGCCCGGACTTCCCCGAAAGTTTGCCCTCATCCCAAGCGGGCCGCTGGTTCGGTATTGGCAAACGCTAATCCTATTTTGGTGGCGAGGTAATTGATCTTGGTCAACTCCGACCGGAAATACGCCCCTGAGTCCGGTGGGCCGGTTGGTTGGCGGGGTGCGCCCACCTTCGGGCGCAGCAACGACCACCCGCGCGCGAGCCTCGAAAAATTCCACCGCGCCGCGTCCGTGCCTCGCTGCTGCGACGGGGGCCGGGCGCACGCCAAAAAGCGGCAGCCGCGTTACTTTGCGCCCACGTCGAGGCAAACCAAGCGCGTGAGATCGCGCAGGAGCAGCCGGTTGCCGGCCAGCGCCATGGGCGCCCAGGATTCCCGGTTGGTCAACGGCTGCGCTTCGCCGAGCAAACTGAAACGCGCCGGCGAAGCTTCCAGCAA
>CAIKLQ010000453.1 GCA_903828255.1 uncultured Verrucomicrobiota bacterium
AATTCGGCGCGCAAGGTGGACAATTCGTTGAAAGCGCCAACCCCGGGCTGCGGCGCAGTTCCAGCTTTGACGGCTGGTTCCACCAAACCCAACCGTTCGGATTTCGTAGGCTCGCTCATGGCATGGTTTTCTTGCGGTCGGCGCGGGGTCAGCACTTGGGTCGGCTCGACCAAATGCACCTCGCCGTTCGTTTCAATGATGGCTTCGACCATTTTCATCTTGGCTCAACGATAACCACCGGCGCGGCGTCCGCAAAGGGGGAATTGTTCGCGAGGCCCGGTTCTCACGCCGGATTTACTTTGGCCAAGGTTCTTAAGGTAATCGGAAAGCTTTTTTCCCAGTTCGGCGTTTGGGTTAGTTCAGGCCGATTTTAAGCACCCCCGGCACACGCCGGGGGTGTGTGACGCCAGAGTAACCTGAACTCAGGCGGTCGCTTGGAGATTGAGGTAATTGGAGTTGTGCAGCCGATCCCAACACTCGTCCCAGCGGTGGCTCTTGAGCGCCAAGCGCAGGGTCAGCACACTGGGGGCGCCCGGCTCGGTCCAAAACATCCCGGATTCTTTGAGCCGCCGGCCAATCACCGACTTGCAACCGCCCTCAATCACGCCCGAACCGTAGAACAATCCCTGCGCCCGATACGTCTGGTAGCGCAGCTTGTCCTGATGATGCTCAAAGTATGCGATCTGTTTTTCCAAGGCGTCCTCTGGCGGGGCGCCCAAGTCCTGCCGCCGCCGCCGGGCCGCCGCGATCACCTCGCCGACCTGATCGTTCTTGAGCATCGCGGTCCAGGTCTGCTGCATCCGCGCGGCCCACGGCGTGTCCGCCCCGTAGAGCCCCTCGCACAACTCATGCAAGCGTTCCAGCGCGTGATACAGGTCGAGGATCCGCAGGGCGGTGGGAAAGTTCACGCGCGCCAATTCCCAAATCCAGGCCGCGCCGTCGCCGCTGAACACCACTTGCGCCGCTTGCCCCAAGCCGCGCCGCAGGGCCTCGGCGCGGACACGACTCCCGAAGTCCGGCGCCGCTTCAAAGCTCCCGACATAGGTCATGGATTGATGATCGCGCAGCGGTAGCCCCTCCGCATCGGTTCGGGTCTGGGTAAAAATGGCTCCCAGTTTGACCTCGCGCGTTTTGGCCGAGCCGTCCGCCTGCTTGCCCTGCCGCCCCACCAGTTCTTCTGGCACCATCGGCACGCCCGTGCCATCCACCTCCGCATACAGAATGGGGATGGGCGCGGCGCTGGCGCGTTCGCCCGCCGCCAATTGCGTCGCCACCGCCGGGGCGACGAGGTTGACCAAGCGCTGGATCTGGCGGCCTTCGAGGGCCACGCCGGCTTGGGCCCAGAGGTCCTCGCTGGCCGACTCATAGCCTTCTTTGGCCGCCGCCCGGGCGCCCAACCGCACCAAGGCGGGGGAGAAGCTGTGGATCAGGCCCAAGGCTTGGTCGAGGGGAAAGCGCCCGGTCTGACGCTCGGGATGATAGAAGTAGTGGCGGTGGATCGTGATCGGGCCAAAGAGCGTGTGAACCTCCTTGGCGCGGTCGGGATGGCATTTTTCCCCGGGCCGGCTGGTGTTGTCGGGCACGTGGAGATCGGGCTGCTGATATAATGCTTCGAGCTGCGCGCGCCCGTCCTTGAAGAGCGCTGCGCGTAAACCCAACTCAATGGCTTCCAGGTTGGCCACGACATGGTGGGCGAGGTTTTGCCGGACGCCGTTCAGGAAGGTGGTGGTTTCCTGAAACTGGGCGGTGGTGACCTCCTGGGGCGGGAGTTTTTTTTACTGTCGGGGTCTTCGTCCTCAAGGCGGGTGAGTTGGTCACTGACGGTGACATACTCCTCGGCCAAGGCTTGGAAGCGCCGGTAATTGTCGACGTCCTCCTGGACTTGGGCGGCCTGCGCCGCGGGGACGCGCTCGGAAAACTTCTGACTGCGGAAAAAACCTTGGAGGACATAGTAGGGGCCACGGCGGGTGGCGGGGTGGTCGGAGGATTGGAAAAACTGTTGGCTCAAGGACCCGCGGCGGAGGCGGGCGATGGTTTGCATTTGTTGGAGGAGGGCGGGTTGCTTGAGGCGGAGGGCGTCGAGGTTTGAATTCATGGTGTCAGGTATGCTGTATCTGTATCGATACATTGTGCGCCGCCGCAGCGGTTGTCCAGTGGGCTTTTCCGAACCGGGTTACTCAGGGGTCACACACCTTGCGGGACTGCAAAGTAACTGAGCGGGTGCCGGCCCCCAAACTTCACGATCCAGTTCCTCAACCGTCACTTGCGCGGGGGCAAGCGCCGGCGGTCTGAGCGTGCGGTTGGCGCCGCCCCTTGCAGGCAAAAGGTAAGGGCTTTGACCGTGATCTCGAAGGTCAGGAACGGTTTGGCGATCAGCCCGCTGCCGCCACTGAGGATGGACTGGCCGCGGGCCTCGAAACCGCTGCAGACGGTGACAAACACCACCGGGGTGTTGCTATTGGGAAGCGTCTGGTGGATTTTCGTGCAGACTTCATAGCCATTCATCCCCGGCATTTGCACGTCGAGGAAAACCACGTCGTAGGCATTTTTTTCGGCCAGGGCCAGGGCCACTTCACCACTCTCAGCCAGGTCGGGTTCGCTCAGTGCCTTTTTCAACGAGAAGGAAACCGCTTTGCGGCAGATCAGGTCATCGTCCACCGCCAGCAGCCGAAGGGGCGGATTGGTAAAAAGATCCTCGCGCGCACCCGTTACGTACAGGTCCTGCAAGACGTCCAGGCCGTCGGCAAAGGTTCGGAGCGTGGAAGGGGTGGCGCTGCCCGCGATGTGGCTTAGTTGCAGGAGTAGTCCTTCCATGGCCGTGGCCAGTTGCCAGACGGGAAGCAATTGCGCGAGGTCCGCCACGTTCTTCAAGAGGTTTAGCTCGTAGCGAAGGGTGAGGAACCTTTCTTGCCGGTTCGCCTCGGTCGCCGGTTCGCTGATTTTCTGCAGCCGTTTGCGCAGCTCCCCAAGGCAATCCATCGCCACGGCGAAGCACATTTTGACCGACTTGGTGTCCAGGGCGGAGGGGACCACGGTGGGCGGAGCGACAACCGGCGTGGCGACCCCGGTCTTGAAGCGCGAAAGGAATACGGAAAGGACTTCTTCTTCGGTGCGAAGGCGCGACTCGGAGTTCGCCACTGCCGCGGGCGAACGCGCCCACGGATTGAACTGCTCGTTGTGCAGATTAGCGAGCTTTTGCAAGGTCAGCGCGGCGGCGAGAATCAAGGCCGCCGTCAGCAGCAAGCGGTTGCGGTTGCGGTTCGGGAGAGGCGGCGCCGGAGTGACTTGCGGCCCCTGGGCCAACTGCTGGGTTGCGAGTTTGAAGGCGTTCTCGAGGTCCAGGCGTTTTGCTTTCGCCGCACTCAGATTCAGAGTAGGCGGGACGCTGTTGGATTGTACCCGCCCGGTCGCGAAGGACCTTTCCAGCACCCCAGCGTAGGGATCCCCGGCTTGGCCCGCAATCGGCACCCACAGCGCGCAGATGAAGATAATGCGCCGGCAAAGCTCACGCGCAGCGGCACAGCGGCCCGGCCCCGCCAGAACGGGCGACCTCGGCGGCTTAGTTTTCAACCGTGCTCGTTTCATTCAAGATATTTCCAGAAAGGGTCCTGTTCTGTCAAACTGGATGAACGCCTGTCTTGGTGGATGCCAAGTCTCCAGCCAGCACAACCGCGCCGCGGAAGGTTTGCGGGGTTGGCGCACCGTCAAAAACAACCGGGCGGGAGCGCAATCAAAATCCCGGCAGGGGAGCAGACAACCGCATCCCCTTACAATTCCTTCCAATAGGTAACCACGAAACCGGTTGCCTTGGCCAGGGACTCGTCATAGTGAAATCTGATGCCGCCGTCAATAACGGCCGACCCCACAACCGCCGCCCCGTAAGCGTCGACGGTACCAGCGAGCTTGAAGGCGGCTTGCGGAGCATTGACGGTCCCAACAAACTCAGAAGTGCCGGTGTAGGTGATCTCCGTATTGCTCGAAAGCCCGACCAAACTGAAGTTGGCCGCATTGCCGGTGCCGTTGACCACGCCGCCGCCGGCCAACGACGCCGATCCGCCAATGATCAGTGTCAGGCTGGCCCCGGGCTTGATTATCACCTGGCTTTGGCCGGCAAGGCTGAAATCTCCCGTTACATAAAGCGTGGCATGGCCGGTGACGACAATCGGCGTGCTATTGCCGCTTTCGTGGAAACTGCTGAGTTGACTGGTGCCATTTCCCAGATACATCACCCCTTCGGTAACAGCCGGCGCCGCGAACGGGCCTCCTCTGGGCGGGGCGTTCGTGGGAAAGGCGACATTCATCGTATCATTGGTCCAGCCGGGCTGGACCCCATCATAGCCGGCGTGCCACGCCTCATCCCCAACGGAGCCATTCGGGCCGAGCGCGACGGTGCCGCCCGGCCCCGTCGCCACCGTGCCATAGACATTTCCGTTGCCGATGGCAATCGCACCGGAGGCCATGGAATCCGTCGCCAGTCCTCCGTTGGCGTGCCGGTTAGTGGTCGTGTCGTAGCCCCCAATGCGTGAATCAAAGCTGTCCACCTCGGGGGTGGTACCATTCAGAGTGATACTACCCGTGGCCGCAATCGCCTTGGTGAAGAGGTTCCACGGGTTGCTGGCATCAACCTCGATCAGCCGGGAGATATACTGGTTTGCTTCCAACGGTGACGGGGTGAAGCCCGACGAATAAACCACCGGGTTGGTCGAACTGGCCTTGTGAATGGCGACGTAATAATAGCTGCCATCCGGGAGGAAGCGCGTTTTCGTGTGGACCGGGTGGCCGCTCATCGTGGTCGCGGTCCAACCGTTGCCGGTGGGGTTGTTGCTGTCGGTGTGCAGATGCGACAGGGCTTCCTCAAGGCCGGCTTCCGCAACCGGCAGGGCCGCATTCCAGCCCAGCGAGCGCAGGCTCAGTTTGTAGCGGCTCGAAACCAGCGTCAGCACACTGGCCAGCACAATGCCGATGGCCATACTGGTGAACAAAACAATCATCAGGACGCTGCCTAGCTCCCGCGGTTTGGAGGAGAGGTTTGCTTTCATTTAGTGGTTGCGTAAGGCAATTTGCGCTGACTCCACGTTCTCCGTCGTCGCTTCCAAGCCCAGGATGAGGCGCGAACATTTCCAGGTCACTTGGATCACCCGGGCGTTGGTAAGGCAACCCGGGGTGTAGCAGTCGAACGTGTTGGATTTCACCGTGTGCTGATAAATCCAGAACTGCAGCGCATCACAGTCCGTTAAACAGGTGGTGGTTTCCCCTCCGCTCACCCGCGCGAGGGTCCGCTCGGTCGAGTCGTAAGTGAACCGGAGCGGGTTCCCGTCGAGATCCAGAAAGGAAAGGCTGTTGGTCGCGTAGGCCGTCAGTTGGCGGGCCTGCCGGATTTCCCGCGACATCTTGTCCAACGCCAGCCGGCTGAGTTGGTTCATATCCGTGTAATGGGTCATGGCCACGAAGGAGCGGCTGGTAAAGTAGGTGAGCATCGCAATGGCGGTGGCGACCACCAAGCTTAGCGCCGTGGCCACCAGCAGTTCCACCAACGTGAACGCCGCCCGACCTCCGGGACTAATAAACGTATTTCTGCATTCCATATTGGGAGACAAAAGTGGTCATCTGCCGCTGGCGGAGGACTGTGCCGGAGAGCCAACTCACCTGGATTTGAATCATCCGTAAATCTTTCGCATAGGTTTCAGCCCCCAGCGCGTTGGTGACCAGAACCGTCCCGGTGTAAAGGAAAGCGTTCGCGCCTGGACTGGTCGGGTTGTCGGCGTAAAACGGTGCCGTGAAGTTGGTGGGGATATAGCCCGGAAGATTAACGACCTGATCCCAGTTTAGCAGCCGCACCAACTCCATCCGCTCCGTCAAAATCTGCGTCGCCCGGGCGTTTTCCTGCATGAGCCGAATCTCCGCAAACGCGTACGCGAACCCGGCATAAAGCGACAGCGTCATGATCGCCAAAACGCCAACCCCCACGATCACCTCGACCAACGTCATCCCCGCCCGGTTTCGACCAGGATGTTGCCCGCCTTCAAAGACAATCTGTTTCAAAAGAAAAGATAGGGAATTTCTTTTTAGTCGCTCCGCGGTTCGTCACCACGGCGGACTGCCCGGCGCCGCGTCCGATTGGGGGCACGCCAAAAATTGGTTGGCCACGTTCCGGGCCGGACTCGGGGCAAACAAATTTCAGCTTCAGCGGCGCTTTATTCTCGACCTCGACCCACTTTTTAGCGCAACTCGCGAAGCTACGCTATCCCAAAAATTACGTAGCTGGTCGCGAAGAATCCGGCCTCCGGCGATTCCTCCTACGTTGCGTGTCGCGCCACGCTCCAACGCTGGACGCCTTATACCGGCCTGCGGGCTCTGGTGTGGTTCGGCAATGAGAACGATTTGAATCAAGGGCCCACGGTCGAGGGGTTTGCGGCCAACTTCAAACGCCTGATCGGGCGGACCCGCGTGGATTCCGGAATCCCAAACCTTCCCTGGGTGATCGCGTTTGATGCGTTCGCTCCATTGGAAAATCCATGCCTGAATTCCTATACGGCATTGACTTTAGGCCGCTGACCACCGCGCTGCCCAAAGCATCTCCACCCCGGTTCAAAGTCGCTTGGGTGCCGCTGTCACCCCACCCAAAACAGCCGCCGACAGTGCCCGTCAATCTGATAAATCACCGACAGAAAAGCCTCCCGCTTGCGCCCGCGCCCCAAAATATCACCACGCCGTGCTCCGGGCACTGGACCCGCCGGGCAGCGTAGCGAAACCAAGTCACAAGGCCCCGCCCCGAGCCGTGCCCTCGCCCACCCGCTTGGCGTGAGCCTGCGCTTCGGCCAAGAACGCCTGCAACAACGGCGTCGTCTTGCCCCGCCACAACGCGCCGATGACCGCCGGCGGAAAACCGGGCAGCGGCAGCGCCCGCACGTTCGCCTGCGGCAATTTATTTGGCACCGCCACCGCCACGCCGATACCCAGGCCGCGCGCCACGTAGGTTTCCACCAAGTCCACGGAACTCGCTTCGATGCCGGGAAACCAGTCCACAGCCAGATCGCTCAGTTTCTGGAAAAAATTCTTCGTGATGGCTTCGCCGGCCGGCAGACAGATTAAAGTGTCATCAATTTTGTCCCGCTTCCACAATTGTTCCGCCGCCGTGAACTTGCTGCTTTTCTCGACTAGCAGCACCAGCGGCAGTTCGAGCAGCACCAGCGAATTCAAGCCCGGCACGGGTTTCTTCTCGATCAACGTCACGACTAGGTCCACCTCGTCCTTGAGCAGCAGACTTTCCAACTGCGCGGGATACCCTTCCCGCAGCAAAATCTTAAGCCCGGGAAACCGACGCTTCACGCCCTGCACCAGATCGGGCAGGTGATCGCGCAGGATGATCGTGGACGCGCCGATGCGGACGCGCCGCGTCTCACCGCCCTGCAATTCCTCTGTCATCCGGTCCAGGCCGGCGAAGAACGGGTGGATGAACTGATATAGTTTGGTGCCCGTCGGCGTCAGCACGAAGGGCCGGCGCTGAAACAGCGTCACGCCAAGGAATTCCTCCAGTTGCGCGACCTGGGCGCTGACCGCGGGTTGTTGGATGCCGTACGGCATATTGCGCACGGCCTCCATGATGCCGCCATAGCGCGCCACGTAATAAAAAAGTTCCAGATGATGAACATTCATAAGCTCGCCCCCCGCCTTACTAACAGAGCGCGCCCCCTGCCGGAACAAAAAAATGCGGATGGAAAGGGGAGCGGGTGTAGGAAGACGGTGTTGACCCGTGGTGGAGTGCGCCCGTCCACAGGCGCAGCAGGTCACCTACGCTTGGAGGTTTGGGAAGTTCAGGCGGCGGCCCGACGCTCCACCATGCTGCGGTCGAGGACGGCCAGGCTCCGGGGTTCCCCTGCAAGCAGCAACAGTCACCGGAAAGATTTCCATCTTTACCCGACTTCGCTTAGGCTGTCGCCGCAATGCTCTTAACCCAGAACGAACTCCGGAGTTTGGTCGAGCTGAAACAACGCTCGCCTCATCAACTGCTCGGCATGCACCCGCTCAAAGATGGCTCCGGCGTGGTGGTGCGGGCGTTTGTGCCCGATGCGACGGCAGTGAGCTTCCACTCCATCAACGAACCGCCGCTGCCCAGGGTTGAATTGCAGCGCGTCCATGCGGCGGGCGTGTTTGAAGGCGTGTCCCAGGCCGCCACGGAAGTTTATCCCTACCAGATGGTCATCACGAATAAGTCGGGCGGCGTGCGGCAGCAGCGGGATCCCTACTCCTTCCTGCCCACGTTGGGCGAAGCGGATTTGTATTTGTTCAACAAGGGCGACGAGCGGCGCATTTACGACAAGCTCGGCGCGCAACTGCGCACGGCTGAGGGCGTGACCGGGGCCAGTTTTGCCGTGTGGGCCCCGAACGCACAGCGGGTGAGCTTGGTGGGGGATTTCAACGCCTGGGATGGCCGGGCGCATCAGATGCGCTCGTTGGGCTCGTCCGGCGTGTGGGAGATTTTTCTTCCCGGCGTGGGCGAGGGAGCGCACTACAAATACGAATTGCTGGACCACAATGGGCACATCCGGCTCAAGACCGATCCGTATGGTTTCTTTTTTGAAGTGGCCCCGAAGAACGCGGCCATTGTTTGGGACAATCGCAAGTTCCAGTGGACGGATGGGGCTTGGCTGAAACGCCGCCGCGAGCAGGACCCGCTGCGCACGCCGGTCAGCATCTACGAATTGCACATTGGCTCGTGGCGGAAGAAAACCAAGGCCGAGTCGTTTGGTTATCGCGAACTGGCCGCGCCGCTGATCGCGTATCTCAAGCAGATGGGCTTCACCCACGTCGAGTTCATGCCGCTGGCAGAGCACGCGTATTATCCGTCGTGGGGCTACCAGATCACGGGTTTCTACGCGGCAACGAGCCGCTACGGATCGCCGGAGGATTTGCAGTTTTTGATCAACGAACTGCACCACGCGGGCGTGGGCGTGCTGGTGGACTGGGTGCCGGCGCACTTTCCGCGCGATGATTGGGCGCTGGCGCGCTTCGACGGCACCGCGCTTTACGAGCACGAGGATCCGCGCAAAGGGGCACATCAGGATTGGGGCACGTTAATTTTCAATTACGGGCGGCATGAAGTCGTGAATTTCCTCATCGCCAACGCGCTGTTCTGGTGTGAGCGCTTCCACATTGATGGCCTGCGCGTGGACGCGGTGGCTTCGATGCTTTACCTCGATTACTCGCGCAAAGCTGGCGAGTGGATTCCCAACAAGTACGGCGGGCGCGAGAATCTGGAGGCGATTGATTTCCTGCGACAGTTCAATCATCTGGTCCACACGGAATTTCCCGGCGTGATGACCATCGCGGAGGAGTCCACGGCCTGGCCGCAAGTGACGCGTCCGCCGTATGTGGGTGGGTTGGGTTTTTCGTTCAAGTGGAACATGGGCTGGATGCACGACACGTTGGAGTACTTCAAGCGCCCGCCGATTCACCGCAAATACCACCAGAACGATCTCACGTTCGCGATGATTTATCATCATCACGAAAATTTCATCCTGCCGCTTTCCCACGACGAGGTGGTGCATGGCAAGGGTTCCTTGCTGGGGCGGATGCCGGGGGACGACTGGCAGCGCTTCGCAAATCTGCGCGTGCTGCTCGGCTACCAGTGGATGTTCCCCGGCAAGATGCTCACGTTCATGGGTGGCGAGATCGGTCAGAGCGGCGAATGGCAGGCGAATGGGCAGGTGAATTGGGATTTGCTCGCAGCCGGGCCGTATCACAAGGGCGTGCAAAAGCTTGTCGCGGACTTGAACCAGCTTTACCGCGCCGAGCCGTGCCTGTGGCAGGCGGACTTCGAGACTGCGGGCTTCGCGTGGATTGATGCGTCCGACAATCAGAACAGCGTGATTTCTTTTCTGCGCCGGGCCACGGAGCCCGTCGGCATGCTAGTCGTGATTCTGAACCTGACACCCGTGCCACGCCTCAATTACCGGATTGGCCTGCCGCAACCAGGCCAATGGAACGAAGTATTCAACAGCGACGCGGCGATTTATGGCGGCAGCAATGTCGGCAACCTGGGCGGCGTGACTGCCACCGAAGACGAATGCCACGGCCAGCCGTGCGCGGCGGGATTCACCTTGCCGCCGTTGAGCATCATCGCGTTCAAGCCGGAAAGGGTGACGGTGCCGAAAGTGGTTCCGCCGCCAGCGAAGGAAAAGGTGAAACCAACCGCGGCTGCCAAAGCGAAGAAAGGTTCAAAGCGGGGAAACTGAAATCTGTCACTTCCTCGATCGAATCACATTTCGAGGAAGAGGACGACCAGAACTGACGATATGGCCGAAGTTTTTCATGCGCTCGGACTGCACATGCACCAGCCGCTGGGCAATTTGGTGGAGCTGCACAATTCCGGCGAACGCTGGGAGGCGAAGCAAATTCTGTGGTGCTACGACCGCGTCACCCGGATGCTCGATCAGTATTGGGACGTGGCGCGGCTGCACCTGAGTTTCTCCGGCACGCTGCTCAAGCAACTCGAAGACCCCGGCATCCGCGAGACGTTCGCC
The DNA here is from genome assembly GCA_903828255.1 of uncultured Verrucomicrobiota bacterium. Lineage (GTDB taxonomy): Bacteria > Verrucomicrobiota > Verrucomicrobiia > Limisphaerales > JADLHS01 > CAIKLQ01. The sequence continues at coordinate 10,524 of CAIKLQ010000453.1, forward strand.
GACGTGGTGGACATTGCCGACTTCATGCACCGCTTCCGCTGCTCGAACATTGAGTTCGTCGGCAGCGGTTTGTATCACCCGGTTTATCCGCTGACGCCGCCGGCGGATTGGGATGCGCAGACGGATTGGTGGCAGGGCCTGGGCCGGCATCTGCTCGGGCGCGAAAACTTCAGCGGTTTTTGGCCGCCAGAGATGGGCTTCTGCATGGAGATGATCCCGATGCTGGCGCGGCGCGGCTACAAATACGTCTTGGTGGATTCCATTTTCATCAAGCCCAAACGTGAGATGCGCTGGGAGGAATCGCGCTATCGGCCTTACTTGGCCCGGTATGGCGGCGCGGAAATCGTCGTTGTGCCGCGCGACCGCGAGCTTTCCAACGCGCAACTCTCCGGGCTGGACCCCGGCTGGTTTCAGCATGAGATCCAAGAGCGCACCAAGCACTGCGACTTCCCCGCGCTGGTCACAACTTGGACGGACGGCGAAAACGGCGGCTGGTTTCGCACGACGCAGGTCGAGGGCGGCTTCTGGGGATTTTTTTACCAGCCCATTCTGGAGCGCTTCCGTGCGGGCACGCTAGGCTTCACCCCGATTCACATCAGCGAATATCTGCGGCGCTTTCCGCCGACGGAGGAAGTGGAGGTGCATCGCGGCGCGTGGAACACGGAGCATCATTGGGGTGGTGACTTCACGCAATGGACCGGCTCGCTCCTGCAAAAGAAAGGCTGGGACGAAGTGCGCCGGGCCAGCGATTACTACTGGCAGGTGAAGCGGGCTTTCGACCTGCAGGCGGGAACGACGGCGGACGCCGTCCGGCAATTGATTGTGCAGGCCTACGACCATCTGCTCACGGCGGAAACGAGTTGCAACTTTTACTGGGGCAACCGCTGGGTGCATCGGTCGTTCGATGATCTGGAGCAGACGTACCATTTGCTCGATACGGCGATGGGGAAATTGGAGAAAATTTGAAGCCAATTCAGGAATGGATTCCCAGACAAATCGTAACGCCGGTCACACTGCCCGGTGAAGCGGCGTGAACGCCGCGCTCCGGGGTGCGGGCTTCAGCCCGCTTCAAGGTCCGAAACGAAAAGAACATGTACATCATCCAAATCGCATCCGAATGTGCGCCGGTGGCCAAAGTGGGCGGCCTAGGCGACGTGGTGTTCGGCCTAACGCGCGAACTCGAAATTCGCGGCCATTCTGTGGAGGTCATCCTCCCGAAATACGATTGCCTGCGCTACGACCAGATTTACGATCTGCAACTCGCGGTCAAAGACCTCTGGGTGCCGTGGTATGACTACGCCGTTCATTGCAGCGTGTATTTTGGTTTCGTCCACGGGCGCAAATGCTTCTTCATCGAACCGCACTCGGCGCATGACTTTTTCAACCGGCGCGTTTTTTACGGCCAAACCGATGACGACCAGCGCTTCGCTTTTTTCAGCCGCGCGGCGCTGGAGTTCATGCTCAAGAGCAACAAGCATCCCGACATCATCCATTGCCACGACTGGCAGACGGCGCTGGTGCCGGTGCTGCTTTATGAGGTTTATCAGCGGCTCGGCCTGACGCATCCGCGCGTGTGCTTCACGCTGCACAATCTCCAGCATCAGGGCGTCACGCGGGAGCACATTCTCCGCGCGACGGGGTTGAACCGCCCCGCCTACTTCTTCCACCCGGATCGGTTGCAGGACAATTTCAACCACGCGGCGATCAACCTGATGAAGGGCGGCATCGTGTACTCGAACTTCGTCACAACCGTCTCCCCGCGCTACGCGCATGAGATCAGGCACTCGTCCCAGAACTACGGGCTGGGGCACACGCTCCACGTCCACCGCGCGAAGATCGGCGGCGTGCTCAACGGGTTGGATTACGACTTTTGGAATCCGGAAACAGACAGCCATATCCCGCGCCGTTACGGGATCAATTCGCTGGACGACAAATACGAGAACAAACGGGTGTTGCGAAACCATTTCTGGTTGCGCGACGCCTACAAGCCGATTGTCTGCTACGTCGGCCGATTGGATAATCAGAAGGGCGTGCCGCTCATCACGCACGCGATCCATTATTGCCTGAGCCACGGCTGCCAGTTCGTGTTGCTCGGCACGAGTCCCGATCCGCGCATCGCACAACATTTCTGGGGCTTGAAGCGGCACTACAACGACAACCCCGACTGCCACCTGGAATTGAGTTTCAATGAGGAGCTCTCGCACCTTATCTACGCCGGGGCCGACCTCATCACTGTCCCGAGTCTGTTTGAACCATGCGGCCTGACGCAGTTGATCGGCCTCAAATACGGCACCGTGCCCGTGGTGCGGGCGACTGGCGGGCTGGCGGATACGGTGTTCGACGCCGACCACGCGCCGAAGCCGTATTCCGAAAGGAACGGCTACACTTTTAACGATTTCAATAATCCGGGCATCGAATCCGCGCTGCATCGCGCCATCGGCCTGTGGTATTCCTACCCGAACAATTTCCGGGAACTCATGGAGAACGGGATGCGCTGCGACTATTCCTGGAATCACCCCGGCCAGGATTACCTGAACATTTACGAATTGATCAGGGACAAGTAGGGCCGGGCGGTTTGAAAAGTGGCGGCAGTCCCCCCGGCCTGCCGTAGAGGGCGCCCTCTTGCCGCCCGAAAAAATGTCCGCGGGCCCTGAGCCGACTCAAGTTCACGGCGTCTTTTCGGCAGCGGGGCGTTTTCCGCCGAACTGGAAGCCCGGCTTTGCGTCAGCCAAGATGACCGACGCCACCGCTGTTAGTCGCGCGCCGTCACCAGCACAATCCCTTGCCCTGGACGCAGCGAGTAATGGAACGGTTCGTGGAGGTATTCCATCGGATACTCTGGCGAGACATCCCGGAGCGGAGCGCCGGCCTGAACGTAGTGCCGAAAATTTTCCGTCTGAAAATCCTGATGGTTCAACGGGTCTTTGTTGAGGATTAACAGGGCCTCGTCGCGCTGCTTCGCGGAAGCTTTCCACAACAGCAGAACATTCGGGTTGTTGCAGGGCAGAATGTTCGTGGGGCTTTCCTCGCGGAAAACTGCATGGCGTTGCTTGATGGCATTGACCTTTGCCACGAAGGGCGACAGATCCACGCCGGTGAGGTTCCAGTCTGCGGGTGTGGTGTGAACGACGTGCAGGGATTTGCGCAGGCCAAACTCGAAACCCATCGGCATCATCACGCCCGCGGAGAACAGTGCGGAGAACAGATAGCGTTGTTTGAGCGCCTGGATGTTCCCGTTCGATTCCTCGGCCAGGCGCGGGGTGTCGTGGCTCTCGGGGAAGCTGATCGAGGGCGCGGTTTCGCGAATCAAGTTGTATTGTTCGATCAGCCACCAGCCGTTGAAGTCCCACCACTTGGAACTGTTGAACACAAAATCAAAACCCGCCCGGGCCGTCTCGCGCGTCTGATCGAGCGTGCAGCCGAGGGTCTCGGCTACGAACCGCGCTTCGGGGTGGCGCGACTTGATTTCGCGAATGAGCCGTTGCCAGACGTGCTGCGGAATCTGATAGGCCGCGTCGCAGCGGAAGCCCTCAAAACCCAGTGCCAGCAAATGCTCAACGACGCTCAGGCAGTAGCGGTAAAGTCCCTCGGGATCGGGCGTGTGCTGGTGATTGAACTGCGCAAGGTCGTTCCAGACGACTCGCTCGCCGTTGTGCTGGCAGGAGGCGTTGGCGATGCGCCCGTCATGTTCGCGCACGAACCACTCCGGGTGTTCGCGGGTGAGCGGCGAGTCGTAAGCCGAATGGTTGATCACGAGATCAATCATCACCTTCAATCCGGCGGCGCGGGCTTGCTCGATCATCGCGCGACACTGGTCCGCGGGCGGAAGGCCGCTGGCCGGATCGAGGAGCGCGGGGTTGAACTGAAAATAGTCCGCGATGGAGTAGAGGCTGCGGGAATTCCCCAGTCGTTGGATTGGATTGACGTAAATCCAGTCGAAGCCCATCGCCGCCGCGCGCGAGAAGTGCTCGCCCCAGCGATTGAACGGCCCGACCAGCAACGGAAATAAATTGTACAAAATCATGTGACGCGACCTGTTGGCGGGGAAGGATTGTCGCGAACCCGCTCGCTGAAAAGCGAAAAGATATGCGCACGCTACTTTGCGGATTTGAGGGGGCGATTGGAAGTGGCGGGCGAAAGAAGCTCGCTGGCGCACTTGCGTTCTGCATTTTTCGCGAATCGGCAGGCGCACGATCCGATCCAAGAGCGCAGCTTGACGCCGCCACCGTTCTTTTGGAGCATGAGCGCGCTTGAAAACAATACTATGAACAGTCTCCCCGAATATGTTGACGGTCTGCCCAATCTTTGCGGCTCGGAATCCCTCATCGAAACCACGATGCGCGAGGGCCGGTCCCGCCCAGCGTTTCTGCCCGAAAGCCACATCAACTTTGGCGGCATCAACAGTGCGTTTGCCATCGCGCTGCACATGCACCAACCGCTGATTCCAGCGGGCGGCGGGGATCTTTCCACGGCGGAAATCATCAGCAACCTGAAGCATATGATGGACAACCCGGGCATTGGGGATAACCACAACGCCTCGGTGTTTCATTGGTGCTACAAGCGGATCGGTGAGTTCATTCCGCAGCTCATGGACGAAGGCAAGCAGCCGCGCGTGATGTTGGAATACTCCGGCGCGCTGTTCCACGGTCTGCGCCAGATGGGCCTGCATGACGTGTTCGACAACCTCAAGCGCATCACTTGCGACCCGCGCTATCGCTCCGCCGTCGAATGGTTGGGAATGCCGTGGGGACACGCGGTCGCGCCCTCTACGCCGGTGCAGGACTTTCGGTTGCACGTTAAAGCGTGGCAGCAGCATTTCGCCGGCATCTTCGGGCTCGAGGCCTTGCAACGCGTGCGCGGATTTTCGCCGGCGGAAATGGCTTTGCCGAACCATCCCGACATCGCCTACGAATACGTCAAGACGCTCAAGGATTGCGGCTTTCAATGGCTGCTCGTGCAGGAGCACACGGTCGAGCGGCCCGAAAACGGCCACGGCCCGGAGCGAAAACATCTGCCCCATCGGCTCGTGTGCCGGAACTCGCGCGGCCAGGAGGTCAGCATCATTGCCATCATCAAAACGCAGGGCAGCGACACGAAGCTCGTCGCGCAGATGCAGCCGTGTTACGAAGCTCGGGGACTCGCGCGCTGGGAACTGGCGGGGAAACAAGTGCCGCCGCTGGTGACGCAAATTGCCGACGGCGAAAACGGCGGCGTGATGATGAACGAGTTTCCGTCCAAGTACCTGGAAGTGATGCGCGAATGTTCCGGCTCGCCGACCCCAGCCATGAACGCCACCGAGTATCTGGAACATCTCTTCGCGCTGGGGATTCGCGAGTCCGACTTGCCGGTCGTCCAACCGGTTTGCCAGAAGCGTATTTGGGAACGGTTCAAATCCGGCGAAGGGGAAGCCGCGCTGGCCAAAGTCATCGAACAACTGCGGAAGGAAGATCACCGTTTCCATGTCGAAGGCGGCAGTTGGACGAATGACATTTCGTGGGTGCGCGGTTACGAAAACGTGCTCGGTCCGATGGAGAAGAGCAGTTCCCTGTTCAACGAAAAGGTCTTGAAACGCAATGTGGCAACCAGCGATCCCCGCTACCGCAAAGCGCTCTTCCACCTGCTCTGCTCGCAAACCAGTTGCTACCGTTATTGGGGGCAGGGGATATGGACGGATTACGGCCGGGAAATCTGCCGTCGGACCGAAGCGATTTTGCAGCACGACTTTCCGCAATAGGAAACTGGCGGCCAGCTTTTGCCAACCGCCAGTGAACCCAACCCAGATCAGAAGAGCGTCAGGTTTTAGACCTGCCGCATGCCAGCGGAATTACGGTGGGCAAGTTCGCCTTTGCGTTGATGCAGAAGGCGGCGGGAACTACCGAAAGCTTTTTTGGAAACCCCTGTGTTTTGCACATGCCGAACTACTCAGCACGGTCAATGCCAGCAGGCACGCGGAGTGGAGAGCGGCGTTGGCAAGCTTGCCTGACCAGCAGTAGTCGGGAGCACCCAGGCGGACGTGTCCTGTTTGCAGACGCTGCTGCCACAAAAGTGGCGCGGGCCAGAGGTCAAAACATCAGGCGCACGAGGCGTTCCTGGATTTGCCCGTTGCAACGGGAAACGAAACCGAGCCAGCGGCAGAGATCTTCCAGTTCGGTCAGCAACTCGGAGCGCGTCGGGGATTCCGCCGCCGACTCGACCCATGCGGTGTCCAAAGCCCCCAACTGCGCGAGCAGTTTTTCGTGATGGCTGATGCTGGTTCGCTGGAGCGCGGTCAGGCGCTCGGTGAAGTTCTGCGACTCGGGGAAACTCTGCGCTCGAAGCAGCGCTGAAGTGACCTTCGCCTGCCGGGCCAGAAACGCGTCAGCTTCGCGGCAAACCACCGCCACTTTCATGTAGAGATCGGCCAGTTCGGACGACCCTGCTTGTAAGTCCGCAGGTTTGCGGCCCAGTTCCAATTCGAGCAAATGGCGCAGCCGATCCCGCGGTTCGCGCAGGCAAACGTAAGCCGAGTTCAGGTCGGTGTAGCGCTCGTTGGCTAGGCGGCGATCCGCATCGCTGGCCCCGTGGACGCGGTCCGGGTGAACTTCGGTGGAGCGGGCGAGAAACTTTTGTTTGAGGGCCTCGGTGTCCAGCCAGGGGCGGCGCGGTTCGTCGAACAGGGCAAAGTAGTCGGTCATGCGGGGCAGCAAGGGTGATTGGAACATTCAACATTCAAAGCCCAACCTCCGATGAAGAGCCCCGGTTCGGACACTTCAGGGTTGAGGGTTGAATGTTGAATGGTTCCCCTCCTCACCTCATGCGCTGAAGCTTTCGCCGCACGAACAACTCGTCGCCGCGTTGGGGTTTTTCACCTTGAAGCCGCCGTCTTGCAAGGCATCCACGTAATCCAGTTCGCTGCCCGTCACGTAGAGCGCACTCTTGGGGTCCACGACCACGCGCACGCCCGCCGTCTCGACCAGAATGTCGCGACTAGCCGGGCCGTCCTGCAGGTCCATCTTGTATTGCAGGCCCGAGCAACCGCCGCCCAGGACCGCCACGCGCAGGACGCCGTTGGCGCGGCCTTGTTTGGTGAGCAAGGAGACCACCTTGCGAGCGGCCCCGGGCGTGAGCTTGATCAGCCGTTCGTCGCCCACGCGGAAGCTGGGCGCGGCGGCGGGTTTAGGGACGGTGTGGGCAATCATGTTTTACGGCCCCAGCGTAGCCGTTTCCCGCGGCGTCGGAAAAGGCAATTCCTTGTCAGCCGCAGCGGACGATTTCGGCGATTCACTGCGCCCGCCGCAGATCGGTGCGCGTTTCGTGATAATCCATGGTGCGCTGGGAGAACAGTTCGCGACCTTCGAGATGCCAATTCGCTTCGCGGGAGTACCAAAGCCCCTCCGCGGTTCGCTCGCGCTCGAAGCCGAAATTGAATTTCCACACCGCCCCCACCAGCCCGCCGATGACATTCACGCGATCGGTCAGGCGGAGCGCGAGTTTGGCGATCGTGTAATCCTCTTCGTCCAGCCAGACCCGGCCAGCGGTCCGGTTGACGAATTTGTCCTTCAGACTCTTCTCGGGCAATTTTCCTTTCGCGGGGACGAAATCCACAACGAACGCCGGGCGGCCGTTGAGCGTTTCGCGCCCGACCAGCGTGAACTCAAACCGTTTCAGCAAATCGTCGTTCACGGCAAATTCATCCTTTTCGTAGCCCTTGCCCCGCCCTTTGGGCTGACTGTCGGCAACCGGCTGCGGTTTTTCCGGCGGGCGGGCCGGGGCGACAGCAGGCAGGGGGGACAGCTTCTTCAACGCGGGACTGTTGGTGCTGATTTTCTCCTCGCGCTTTTTGATTTCGCCGCTCCCATTGCGAGTTTCCGTCAGGCGGGTCTTGACGAAAATAAAGCGCGACTCGAACGCCCGGTCGTTTTCCCGATCGTGTTCCGCCCGCTCGATCACGCGCGGCAAAATCTCCTCCAGCGTCGGCAGTGGCATGGCGGCGGCGAACGCGCGACTGGAAAATGGAAACGCCAGTCCGACGGCGACGAGGATGCCCTGGCAAAATAGTCTCATGATTTTTCTCACCCCAAGATGGAGCGAACTGGGCCGCCATTCAAGTTGACTCGACCAGCGGCGTCAATGGCGGGCACACTTGGAGACTTACCATCGGCGTAGCGGGGCTCCCTGCTGGCAGCGGCCCGATTCAATTCCACGCGCCGCGGGCGTGCGAACGCGCCGCGAGCCAAGGACAGCGCATTGTCCGTTCCCCCCGGCAGCCTAGCGTTTTGCGGGAGGCAACAAGCTGCGGCCATCAGTGGCAACATTCGGCGGCGCCTGGTTGCGCCGGAAGCTTCGGGCTGAGATACGGAATGCCCAGCGCCAGTCCCCGCAGTAGCAGCAACGTGCCGACGATGGCCAGGCTGACGGGGAGCAACCGTTGCAACTTGAAGCGCAGCGCGAGCTGCAGCCTCTGCCCGGCCAGCCCAATCGTCAGCATCATGGGCAAGGTGCCGAGCCCAAAAAGCGTCATGTATTGCAGGCCACCGAGCGCCTCGCCGGTGGCGGCGGCGGCGGCGGCCGCGACATAGACCAATCCGCAGGGGAGCAATCCGTTCAGCGCGCCGAAACCAAATTGCGCCGGAAGACTGCGGGCTTTTAACAGTCTTCCCAGTGCTTGCTTCAAAATGTTCACCGGCTGGGCAATCAGGTTGGTGGCGCTGCGCAGCGGCAGCGCCAGCAGGCTCAGGAGAATGGCCGCGCCCGCAGCGAGCGAAACCCAGCGTTGGAATCCAGCAAGCCCAAGCATCTGTCCGAACAGGCCAAAGAGCAGGCCGAGCACGGCGTAGGTGCTGATGCGTCCGACGTTGTAGGCAAGTTTGCCAGTGAACTGCGCGCCAGCCCGGCCCGGCAGCGAGGGCAATGCGAGCACCAATGGGCCGCACATGCCAGCGCAGTGCAGGCTGCCGGCAAAGCCGATCAGGAGGGCGGTCCAAAGTTGCATGGCAAGCGGGGGCTTAACTTCCGAAGCTCATGTTTTCGAGAGTTGGACTGAAAGTAGGGATTACGTTCCCGGCGCAGCCTTTGGAGTGCGGTGGCTCGTCACCGCTTTCCGCAGGCGACTTGTCGCCGTCACGAATGGTGAAGCTATCGGTTCTGCAAAGAGTGGCGGTCACAGGTGCTTCCCCGCGCCGCTCTGCGCGGCGCTGCTTGGCCGACAAGTCGGCCAAGCAAACAAAGCGGCGACAAGTCGCCGCACTCCAAAGCGCAGGGCGCGCGCCTCCCGGGTTTTCAAAGCTCGCTTCAAATGGGTCGGTACTTGCCCGCGAGCCTCGACTTTGCGTTCCGGTTCGCACGGGCGAGACACCCGGGCTACTACCCGGTTTCTCGCCAATGACCAGCTTTTGATCGAAGTAGTAATCCGTGCCGTTCTGTTTCCACGAAACGCGCACATGCCAGAGCCCGTCGTTCAAGCTTTTCGCATCAATGATCTGCGCGCCGGTCGCATCCACGTCCAGCGCCAATTTCTGATCCAGCCCGGAGGCGGCGGGGCGGTAGAGTTGAATCCAGCCTTTTAGAGATTGGTTCAAGTGCTCAGCCGGCAGCGAGACCGTGATGCGTCGGGTGGCAGTATTGTATTCGACCTTCGCGGGGGCTTGCAGCGACGACGCATGGTTGATGCGGTCGAGCTGGTCCTGGTAGCGCACTTCCTGGTCGTAATAATCCGCCGCGACGAGGTCCACCTTTTGCCGCATGCAGAAGATCACCACGCTGACAGCGGCGCAAATGGCCACGGAGAAGAAAACGATGATCGTGACCGGCCACGGATTGAAGGTGGATTTTGTTTTGTTCGGTATCACAGGAGCGGGTTATTTGCGTGGGCCGAGGAACATGGTCTTGAGCGTCTCAATCTTCCGGCCATTGGAATAGACCCCGACCACAAGCGGCGTGTTTGCGGTGGGGAGTAGGGTTGGATCCAACTGCACCAGCACGGAGGATTCAACCTGCTTTTCCGCCGGCACCAGCGACCCGCCACCGAGCACACTAAGCGTGCCGGGCAGGTTCTCCAGCTTCAACTCCACCGGCAGATCGTGGTGGGTCTTGTTCGTGAGCTTGAGCAGATAGAGGTTGTTGATCTTGCCTTCGGGCGTCGTCTGGAACATTCCGCCGGGTGCGCGCAGCAGGGTGGTGTCGAGGTCCTTGCGCGTGACGAGCAAAGTAACCAAGCCCAAGCCGAGGAGCGCAAGGACGACACAGTAGCCAATGATCCGGGGCGTGACGCGCAGCAGTTCGCCCCTTTCAATTCCGTTCAGTGAGGCAAACCGAATCAAGCCGCGGGGTTTCCCGATCTTAGTCATCACGTTGTCGCAGGCGTCAATGCAAGCGGTGCAATTCACACACTCCATCTGCGTGCCGTTGCGAATATCAATGCCCGTGGGGCAGACGGCGACGCACTGGTTACAATCCACGCAGTCGCCCGCGCCGCCGGTCTGGCGTTGTTCCGGGGTTTGCGTGCGCCGCAGCGGGCCGCGCCGTTCGCCGCGCTTGTAATCGTAGGCTACGACAATGGTGTTTTCGTCGAGCAGTGTGGATTGCAGGCGGCCGTAGGGGCAGATGAACGTGCAGGCCTGTTCGCGGAAGCGCGCGAAGATGCCGTAGAAGATCAGCGTGAAGACGCACATCGCCCCCAGCCCGGCCAAATGGCTGTCTGGCGGGTCGGTGATAATTAGTTTCAGGGCATCAATGCCGATGATGTAGGCGAGCAGCGTGTTGCCGATGACGAAGGACAGGCCGAGAAAGACGGTGTGTTTGGCGAGCTTCTTGAAAAGCTTCTTCGCACTCCAAGGAGCTTTGTCGAGGGCGCGCTGCGCGTAGGCGTCGCCTTCGATGAAGTATTCGAGGCGGCGGAAGACCATTTCCATCATCACCGTCTGGGGGCAGGTCCAGCCGCACCACAGCCGGCCGAACGCGGCGGTGAAGACGGCGATGCCCGTGAGGAACAGGAGGAAGCCGAACGCGAAGATGAGATTGTCCTGCGGCCAGAAGATGACGCCCAGCACGGAGAATTTGCGCTCAACGATATTGATCATCAGGAGGGGATTGCCCTGAATCTTGACGAACGGTCCGGCGAACATGACGACGATGAGGACAAAACTGAAGTAGAGTCGCGCCAGGTAAAAACGCCCCTTGGGCTTCTTCGGATAAAGCCACATCCGGTTGCCCTGCTGATCCGCCGTGGAGAGATGATCGCGGAAGTCCCCCCAGTTGATCTTCTGGGCGGCGGATGGGTCGGTTTTGTTTTTGTCGTTAGTGGCCTTCACGGTATATCGCTTTCCGAGCCTATCATGGTTCGCGCGAAACCTAAAGAAACGAAAACCCGGCGCCGAGCTGAAGGACTCGGCGCCGGGAGCAGATACATCCGCTTACTCGTAAATGGACGGGCCTTTGTTGACAGGCGCTTGGTCTTCGCGCGGTTTGGGGTTCTTGGGGTTGCTGCCACGCAGGGTGTAAATATAGCTGGCCACTTCGATCACTTCGGCCGGCTTCATGCCCTGCTTCTTCCAAGCCAACATGCCCTTCGCCTCGACGCCATTCCAAATGGTGCGAACGTTGTCCGCAAACTTCGGTCCATGAATCCAGTAATCATCACAGAGGTTCGGGCCAACGAGACCGCCGGCGTCCGGGCGGTGACACGGAGAGCACTTCGCGGCAAAGGTGGCCTGGCCGCGGGCGAGGATGACCGGGTCTTTCGCGGGTTCCATCCCTTCCACCTTGCTCTCGAATTCGGTCATGGTGCGGCCCTTGATGGTGTCGCCGATTTGCATCTCGGCACGGTATTCCTTCTGCATCTGGCCTTCGGGGCTTCGGGCGAACACATGGTAGTAACCAAGATAGAAGACGGCAAAAAAGTTGGAGCCCCAGAACAGCCACACCCACCAGCGCGGGAGCTTGTTGTCCAGTTCCTGAATGCCGTCGTAGTCGTGATCGAGTAACAGCGGATCTTTGGCTTGGTTATTCATGAGCCTTGTCGGAGTTGAGTGCTTGAGGTGCAGTTTCGAGTTCGGGTTCGCAGGCGACCGCCGCCATCTGTTTGAGATGGGACGACTTCAAAGTGAAGGTCCAAATCAACATGCCGACGAACACGAAAATAAACAGGCACATCGAAATGATGCCGTAGTTTTCGATGCCGCCAATGTGGGTGAGAATGCTTTTGACCATGGCGCTATTTGGTTAAAGCGGCGGTGACATTCGTCGCCACGGGTGCGGACTTGATGTCGGTGCCGAGACGTTGCAAATACGCGATGAGCGCGACGATCTCGCGATCGGGAGTCGAATTGGTGATGGAGCCCACCGCCAGCCCTTGGATGATCTTGACCGCCTGCGCGGCGAGGTCTTTCTGAGCGGCGCCGTTTTCAAAGCCGGCGGGATAGGGCACGCCGACTTTGCGCAACGCCTTCAACCGGCCAGGTAGCGCGTTGGTGTCAATGTTCTGCGTCAGCAGCCACGGGTAGGCGGGCATGATGGACCCGGGCGAGGGATTGCGCGGATTCTCCATGTGGTTGTAATGCCACGCGTCTGGGTATTTTCCGCCTTCGCGATGTAGGTCCGGGCCGGTGCGCTTCGAGCCCCACAGGAACGGATGGTCGTAGATGAACTCGCCGACCTTCGAGTATTCCCCGTAGCGCTCGGTCTCGGAGCGGAACGGACGAACCATCTGCGAATGGCAACCGACGCAACCTTCGCGGATGTAAATGTCGCGGCCCATGACTTCAAGCGGCGTGTAGGGTTTCACGCTGGAAATCGTCGGCACGTTCTCCTTCACGAGGAACATCGGGACAATCTCGATCAAACCACCCACCAGCACGGCGATGGTTGCCAGCACGGTGAACGTGACCGGCACGCCTTCGAGCCAGCGATGCCCGCGTTCTTTTTCCGCGTGCGCGGGTTTGTCCACCGCCACTTGCACCGTCTCGTCGCCGATGAACTGGCCGGCTTTGGCCGTGCGGTAAAGATTGATCAGCATCAGCACGATGCCTGTCACGTAGAACGAACCGCCTATGGCGCGCAGTTGATGCATCGGTATGAGGCGGATGACGGTTTCGAGGAAGTTCGGGTAGCTCAGGAAGCCGTCGGGGTTGAACTGCTTCCACATCATCCCTTGGGTGATGCCGCTGACATACATCGGCACCACGTAAAACATCAGCCCGAGTAGGCCGATCCAGAAGTGGTAGTTCGCCAGCTTCACGGACCAGAGCTTCGTATTGTAGAGGCGCGGGAAGAGCCAGTAGAGCATGGAGAACGTCAGGAAGCCGTTCCAGCCCAGCGCTCCGGTATGGACATGCGCAATGGTCCAGTCCGTGAAATGGGAAAGCGCGTTCACGCTCTTGATCGCCATCACCGGTCCTTCCAGCGTGGACATGCCATAAGCGGTCACTGCCACCACCATGAACTTGAGCATCGGCTCCTGGCGCACCTTGTCCCAAGCGCCGCGCAACGTGAGCAAGCCGTTCAACATGCCGCCCCAAGACGGGGCCACGAGCATCACGCTGAAGGCCATGCCGAGTGATTGCGCCCAATCCGGTAGCGCCGTGTAGAGCAAATGATGCGGTCCCGCCCAGATGTAAATGAAGATCAGCGCCCAGAAATGGATGATCGAGAGCCGGTAGCTGAACACCGGACGGCCGGAAGCTTTCGGGATGAAGTAATACATCAGGCCGAGGTAGGGAGTCGTCAGGAAGAAGGCCACCGCGTTGTGGCCATACCACCATTGCACCAGCGCGTCCTGCACGCCGGCGTAAATTGAGTAGCTCTTGAAGAAGCTGGCGGGCATTTCCAGCGAGTTGACGATATGCAGCAACGCCACCGTGACGACCGTGGCGATGTAGAACCAGATCGCCACATACATGTGCTTCTCGCGCCGCCGAATGATCGTCCCGAACAGGTTGATGGCGAATGCCACCCAGACAACGGCGATGGCGATGTCAATCGGCCATTCCAGTTCCGCGTATTCCTTGCTCGTCGTGAGCCCGAGTGGGAGCGTCACCGCAGCGGCCACGATGATCGCGTTCCAGCCCCAGAAGTTGAACCAACTTAGCGCGTCGCTGAACATGCGCGCCTTGCACAGCCGTTGCAGCGAGTAGTAGATGCCCATGAAGACGCCGTTGCCGACGAAGGCGAAAATCACCGCGTTCGTGTGCAGCGGGCGAATCCGGCCAAAGGTGGTGAAGGGCGTGTTCAGGTTGAGATCGGGCCAGAACAACTGGCACGCGATCAACAAGCCCGCCGAGGTGCCTACCAGACCCCAAATGGCGGTGGCGATGGCAAAGGCGCGGACGACGCGGTTGTCGTAGCGAAAGGTTTCTACATTCATGCGATTGACTGTGTCTATGTTTGGCTAAAACGGTTTAATCACCCGCGAAATGGCTTCAGTTTCAACTTTCCGTGCCGGCCACCGCCGCAGATTGGTCCCACAGAATGCCCGGCGCCACGTCCGCGCACCAAGTCAAAAATCGTTTGGCGGCAAAGTTAGCTTTCATGGGACGGGATTGAAGGGTTTCAGCCGCTTGCCCGCCACGCAGAAATTGCCTGCTCCTCATCATTCTTTGTCCTGCGCCGGTTTTGTGGCCTCGGACGCGGGCGCGGGTGCGGGGTCTGGCTCTTTTGGCTTGGTGCCGGGGTCTTCCCACAACATCCGCATCGAAGGCGTGTAGGTATCCTCAAACTGCCCCGAGCGCACCGCCCAGATGAAAGCCACCAGGAAACAAGCGGCGATCAGGATGCTCAACGGAATGAGCAGAAAGATGACGCTCATGCGCTCTCTCCTTGTTGGTTATTGGCTATTGCCGATTGGCTCTCCCGCAGCGCCCGCCGGCCCAGCCACGTTGCCGCGGCGCCCGCAAACGCCACCACCGTCACCGAACTCAGCGGCATCAAAATCGCGCACACCACCGGCGACAATCGCCCGCTCGCCGCAATGGCCACGCCCACCAGGTTGTAAAACGCCGAAATCAAAAACGCCGCCTGCACCACCCGCACCGACTGCTTCGCGTAACGCAGCATATCCGCCAGACTGGTGACCCGCCCCGCCGCCACGATCACGTCGCTGGCCGGCGAAAACGCGCTAACATTCTCCACCACCGCCACGCCCGCGTCCGATTGCTTCAGGGCCCCGGCGTCGTTCAAACCGTCGCCCACCATCATCACCGTCCGTCCGGCTTCCTGCTGCTGCTTGATGAAATTGAGTTTGTCGAGCGGGCTTTGATTGAAGCGCAACAGCGCCGCGCCGCCCAGCAACGTCGCGAATTGTTTCCGCTCCTTTTCGTTGTCGCCGCTCAACAACGCAATCCGCACCCCCGGATTCAACCCCGCCACCAACCGCTCCGTCTCCGGTCGCGGCGCACTCGCCAGCACAAAGCAGCCGCGATACTTCCCATCAATCGCCACATGAACGACGCTGCCCGCCATTTCAGGAGCGCGGCCCTCCGGCCGCTTCAACGTGGAAATCTCCAAAGCCTCCGGCTCATTCGATTGCCCCCGTGGAATCAGACCGGGAAGCGGCGGGAACGCCGCGCTCCCCACGCCCCGCGACTCCAGCCAAGCCGCCGAACCCATCCAGACTTCATGCCCATCCACGCTGCCCTCCATGCCGCCGCCCGGCGTTTCGAGAAACGACCGCACTGGCTCCG
>CAIKLQ010000454.1 GCA_903828255.1 uncultured Verrucomicrobiota bacterium
ACGCGAGGGCACCCGCCGCGCTGTCTGCCTGGCCAGCGATGTCTATTGGGCTTACGCTCGGAAAATCGTCACCGCGATGGCCACGGCGCTCGGTCAACATCCGCAAGTCGTCGCGTGGCAGATTGACAGCGGCATTGGCGGTCATCAAACGGAGCTTTCCTTCAACCCGGCCACGCGCGAGGAGTGGCAGCTCTGGCTCAAACAGAAGTACACGACGATCGAACGGCTCAACGAGCAACTCGGCCTGTGTCACTGGGGGCAGGTCGTCTCGCAGTGGGACCAAGTGCCGATGCCGCTGGCCGCGCCCACGATGCACAACCCGGCGCTCCTGCTCGACTGGAATCGTTTTTCGAGCGACACCATCGTGCAATTCATCCGGATGCAGGCCGATCTCTTGCACGAGCTTTGTCCCGACACGCCCGTCACCACCAGCCTCCGCGCGCTCCAGCGCAAGTTCGATCACTTCGACATGGCCGAGGTGGTGGACTTCGTTTCCGTGGAAAGCAACGCGGCGATCAAGGCCAAATCCGCCGAGCTGGCCGGGGAGATTGACATGCTGCGTTCGCTCAAGAAGGAAAACATCCGCACGCCGGATGGCGACGCCGGCTTCTGGGTCATCGAGCAGAAGGCCGGGCAGGTGAACTGGCAGGAAGTGAATTCGCTCGTGCGGCCGGGCATCGTGCGGCTGTTCGTTTATCAATTGGTTTCGCGCGGCGCGAGCGGGGTGATGTTCTACCATTGGCGGCAACCCCGCATTGGCAACGAGAAATTCTACGGCGCGGTGCTCCCGCACAATCTTCAGGGCAACGACCGCGCGTTTAAGGAAATCAGCCAGGTCGGCGAAGAACTGCGCCTGCTCGCCCCCGCGTTGCAAGGCACGACCGTCCGGGCCGAGGTCTGCATTCTTTACAGCCATGACAATGACTGGGCGCTCCAGCAGCCGATGCAACCCACAAAGTTCTTCAGTCTCCGCGATCATATCCAACTCATCTACACCGCGCTGCACGATCGCAACCTCCCGGTGGATTTCGCGCGCCCGTCCGAAGACCTCTCGAAATACAAACTCGTCTTTGCGCCCTCGCTGCATCTGCTCTCGGACGGCGATGCGGACCGGCTTAAACTTTATGTGCAGAACGGCGGCACGCTCGTCAGCACGTTCAACACCGGCTTGGTGAACGAGCATCACATCGCGCCCAACTCCGGCTACCCCCACGACCTGACGGATTTGTTCGGCATGGAAGTGCTGGAGTTCGACCCGCTCCCGCCGGGCGAGGAAAACCATCTGATGTTCAAAGGCTCCTTCCCGACGAATCACATGCACCCGGCCCGGATGTGGTGCGACGTCATCGAACCGCGGGACTGCCAGGTGCTCGCCACCTACGCGAAGGACTTTTACGCCGGCCGCCCGGCGCTGACGATGAACAACTTCGGCCTGGGCAAGGCGATTTACATCGGCACGATGAGCCACCAGCATTTTTACTACGACCTCGTGACGTGGTTGCGGCAAATTTGCAATCTCCACCCGCTGCTCAAAGTGCCGGACACCGTCGAAGTCAGCCTGCGCGAGAAAGACGGCCTCAAGCTGTTCTTCCTGCTCAACCACCAAAACTCGCCCGTGCGCATCCAGTTCTACCAACCGATGCACGATTACCTGAACGGCAACACGCTCACCGGGAGTTACGACTTACCAGAGCACGGCGTGCTGGTGCTGGATGAACAGGCCGAAACGAAAGCGGATGCCAACCCCGCCGCGTGACGCTGCTTTCCCCTCTTACTCTTAATCGCAATCTTGCTCTTAATCTGTTCGCAGAGATTAAGATTTAAGAAAAAGATTAAGCGTAAGATCAAAACCGAAGCATGAGGCCTCCCTTCCCCAAACGTCTGCCGCCGCGCGGGCCGGGAAAAGCTTCCTCCCGCCAGCGCATCCTCGCCCAATGGCGCGGCGTGGACCTCGCTCCGCTGGAGGTGGCCCAAGCCGTCCGCGCCCGCAAAGCCGGCGACGTGATGCCCAAACTTTTCGCGGACCTGCGCATTGACCAGCGCCAAGCCGAGGCGGAAATCGTGCGCGTCTGGCAAAGCCTGCTGGACCCGGCGCTCGTGGCCCACGCGCAACCGGTGGGCGTGCGCAAAGGCACGTTGTTCGTGGTCGTGGACAGCAGCGTCTGGCTCAGCGAAATCGTCCGCTACCGCCGCAAGGAAATCCTGGATCGCCTCCAACACAGCTTCGGCCCGACGCTGATCAAGAAAATCTCTTTCCGCGTGGGGTGACTCCGCTCCCTTCCGACGGCGATTCGCTTGTGTCGCGAACGGAGAATCCCCATGCTTGTTCTCGCGATCACAGACTAAATTTGCACTGAGATGACTGAGCCAAAGATAACGCCCGAACTGGTTGCCAAACACAACCTCACGCCCGAGGAATACGCCCACGCCAAGGAAATCCTCGGCGGCCGCGAGCCGAGCTATACCGAACTCGGCATTTTCTCCGTCATGTGGAGCGAGCATTGCAGCTACAAGAACACCCGCCCGCTGCTGAAGACGTTTCCCACCAAGTCGCCGAAGATTCTCGTCGGCGCGGGCGAGGAAAATGCCGGGATCATTGACATCGGCGACGGACTGGCCATCGCGTTCAAGATCGAATCGCACAACCATCCGAGCGCGGTGGAGCCGTTTCAGGGTGCGGCCACGGGCGTCGGCGGCATCGTGCGGGATATTTTCACGATGGGTGCCCGGCCGGTGTGCGCGCTGAACTCGCTGCGCTTCGGGCCGATCACTTCCGAAATAGCCTCCGACGAGAGTCAGCGCCAACAAACCTCGGCGGCTCCGAACGGGAACTCTGAAATCGGCAATCGGCAATCGGCAATCGCCAATAACCGTCGCCTCTTCGCTGGCGTGGTCAGCGGCATCGCGCATTACGGGAATTGCTTCGGCATCCCCACGATCGCGGGCGAGGTCTATTTCGACAAATCCTACGAGGGCAACCCGCTCGTGAACGCCTTTTGCCTCGGCGTCTTGCGGCATGACCAAATTGCGCGAGGCGCGGCCAAGGGCATCGGCAATCCCGTTTTCTACGTCGGCCCGGCCACGGGGCGCGACGGCCTCGCGGGCGCGGCGTTTGCGTCGCAGGATTTGACCGAGGAATCCGCCGAGCAACAACGCGGCGCGGTGCAGGTGGGCGATCCCTTCATGGAAAAGCTCGTGATGGAAGCGTGCCTCGAACTGCTCGCGACGGACGCAGTCGCGGGCATTCAGGACATGGGCGCGGCAGGTTTGACTTGTTCAACGTGCGAAACCGCGGCGCGTGCGGGCACGGGCATCGAGATTGAACTCGATAAAGTTCCGCAGCGCGGGCCGCACATGACGAGTTACGAAATCATGTTGAGCGAATCGCAGGAGCGCATGCTCATCATCGTCAAGAAGGGCCGCGAAGACGAAGTGAAGCGCATCTTCGACAAGTGGGATTTGCCGTGGGCGGAAGTCGGCACCGTTACCGATACGGGGCGGATGGTCGTGCGGCACGGCGGCAAGATCGTGGCGGATATTCCCGCCCGGAAAATTGCGGACGAGTCGCCGGTGTACCAACGCGCCGCGCAGGAGCCAGAGTATTTGAAGGAAGTGCGGGCGTTCCGGCTGGAGGGCATTGCCGATTGCCGATTGCCGATTGCCGATTTGAAAAGACTGCTCGCGTGGCCGAGCATTGCTTCAAAGAACTGGGTTTACCGGCAATACGATCACATGGTGCGCGATGGTTCGGTGGTTTGCCCCGGCAGCGACGCGGCGGTGATTCGCATCAAAGCGGATTCGTTGCCGCAAGCGGAGGTCACGGTTCCCGCCTCCCGCCTCCCGGACAAACTCATTGCCCTGACCGTGGACTGCAACGGCGTTTACGTTTATCTCGACCCGTATGAGGGCGCAAAGGCGGCGGTCGCCGAGTCGTGCCGCAACCTCGCCTGCTCCGGGGCCGTGCCGCTCGGGGCGACCGACAATCTGAACATGGCCAATCCGCACAACCCGGAACTGTTCTGGCAGATGCAGGAATCCGTGCGCGGTTTGGCCGACGCCTGCCGCGCCTTCAACGCGCCCGTCACCGGCGGCAACTGCTCGCTCTACAACCAAAGCCCCGCCGGGCCGATTGATCCCACCCCCACCATTGCGGTCGTCGGCATCATCGAGAAGCCCGAGCACATCACAACCCAGTGGTTCAAGGACGAAGGCGACGCGATCATCTTGCTCGGCGAAGCGGTGGACGCAAATGATCCCTTGTTCGGCTTGGGCGGCAGCGCCTACCTGCAAGTCATCCACGGCAGGAAAACCGGCACGCCGCCGCGGTGCGAGCTGGAACCAGCGCGCACGCTGCACACCACGCTGCTCGGCTTGATTCAAAGCGGTTTAGTCAAGAGCGCGCACGATTGCAGCGATGGCGGTCTGGCGGTTTGCCTCGCCGAAAGCTGCATCAGCCAGCTCGTCGCGCGCGCGACGCCCAGGCTGATCGGAGCGACGGTGGATTTGTCCGGCGTAGGCCAGGCTTCGAGCCGGTCAAGTAGCGCGGGCTGCCAGCCTGCGGACGGTAACGCCTCCGAAAGCGCAGGCAAGAGGCCTGCACTACCTGACGAGCAGGATGCCTGTCCTACTATCCGCCTCGACGCCTTGCTCTTTGGCGAAACACAATCCCGCATCGTCATCACCTGTCAGCCGCTGGACGCCGTGAAAGTGGTGGAGCGTGCGAAGCTCATGGGCGTGCCTGCTGCGCGCATCGGCACGGTGGGCGGCGACACGCTGACGGTGAAGACGGAGCAAGGCGAATTCAGCGCGCCACTCACTGAACTCCACGACCCGTGGTGGAACAGCATTGGCAGAGCAATGATATGAGCTTGGAAAAACTTTATGAAAAAAACTTTAGCGGTTTGTGCTTTGGCGGTGTTGTGGTCAACCGCTCCACTTCTTGCCGCCCCGTCCATCAGTTCGTTCACTCCGGCGTTTGGCTCGGCGAGCGATCCGAGTTACATCTTCATCAACGGGAACGGATTCTCTCCGGGAACGCTAGTGGTGCGGTTCAACGGGGTGCAGGATCCCGGGGCCTTTGCCACAGCGGGAACTTTGATCCAGGCACGCGTTCCGGCCGGGGCGACTAATGGCGCCAACCCGATTTTCGTCTCGGTGAACGGCGCTGGCGTCCTTAGCTCGCAGGATTTCACGGTGATTGGGCCGGGGCCGTACATTTCGGATTTTTCGCCGATCACCGGCAGCGGTAACACGCCGGTGACGATCAACGGGGCGCATTTCACCACGCCTTTGGCCGTCTATTTCAACGGCCTGCTCGCGCCGGGAGCGAACGCGCCGGCCTTGACCCAGATTACCGTGAATGCCCCCAGCGGCGTGACCACCGGTCCGATTACCGTCCAGACCACCCTTGGTTACTACACCTCGGCGACCAATTTTTACGTGCCGCCAATCGTCACTGGATTTTCTCCCGCCGCTGGCCGGTCGGGTACGAACGTGATCATAACCGGCACCAATTTTCTCGGCACGAGCGCGGTGCGGTTCAACGGTCTGGATGCCACGAGCTTCAATGTTCTGAGCAACCGCGCGATCTCGGCGGTCGTGCCCGTCGGGGTTACGACAGGAACGCTGCGCATCATCGCGCCCGCCGCCTCGGCTCTTTCCAGCAGCAATTTTGTCGTGCAACCGACTATCACGGGCTTCGCGCCGATCTTCGGACCAGTAGGCTCCGGCGTCACGATCACCGGCGCGAATTTCAACGTCGGCACGCCCGTGGTGAAGTTCAGCGGCGCCCAGGCCGGCACGCCCACCGGCGTGACGTTCGGACAGCTTTCCGCCATCGTGCCGGCAGGGGCCACCAACGGACCGGTTACCGTCACCACCACCGACGGGATTGCCACGAGTGCCAGCAACTTTTTCCTGCCCCCAACCATCAGCACCATCGCGCCCAGCAACAGTGCGCCCGGCACGCGCGTCTCCATCAAGGGCAACAATTACATCGGCACCACGGCCGTGACTTTCAACGGCACGCCCGCGGCGGCGGTTGTCGTGACCAACAATACTTCCATCGGCGCGCTCGTGCCCCCGGGCGTCACCAGCGGCCCGATCCGCGTGACGACGCCAGGGGGCACGGCCACCAGCGCGGCCAATTTCTTTGGAGCCCCGGTCATCATCAGCTTCAATCCGACCCACGGGTTGCCCGGGAACAATGTCAGCCTCACCGGCCAGAATTTTCTCGGCACGGGCGCGGTGCGGTTCAACGGCTCGAACGCGACCTTCACCCTCCTCAACAACACCACGCTCAATGCCACCGTCCCGAACAATGCCCTGACCGGAACCATCAGCGTCACCGCGCCGGCGGGCACCGCCACGTCCGCGCAATCCTTCGCCCTCGATTACACCGCGAACCTGAGCCTGACCGTGAGCGACGATCCCGATCCGGTCGTGGTCGGCGATCCCCTCCTCTACACGATTACGGTGGTGAACAACGGCCCCTATGCCACGCCGGGTGTGTTCCTGACCAACACGCTGCCAGCCACGGTCAACTTGCTCGCGGCCTCGACTTCGCAAGGCGCGCTGAATACCAACGCGAATCCGGTAATTGGCGACCTTGGCCAGCTCGAGGTTGGCGCGAGCGCCTCCGTCACGTTCGAGGTTGTGCCGCAAGCCGTCGGCAGCATCGCCAACACCGCGCAAGTCACCGCGCAATACCCCGACCCCGTGCTGGCGAACAATACCGTCACCATCGGCACGTTGGTACAACCGCTGCCGCTGCTCAGTGTCAGATTTGTGCCTCCGAATCAGGTGATCCTAGCGTGGGCTTCCACGTTGACCAACTATGCCTTGGAATTCAAATCGCCCATAACCTCCGCCGCCTGGTCGGCAGTGCTACCGCCGCCCGTAAACGAGGGCAATGAAAACCAGGTCACGGAAACCAACAATCTATCCCCGCGGTATTACCGGTTGCATCGGCGGCCTTGAAAGTGCCCTTCGCCCGGCCGGCACGATGCCCTGGGCGGCGCGGGCAGACACCGTCGGGGCGCAACCTTCCTGCCGCCGGGGCCCGGACCCGGTTTTAACCCGAACTGCCGAATTGGAAACCGCTAATCTGCGCTCATCACCGCTAATTCCCGAGGCCCGGAGGGGAAACCGCGCTGGGGAATTTTTCTCCGCAGCCAATTGAGAAAGGTCTGCCATCAGCGCAGATTAGCGCAGATTAGCGGTTTGGAATCGGCGTTCGGGTTTAACCCGAACTGCGAATTGCAACTTCAGAAGGCTGAAGCACTGGCCGGCAGCCGCGTATCCCTCAATGAGACTGACCACCGCAGAGCCGATCAAAAGGACCGGCAGCATTGATTGGCTTGCCTTTCCTCGGGCGGGTCTGTTATCGAAAGCCTAACTCAGCGAAGAAACACCGAAAGGTAGCCTATGAAATTTGTGGTAAACGACTGTCGAACGCTCGGGCTGATCGCGGGCTTGGCCTGGCTCGTGGGTCTGGCCGGCACCGCGCGCACGCTGGCCGCATCGGGCGCGGAAGGGACTAACGAAATCCGAATCGTGGAACTTCAGGGCACGGTGGAACTCTCGCCGGTAGGTGCCGCGACCTGGGTGCTCACGCAGACCAATCAGGTGTTACATTCGTCCGACCGGCTGCGCGTTGGCCCCAGAAGCCGCGTCGCCGTCCGCTGGTCCGATCAAAGCATCGTCAGTTTCGGCGCGCTCACCGAACTGGAGGTTCAGCCGCCGCCCGCGTCGGGGTCACAATCGGGACTGCGCCTGCTGCACGGGATTCTTTCTTTTTTCCACCGCGATGAACCGGGTCGTCTGCGCGTGGTCACGCGCGGGGCCACCGCCGGCGTGGAGGGAACGGAATTCGGCGCCAAGGTCGAAACCGTGGGCGGGGTGGAACAGACGACCTTTGCGGTGATTGATGGCAAGGTGAATTTTGGCAACGACCAGGGTGCGCTCGTCCTGACCAACGGCCAGCAAGCCACGGCCCAGTTGGGTCAGGTGCCCGTGCGCACCGCCGGCTTCGTTGCGAACAACCTGCTGCAATGGTGCTTCTATTATCCGGCTGTGCTCGATCTCCGCGACCTGTCGCTTAGCCGCGAAGCGGAGCAGGTTCTCAGCGAATCTCTGGCGGCCTACCGGGCCGGCGATGTGCTGGGCGCGCTGGACAAATTTCCCGCGCCGCGGCAACCCGCTTCCGAGGCCGAGCGGATTTACCACGCCGCGCTCCTGCTTTCCGTCGGTCAGGTCCAGGAGACGGAAGCCGCGCTCGCCACCTTGCCCGCCGCCGAGCCGATGGGGCGTCCGCAGCGGTTGGCCAACGCCCTGCGCCAACTCATCGCCGCCGTAAAGCGCGAGGACCGAGCCGCCACCCTCACCCCGCAACTCTCCACCGAACTGCTCGCCGCTTCCTACTACGAGCAATCGCGGGCCGGGGGCGAGACTTCGCTGCGAACCGCGCTCGATTTGGCGCGCCAAGCGGCGTCGCAATCGCCGGAGTTTGGTTTCGCTTGGGAACGGGTGGCGGAATTGGAATTCAGTTTCGGGCACACGAGCCGCGCGCTGGAAGCCTTGAACCAAAGCCTCGCACTCGCGCCGCGCAACGCCCAAGCAGTCGCTTTGCAGGGCTACCTGTTGGCCGCGCAAAACAAAATCCGGGCCGCCGGCGAACGGTTTGACCAAGCCATTGCCCTGGATTCCGCGCTCGGCAACGCCTGGCTCGGCCGCGGGCTTTGCCGCATCCGCCGCGGCGACGCCAGCGGCGGCCGGGAGGATTTGCTGGTCGCCGCCGCCATCGAACCGCAGCGCGCCCTCTTGCGCAGCTATCTGGGCAAAGCCTACGCCAACGCCGGCGACCGTCCCCGCGCCCGGCACGAATTGGATTTGGCGAAAAAGCTCGATCCCGCCGATCCGACGGCGTGGCTTTACTCGGCGTTGCTGAGGGAGCAAGCCAACGGCTTGAACGCCAGCATCCGCGATTTGGAGAAGTCGCAGGAATTGAACGCGAATCGGCGCGTGTATCGCTCGCAACTGTTGCTCGATCAAGACCGCGCCGTGCGCAGCGCAAACCTGGCGCGCATTTATGACGAGGCGGGTTTGAGCGACGTGGCGGTGCGCGAGGCGGGCAGCGCGGTGGCGGCGGATTATGCCAATTTCAGCGCGCACCGTTTCCTCTCGGACGCTTACCAGTTGAACCGGGGCGACACGCCATTTGGCCAGCGCTATGAAACGCCCGCGTTCAGCGAGCACTTGATCAGCACACTGCTCGGGCCGGCCGATGGGCGGTTGCTCTCACAAACCGTCAGCCAGCAGGAGTATGGCCGCCTATTCGAGCGCGACAGCCTCGGTCTCAGTTCCACCACGGAGTATCTGAGCCGCGGCGCGGGGCGGGAATCCGGGGCGCAATTCGGCACGTTTGGCGGCACGAGTTACTCGCTGGATGCCGATTATCTTTCCGACCCCGGCCAGGCGCCCAATGCCCAGTTGGAAACCCGCTTCCTATCCGTCAAGGTGAAGCAAATGCTGACGCCGCAGGATGGCGTGCTGTTGCAAGTGTACGACGCCCGCTGGGAAGGCGGTGACACTTCACAACATTACGATCCGGCGGCCACCATCAAGAATTACCATTTCACGGAGAAGCAGTCGCCTGATGTGCTGCTCGGCTATCATCGGGAGTGGTCGCCTAACAGCCACACGTTGATCCTGGCCAGCCGGTTTGATGATGCGACGCAGTTTTACCAGCCAGCCGGCCCAGCCGTCATGCTGTTGGCGGATCCGGATTACCCTGCGGCGGGGGTCACGGACCTGACCCGATCCTTCAATCGGCGCTACATCGCCAACACGATCGAGTTGCAGCAACTGCAAAAAATCGGCGCGCATTCTCTGATCCTCGGGACCCGGCTGCAGCACAACCAGGAGGAAATCGCTAATCAGGATTCCGCGCGGCCAGTCCAGAACAACAATCTGGGGCCGGACGGCATGTTCACCATTCTTTTTCCCGACTTTCCCTTCTTCTTTCCCAGCGAAGCCGTGCAGGTGACCAATGAGCGCTTCACGCTTTACGGCTACGATTACTGGCAGCTCACGGAGCACTGGCTGTTGTTTGGCGGCTTGGACGCTGATTTCCTGAAGCTGGCCCGGAATACGATTGCCCCGCCGTTGAGCCAAGCGCACGACCCCGTCAACCAGGTTTCGCCCAAGGCGGGTCTGCTGTGGGAGCCGAGCAGCGCCGTGGCGGTGAAATTGGCTTACGCGCAGTCGCTCAACGGGCAGGATCTGGATCAAAGCGTGCGCCTCGAGCCGGCGAATTTCGCCGGGCTGCCCATCAGTTTCCGCACGGCGTTTCCGGATTCTTTGGTGGGCGGGCTATCCGGCGAACACATTGAAACCTGGCAAGCCGATGGCCGCTTTCGCCTGGGCGCGAACACTTACGCCGTGATCGGTCTGCAACGACTCGAATCCCATGTGGATCGCGAGGTCGGCACCTACACCTTCGCCACCGTTCTCGATCCCGCGCCGCAGCCCGCACATACCGGGGAGTCGCTCCGGTTTCAGGAAGAAAGTCTCCACGGCTCGCTGCGCCGGCTGTTCGGCGACATCGTGAGTGCGGGCGTGGGGTACGATGTGGCGCACGCGAAACTGGAGGAAGCGCTGGCGATTGATCCGGCGTTGTTTGTTCCGCCCACCAGCGGCAGCCGGATGAACGAAGGGCTGCTGCACACGCTCTCGCTGGACGTGCTGGCCAATCTGCCCAACGGCTTGTTTGCGGGGGCGAAGGCGACCTGGCGACGGCAAACCGATTTAACGGACCCAACCTTGGGTGGTCAGTTGCCGGCCGAGGATTTCTGGCAATGCGATATTTATGCGGGCTATCGCTCCCCGCGCCGCCACTTTGAACTCACGCTCGCCCTGCTTAACCTGGCGGGGCAAGATTACCGGCTGCATCCGATCAACGCCTACCAGGACCCACCGCGGGAACGGACGCTGGCCGTGACCGCCAGGTTCAACTTTTAGCGCGCGGTTTTTCGGCGGGGCCAAGCCAGGCTCTGTTTCTGTCAGAGGAACACGACGTTCAGCTTGTAAGTAGCCGTCGCCGTTGCGTTGGCGAGAAATACCGTGAAGGAATAATTCGCGTTTGCAAGGGCGCTGAACTGGCGGGTGTTCGCGTCCAGCTTGGTGAGCACACAAAAGGTATTGAGTAGGACCCCGGCCCGCACCGTGTAATCTGCGGTGGTCAGGAGGGTGGTAACGCCGTTGTAAACCTGCTGCACCGTCAGATTGCACTTGGTCGGCGCGGCGACCCGAAAGTAGTTCCCGCCATCATCTTTTGCGAAGGTGTTGAGTCCGTTGTAACTGGTCAGGTCGCAAACTCCGGCAGGGTTGGGCGCTAAGCTTGGCAATTGGCGGCTGGCAACTTGAGTGGTCATGAGTTGATATGGGTTGGCTGTGGTTTGGTGTTTTCCCCGCCGTGGAGGCTTGTGGCGACCCTGGGCCGGGATGGTTGTGTTTCAACGGGCGTCATTTTTTGTCGCGGCGATGCGAACCCACGGCGGGCCGGGTTCTCCTGCCAGTGGTGCAATGCGAGGACTGATATTGAATTCCCCCTGCCAAGTCAAGTAACGGCCTCTTCTTTACTACTCGTAACGCTCCTGCTGGAAAGCCTCGCGGCGCGGCCAGAATCCCGGCCGAGAACAATGTGCTGGTTCGGCTGCAAGAAAGGGTCGGGGACTCCGCAACCTGTGGATGACGGCCGCGGTGCAGGCAGGGAATCGCGTTCAAGAGTCACCTCAATACGAGTCACGGTCCCATCGCGATTGAAAACTGAGCCGCTGGTGTCGGCGTCGAGACGCAGCTCTTCGCATTGCAATGGCGGGGAGTTCTGCCTGAAAACCTTCAGCGAGTTTTTCGCGGCAAGCTGGTACACGATTGGCAACTGACAGTAGGTGAAAGCGAGCGAATTGGCTTTCAGGCGCAGTTTTCGCGGGTGACCGGCGACATCAAAGAATTCAAAATCAGTTGGCGACGGAATGAACTCCTCCGGTCTCAGGAGCAACGGGCGGAAATGGATTCGTCCGCCAGACACAAGAACCCCCAACTCGCCCAAACGGCACAGAATGTCCTCCTTCACCTGTCCAGTTAGTCCCGGTTGGCGGGCCCCGGCGTGACCGGGCGTGTGCGAATACGGATCCATCGGAAATGCCCCGTATTCTTCGGGCGACTTGCTGTCGCCCAACCCGGCGCGAATGTCATAGTAGCAGGTTGCGAGTTGCGGGAGGACTGCCTTCGCTGCGCCGGTGTTGGCGGCGTGGAAGAAGGTTTCCTGAACCGCCAGCAGGAGCTTGGAAACCATGTGCCAGTAGATCGAACCCAGCCCTTCGTAGCCGAAAAACGTACCGGAGCGGCCGGTGAAGGATTCGTGGTCGAACAACTGCTCGAACAGGTCCAGCACGAGTGGGGCGTCGCGCTTAACCAGTTGCGCATAACCAGAGGCGGCAAGCTGATCCAGGATGCGGCGAAGGTCGCGGGCGTTCGTCACCGCGCCGTTGAAGTGGACCTGACCGGCCACGTCGGGCTCGACGAGTTGGCGGTTGCCGTCGGTCACGAGTTTCCGCAGGAGCGCGGAGCGGTTGAGTTGCTTCGCCGGGATATTATTCCGCTCGACGAAGCGGGGAAGTTCACGGTTGGGATAGAGCAGATAGCTGTGTTGATCGGCACGGTACATCGCGCTGCGCTTAAGGGCGGTTAGCACTTCCAGCGATTCCTCGGCTGACAACAGGCCCGAACTAAGCACTGCGACCTGGCCTTCCAGCATCTCGTAAAGGCGGCGGATGGTAATCGCGCCCGGCTGGTCCAGGCGAATCAGGTTGTAGGCGTGATAAAGCCCGTCAGCGCGACGATTGGCGCGAATGCTCGCGTCGGTGGCGTCGCGCGCGGCGGCGAGGAAGCTCAGCAGTAAGGTGCGTTTGATCTTGCGCCGCTGGCCGGAAAATCCTTTCGCGTAAATCTGTGCGCGATAGCGGCTGGCGGCTTGGCCAAGTTCATCGGTGAGGCGCTTCCGGTCTTGGTCGCTCAGGCGCTTGCCGAGCAACGCGCAATGGCGCGTGAGGGTGCGGTTCACGGCGGCGAGGTGGGTGGCCACTTCCTCAGAGACGCTGAAATCGGTTTCCGTCGTCGAGCCGAGCAGTTCACAGCAGAACGTGAGCATCCGACGCAGATAATACACCGTGACCATGGACGCGCCGTTGCCGACGAGGGCATTGTTGGCGTCGTTCCATTCGGGTCGCTGGGTGTTCAACCAAATGCCGGCTTCGGGAATGAAGTTGGATAGCTTCGCGAGCAGCGAGACCAGCAGTTTTTCAGTCAGATTGACGAGCCGCACGTTGCCGCCCGGGTCGCAAACCAGTTTGCCATCCGAGCCGGTGGCGCAAACGCGGCGGGCGACCGTTTCTTCGGTGGCGTGATCGAAGACGACGGTGTCTTTCGGGTTTTGGAGGAGCTCGGCGTAGGGCTGGATGCGATAAGGGACGTTGGCGTAGCAAAAAATTTCCCGCGTGAGGAATTCGCGCAACGTGGCCGGTTCGTGGCGCTCCAGAATTTCCAGGAGCTTCAGCAGGTAAATGATTTGGTGATCGCCCCAGTAGCCGATGTAAGACCACGGATCGTGCGGGTCCACGACCTCCCAATCAATGCCGGCGCGCGTGATGCGGTAGGGATTGTAGCCATCGGCGGTGGAGGCGTTGACGAACTTGGCAATCATGCTGGCGACGTAGCCGGGGAACGAAACCGCGAGCGCCTCCCAGTTCTGGAAAATGTCGCGCCAGTTGCCCTCGTATCCCAGCAAGCGCGTGCCGTTAGGATTTCGCGTGGCGATGGAAAACCGATTCCAGGGCCGGCTCGGGTCACCGTGCCGGCGGCTGAAGGTGAGGGGCAAATACTCATGGCAGAGCCGTTCTAATTGCGGATCGTTCGTCGCGGCAGCGAGATTAATGAGACAACCTGCGGAACAAACTGCTCGCGAACGGAGTGCTCCTCCCTCTCCCCTTCGGAAGGGGAGAGGGTAGGGTGAGGGGCTGTCCGACAATGCAGCAGCGGGCGGGCGTTTCCCCCTAACCCCGACCTTCTCCCCCTCGGCGGGGGAGAGGGAGTGGCCAAGTTGGCGAAAGAACTTGGCGTGGCGCGTGGCGACGTCGCGGTTCGCGTGGCGGATGAAAACCTGAACGTCCGCCGCTTCAACTTGGTAGCCGTCGTTGAAGATGCCGCCGCGCATGACGTTGAACAGCACGTTGCCGAAATGGCGGGCGTCGCCCAGCGGGCGCGCGGATTTTTGGAGGCCGTCGGCGCTGGCGACAATCCGCTCCAGTTCCACTGTGCCTAGCGCGATGTCGGATTCGATCTCCCGCCGCAGTTGCGTTGGGCGGCGGAGCAGTTGTTGAAGCTCGGCGACCTCCGATGGCCCACGCGCAACATCAGCGACGAGCAGCCAGTTCGCGGTTTGGCCCGGTCGGAGCGTGAGTTTCGTCTGGACGAAATAAGCTCCCCGCTCGGCGCGGACATCCGTTTCCTCGCGCACCGGCTGCCCGCGGCGGAAGTGGTCGAGTTGGACAGAGGAGAGAAGCTTCAGACTGGGTGCGGGGCCGATGGAAAACACCGTCGTGGTCTTGAGCGCTTCGGCAGGCTCGGGGCGATCTATCGGAATGGAACTGAGCCGGAACAAACCCAAGCCCGTTTCCGACAGCAGCTCATTGCGTTTGTAAGCGTCGAGCAGCGTACTTTTGTCGAGCTGGAACTGGCTGCCCACGCCGCAGGGCATGAGGTTTTGAATCCCATCGAGCAACGTGACACTGGCGGGGGCGGGGCCGGAATTCGCCAACCACGCTTTGCGCACGAAACCGAAACGCTCGCTGTTGAACCAGCCGTAGCGGAAGGTCAGCCCGAGATCGTCATTGATTTCCTCGAAGACGAGTTTGTTGCCAAAAAAGTTCTTGTAGAGGTTGCGCCGGATCCGATGGACGCCAGGATAACGATTCGAAAATGGCTCCCAGAGTTGGTCGCGTCCCTGCTGGCGGACGATGAGCACGGTCTTGCTGCCGGTAATTTCCGCCGAGTCGTGAATCTTGTCGTCGGTGTAATAGGGGAACAACGCGAGGTCGGGATTGCGGCGGCCCGCCGTGAGCGCGCCGGTGCTGGAGATGAACATCCAGTGGTCGCCACCGCTGACAATACTCATGAAGAACGGTCGCAGGCGATCGTAGTTGGCGATTTGGTAAAACGCTTCGCCTTCGAGAGTTACCTGTTGGCCCGCTACCGGAACGGCGGAGGCGTAGAGCGGGTTCTTGCCAAGATACAGATTGGTTTTCATAGCGGAGGAATGAAGTTAGCCCGGATGTTTCACACTCCGCACGAAATCGCGACCGAGTGGAGCGCCGGTCTGGGGCCGGCTTTGGGCGTTGCGAGCGCGCAAAGCCGGTCACAGACCGGCGCTCCGCCCGATGAGTGTGAAATAGAGCGCATTGGTCAAATCGTTTGGGCCGGTTCTTCTTTCATCGGGTGCCGTGCTTGAATTCGCCAACGGATGAAAAGTGCCAGCGGGCAGGAAAGGGGTTTCCGAAAAATCCGTTGGCACTTTTCATCCGTTGGCGGGGCGCAACTGGGAACTCGCGGCGCGGCGTTCAGTTCTTGATATTCGGCGCCGCCGCCTGAGCGGCAGCTTCGACGTAGAACGGGATGTTCACATGCGCCGCGCCGCCTTTGCCGTCGAAAACGTAGGCGAACAAACGATACGCGCCGGGTTTCGCCGGAGCGGTCAGGGTGATTTCAGGTTTGTTCGGACTGGGGATCAGGCCCGCCAAACTTTGCGGCTTTGATTCCAGATCGCCGCCGTCTTTCAAGTCGCGGCTCTCTTCCAGAATTTCCCACGCGTAGGTCAGCGGGTCGCCGTCCTCATCGCGGGCGGTGATTTTGGCGGTGGCGGCTTGGCCGGGTTTCAGGCGGATGTTCTCGGGCGCGGTCTTGCCAGCCAGCCAGGCTCCGTCGAGGCGCGGGCTGCGGTTCGTCGGCCATTTGCCGTTCCACAAGTAGTGCATCACGTCCACCGTGGCGGTTTCTTCGCCAGATTCCAGGAACATGCCGTACCAGGTCGGCGTGCGTTCCTGTTTTTGACCCCACAGAAAAACGAACGAGCCGAGGCATTGCGTTTGATCGGGGCGAATGACCGCTTCGAAGCGCTTCTGGTAGAATTCCGCTTTCGTGGTGCTGTCGTTTTCAATGGGCGCGCCCCACTCGGTTTTGCCCACCTCCCAATGCCCGGTCGCGCCCCATTCGGTGACGAGGTAGGGGCGATCCCAGCCGGATTCCTTGAGGTAACGCGGCAGATTCATGATGTCCGCATACGACTGGATGCCGATCAGGTCGAGATCGGGCGCGCGGGTCTTGATGTCGTTCACCAGGTCTTTCCCGATGCCGGCCAACGCGGTCATCGTCAGATGGTTGGGGTCCACCTGATGGATCATTTTGGAGATTTCGTTGACGGCATCCCAGACTTTCGGGTTGGTGGCGCGCAGGTTCAGCTCGTTGCCGATGATCCAAGAGATCAACGCCGGATGGTCTTTGTATTTCAACACCTCGGCTTTGACTTCCGCAAACTGGCGCGCGACGTCGGCGGGGTTGTTGTAATCAAACCCGTGCCGCTCGCGGGCGATCTCCAAACCCATCGCGACGTAAAGCCCGTTGGTCAACGCGCGATCCAAGACTTGTTGGCCGGTGGCCTGGCCGTTCTCGGTGCGCCAGGTGCGAAAGGTGTTGCCGCCATGCGCGGCCAATTTTTCGGGACTGCCGAATTCGAGGCCGGCGCCTTTGACGTAGAAGGGCTGGCTGTTGACGTAGAGTTGGAATTTTTCCGCTGTGTGTTTGATCGCGACTTTGGTTGGGCCGGCCGGTTTTCCGCGATTGACTGAGGGCGGGGTGTCGCTGCTGCAAGAGGTCAGGAGCGCAACAGCGGACAAAGCCATGAGCAGGGGGGCAATACTCATCAAACGACAGGAGGCATTACCAGCGCGCGAAGTGGTTCTCCCTCTCCCCTTCGGAAGGGGAGAGGGCAGGGTCAGGGGTTGCGTGGAAGCAATCGGACGGGTCCCGGTTTCCCCCTCACCCCGACCCTCTCCCCCTCGGCGGGGGCGAGGGAGAATTGCGCGCACGATTCTTGGCTCTGTCGTCCATCTCACGGACTCCGCAGTGTCGAGTTTTAGGTTTTGTTTCATGGGAAAGTTCCTATTTGCGGACGAGGATGCCTTCGAGTTCTTCTAGCGTTTTGCCCTTGGTTTCGGGAATCCAGATCAGGACAAAGGCCAGCGCGGCCACTGCCATGAGGCCGTAGCCGAGAAACGTGCCGGCGGTGCCAAAGGTGGTCAACTCCCACGGAAAGATCATGGTGACCGTGGCGCTGATGACCGAGTTCCAGAATCCCACGAGCGAAATCGCCGCGCCGCGGTACTGGTTGGGGAAGATTTCCGAGAGCAGCACCCACATTACCGGGCCGAGCGAAATCGCAAACGAGGCGACAAAGCCGATGATGGCATACAGCACGAGCGAAGCGCGGATGTTCAGCCCGGCGGTGACCAGCGAATCCTGGTGAGGTTTGATGCGCTCGGCCCCAAACCGCTTTTCCAAATCGGCGACGTATTCCTTGTCGGTGGTGAAAACTTTTTTCTCGGAAGCTTTCAGTTCGCCGATCAAATCCGCGGGCACTTTGCCCGTTTCCAGGATGGCGTAGGACTTTTCCGTGATCTGGTAAGTGGAATCGTGAAAAGCCCAGGCACACGTCAACAGCGAAACCGCCATGCCGGCCGCTCCGATGACCAGTAGCGGTTTGCGGCCCAGACGGTCCACCCACCGGATCGCCACGAACGTCATGCCGAGATTCACGAGGCCGACGAGCACGGCTTGCTTGAACGCCGCGTTCACGCCCCCGCCGGCATGCACAAAGATCGTGGGGAGATAATAGAAAATGGCGTTGATGCCGGTGATTTGTTGGAAGAAGGCGATGGCCAGCGCGATGAACATGATGAAGCGCATCCGCCGTCCCAGCAGACCGCCCAGGCCGACCCCGGTGGTTTTTTGAGCGAAGCTTTGTTGGATGTTGCGCAATTCTTCCTCAGCCTGCTCCGGTCCGCAGGCTTTGGTCAGGATTTCCCGAGCTGGTCCGGTCTGTCCTTTACCGAAGAGCCAGCGGGGACTTTCCGGCACGGCAAAAAGCAGAAAGAAATACAGCGCGGCGGGGATGGCTTCGACGCCCAGCATCCAGCGCCAGTTGTTGTCGCCGATTTCGAGCAGGAAGTAGTTGGAGAAAAATGACGCCGAAATGCCGATGACGATCATGAGTTGGTTGAACGAGACCAGGCTGCCGCGCTGTTTGGAGGGCGAAATTTCCGCGATGTAAACCGGCGCGATGAGAATGGACCCGCCCACCGCCACGCCCGCAATGATCCGGGAAATCACGAACACCGTGAAGTTGGTGGCGGTCGCCGAGAGTAGCGCCGAACCGGCGAACAAGAGCGCGGTGATAAAGAGCACTTTCTTCCGTCCGAAACGGTCGCTCAGCAGCCCGGCTACCGCATTCCCGCCCAACGCGCCCCACCCGAGGCAACTCACGGCCCAGCCGAGTTTCAAGTCGCCACTGACGCCGCTTAGATCAAAGTACTTTTTGATGAACGGCACGGTTCCCGAAATAACCGTGGCGTCAAATCCCAGGAGAAAGCCTCCGATCGCGACGATCAGGGCCACGGAGATCATGTATTTTTTGCTGTGGGGCATAGTTTGATTTTGGTTATTGCGCGGGGATATTGAAAGCCGCCAGGAAACGCAACCCGGGGGACTGTCGGTGGGTGGAAATATGGCAGATACGTTTATACAACACGCGCGGTGTAATAAAAAACATTACAGCCGATGTCAAATCTTATTGGGGAATAAATTGCCCGCCGAAACTGGAAACTATCGCGACCGGAACCGGCGCTCGAACTCCGTAGCCGCGGACTTGAGTCCGCGCAAATCAGATGAAAGTCAGCGCAGACTCACGTCCGCGGCTACGGTTCTAGCAGAAGCGCAGGGTTTGTTAGAACCTGCGAATCGTCATGTGAGACGTCATCCAGTCGGCATCCTTTTTCCCATTGGGTGGGTCGGAACTGAATGGGTAACCCGGAAATCCGCCCGTCAATACTACTGGCAGAATGGTGACTTTGCTTTTCCATTTGTGGATTTCGGAATGGCCATCCGCGAACGAGAAGCCCGCGGCGCCACAGTGATACGAAGCCGGTAAATCACCCCACTGGGTAAAAGTCGCTGGATCGCCATTGTTCAGGAAATAGCCGTCGTTGAGGCTGTCGGAATGCTCATCCAACATCACAAAATAGTTCACCGGATTGGGGGTCGTGGTCAGTTTCAAGAACTGCCGGTAGGCCGGGAAGAAATTGTTTCCCTCGCTGGTCCAAGTGGGGTTATAGGGGCCAAAGTAAGCATTCATGGCACACGAACGAACGCGCGCCGTCCAACCGAGCGCCCGTTGGGGAGCACTCAGGTAGTTGTCGGCGGGACACTTGAAGATCCCGACATTACCAGCGTAATACGAGTTCAGCGGGCCGGCTTTAAGAATGTTCACATTGGTGATGTCTTGAGCGGTGGTCCAATACATGTTGTTGTTCACCCAGTTGCGATACGTTTTGGCGGCGATCTCGGAGGAAGTCTCGAGTTGGCCGAAGTTGTTGACCACGCGATCTGCATTGTCGTTGGCGTACTGAAGCCAGCCGAGCAAGAGTTGCTTCGAGTTGCTCATGCACAAGATTCCCTGCGCCCGGCATTTGGCCCGGGCCAGAGCTGGCAACAACATAGCCGCCAGGATCGCGATGATGGCGATCACCACCAAGAGTTCAATCAGCGTGAACGCCCGCCGGACGGGCGGCTGGGACTGACCGCGCGAAGAATTTGGGACGCGGTGAGAACGAAAAGGTCTTTTCATAGGCATATTAGGTTGAGCCGTTGTAAGAGAGTTACACGCAGGGCGCACAAAGGGAAAGAGGTTTTTACTGCGCATTTGACATTTTGTAGTCTTTTCAGTTATCCATTCGCGCCAGTCGCGCCAGTTATCCGAAAATAGCGATGTCCCATGCACTTGGTCCTGAGCAGAAATTCCTGTTGGCGGCATTGGTATCGGTTCGTCAATTTGACCCGTGCCGCGCTGTGCCCAGTCGCTTTGACAGTACTTGGCGAACAGCGGGTCATTATTTCCATGCTTCGGCGAAGCTCAAACCCCATTCCGCCGCACAATGACCGCCACTGGTGGAAGCAAACGAAACCCAAGCCGCCCCGGCACTTCGGGCTTGGTTTATCGGTTGGCGCGATTTGTTTGATGACGGGGCTGCACCCCGACATCGCCAAGGCGCAGGGCCCGCTCGGCTTGCAACTTTACTCCGATCTTACCGTCACCGGCGCAGTCGGAACTGTCTGCGCGATCCAGGCCGCGACCAACGCGGCCGATACCAACAGTTGGATGACCGTGGATTTCGTCCAACTCACCGCCGCAAACTATTTGTGGACGGACGTCTCGACGCCGGCTACCGGGAGGCGGTTCTACCGGACGGTGGCAACGGCGCCGACTAACCTCGTTTTCATTCCACCGGGCACCTTCCGAATGGGCAGTCCGCAGACGGAACTAAACCGTGGCGGCAACGAGGGTCCGCAAATGACGGTGACGCTTAAGAGAGGTTTCTTCATGGGGAAATACTTGGTGACGCAAGGGGAGTATCAGGTGGTGGTTGGCCACAATCCGAGCGGATTCCTCGGCGACCTGAACCGCCCGGTCGAAAAGGTGAGTTGGAATGATTCGACCAACTATTGTGCTTTGCGCACGCAGCAGGAGTTGGCCACCGGAAAGATTCCGCTGGGGAGCAAATACCGTCTGCCGACGGAAGCCGAGTGGGAATATGCCTGCCGGGCGGGAACCGCCGACCGGCGCTTTTTTTACGGCGATGACCCGGGTTTCACGAATCTCGCGAACTATGCTTGGTACAGCGACAACAGCGACTTCACGACGCAGCCGGTGGGGCAGAAGCTGCCTAACCAATGGGGTTTGTATGACATGATCGGAAACGTTTGGGCGTGGGTTCAGGACTGGGATGGAGTCTATCCCGGTGGGTCGTTGACCGATCCGCAAGGACCTTCGTCGGGTTTCAGCCGCATGATGCGTGGCGGTTGCTGGAACGGGGTCCCGCAGATTTGCCGGTCGGCCATGCGCGAAGGGGCCCCCGCATCGCTTGCACTAAGCAATTTTGGTCTGCGGGTGGTTCTCGCTCCGGGTTCATGAGCCGTCTCGATCGCGAAAGTAATATGACATGTTGTTTCGGTGGACCTCTTCTCGCAAAGGCCTGGCGACGCCCAGCATGGTGGTCGTTCTGTGAAGGGACAGGCTGGAAAGGTAATTCCACCATTGAGTCAGGCCTAGACATTCATGTGCGGCTGGATCGGAAACATGCCTTGACGAGCGGCTACTGCGTGTCATTGTTGACTCACTTGGTCAACCAGTGCGCGAATTCATTCTGAAAACCATTTTGCGACGACACACCACCGCGACACACCACCGCGACATTGGGCGGATTGTTGGCGGGCTGTCTTTGATTTTTTCTGTTCTTGTTAATTCCCCGGCGCGAGCGCAATTGGCCGACAATCAAACCGCCGTTATGGAAACCGAGTTGCAGCCCGTTTCCCAGACCCTGCAAGCCGGCGAGAAAGACGCGGATTCCCAAGTGTGGCATCGCATTGACACTTTCCGGGATTCCAATGGCAACACGGTGATAAGAACGAATGTCGCCTACGTGGAATTGCAAACCGGAATGTTCTACCGCGAGGATGGAGAATGGAAAGTTTCCCGCGAAGTGATCGAGAGCTGTCCGGGCGGGGCCATCGCGCGTCAGGGCGGTCACAAAGTCATCTTTGCCGAGGATTTCCGCAGCGAGACAGTGGTTGATATGGAAACGACCGACGGAAAACGTCTGCAAAGCCGCGTGCTTGGATTGAGCTATGTGGATTCTGCAAGTGGCAAATCGGTTTTGCTGGCGGAAGCAACAAACTCCATTGGCCAGATCATCAATTCAAACCAGGTGCTGTATGCCGATGCTTTCAGCGGGGCAATAAAAGCCAGCATACGCTTCACCTACACGAAAGCGGGGCTGGAGCAGGATGTCATTTTGGTCGAGCGCCCGCCCACGGCTGAAAGTTTCGGGTTGGTTTCCGAAACCACGACTTTGCGGGTGATGACTGAATTTCTTTCGCCGCCGCAGCCAATAGTCACAATCATCAAGTCTGGGGAGAAAGATGGCGAAGACGAGGATCAACTTTTGGATTTCGGCACGATGCAAATGGGACAGGGAAAGGCATTCGCCGTTGGGTTGGAGGAGGCGAACCCGGATGAAGTTCCGATCAAGAAACAGTGGACCGTCATTGCCGGGCGCACGATTCTGATTGAGCAGGTGGCTTTGGCCCGGATCGCGGATCAGTTGGAGGCTTTGCCCGCGAAGAAGCGGACGGCGTTTTTTTGGAACAAGCAAAAGAAGGCGGGGCAACAAACTGCGTCGTTGAAATTGAAGCTTCCCGCGCGCAAGCCGGCGAAGCCCGTGCAGCGGCAGATGCAGTTGGCGAAGCTCAGTGCTCCGTTGCGCGGGGTGGTTTTGGACTACTCGCTGCTTGCCAGTGCCCCCGATGTTACCCTCAAGGCGGACACGACGTACTACGTGAGCGGGTTGGTGAACCTGAGCGGGACTACGACGAACGAACGCGGCACTGTGGTGAAGTTCGACAACTCCAGCAGCGCAAAGATTTCCGTGGGGGGAAACGGACTGGTGTGCCAGACGGGGCCATATCGTCCAGCGGTGTTCACGAGCAAGTTTGACAGCAGCGTGGGGGAAACGGTGGCGACGGGCACGCCGGTCAATACGGGCGCGACCTATCTGGAAGTGACCGCTGGCACGAACGCCCTCAAGTATCTGCGCTTTCTATACGCGGGAACGGCTTTGGCCCAGAGCTATGTCCCACGCTCCATCTGGCATTCGCAATTCCTCCTCTGTACTAACGCCATCAAAGACAATCCCCTGGCGTCCTCCGGTACCCAGGAGTTGCACAACGTGCTGCTGGCCCAATGTGCGGTCGGCGTCAATGGCGTGAGTGGTACGGTTTCGGTGCAAGGCGAGCACGTGACCGCCGACCAGATCACCCAGTTTTGGATTGGCCCCGGCACGCCCGCCAACGCCCTCACCAATAGCGTACTCACGGCGATTGGGAACATGGGAGCGACGACCACCTACAATCACACCGAACCCCCGCTCGCCGGTACCGGCGTTTACCACGCTCCTGTCGGCGCGGGCAACTATTACCTGGCAGACGGGAGCATTTATCGCAGTGCCGGCACGCCCACGATCAACCCTGCGCTGCTCGTTGATCTCAAACAGAAAACCACGTACCCGCCCGTGGTGCGGTCGGCCCATTTCACCAGTGACACAATTCTCAATCCGAGCAGTTCCCTTGTCCTGCGGGACAACAGTTGTTCTCCGGATCGTGGCTACCACTATGATGCCTTGGATTATTGCTGGACCGGGTTGAATCTCAACAACGCCACGCTCACGCTCGCGGACGGGGTGGCGGTCGGGTTTTACGGGCAATACGGGACGATTCTGCAAACCGGCTCCAGAATAATCAGCCAAGGCGCGCCGCAAAGGCACATTCAATTGGCACGGCACTCCTCGGTGCAGGAGCAGCCTTCTTCTGCGTGGGCAACCAGCTTTGCTTCGATGGCGCTGCTGCAGGGGAGTTGTGTCTTGGCTCAGTTCAACTTTACCGACGTTTCATTTCTGGCCGCGACCTACTCCAAGCGATACTTCCTTTGGCAGACATCTTCTGCCGGGGCAAACCAGTGGTTCATGAAAGATTGCCAGTTGCGCGCCGCCTATCTGGTCCTCGCCGACCGCGCCTACGGCAATCCAACCATCGGATTCACCAACAACATTTTCGAGCGCTGCAAGGTTGAACTGTCCCGCTACTATTACGACTTCTCGCTTTCGCTCGTGAACAATTTATTCGCAGGCGGATCATTTAACGCCGCTGGTGCCAGCACCGGCTATTACTATTACTGGACCCTGGCCAACAACCTGTTTGACCGGGTGACGCTGACGTGGAGCGTGAATCCGCCAACACACACGCAAAACAACGCCTACTATCAGACGACCGCGTTACCCCCGATTCCCGGCCCATCCTACACATTGAGCACGGTTGATTATCAAGCCGGCCCGCTGGGGGGCTATTACTACCCGAACCAATTGCTCACCAGCGGCGACTTGTTCACGCTGATTGACGCTGGCAACGGGACCCCTGCGAGTCTCGGCCTGAACACTTATACCGTCCGGGCAGACCAGTTGCCGGACAACACCGACCCGGTGGACGTCGGGTTCCACTATTTTCCATGCTCTATGCCGACTGCCTCTCCCCCCTCCGTGCAAACCTGCCGCAATTCTCCGGTGAGTATCGCTCTCGACGGAACAGACCCGAATGGTTTCTCCGTGTATTTCTACGTTGTAGCGGGTCCGTCTCATGGAGTTTTGACCAGTTGCGGCCAGTACCGGACCTACACCCCAACCGCCGGCTATGTGGGTCCCGACAGTTTTACCTACATCGTGAGTGATGGCTATCTGAGTTCGGCTCCTGCCACGGTTTCCATCACTATTGCGTCAGCGCCGGACATCACGGTACAGCCAGTCAGTGTCACCGTATGCGCCGGAGGCACCGCGACGTTCATGGTGACCGTCTCCGGATCCGGGCTAACCTACCGGTGGAGGAAGAATGGAGTGCGTCTTAATGACGATTCTCATGTTTCAGGTGCCAGCACCTCTCAGCTTACTATCAACTCAGTCGCATTTCCCGATGTCGGGTCATACGACGTCGTTGTGAGTGCTTGTGTGGGTTGTTGCACTACGATTTCTTCGCCAGCCACGCTGACGCTGGGTAACGCGACCATCATTGGCCAGACCCTTCAGCCGACCGTTACACCAGGCGCGGTCGGAAAATTCTCCGTGACCGTGAGCGGCGGCGGCCCGAGTCTGGCCTACCAATGGCGGGAGAGCATCAACGGGGGCGCTTTTCAGAATGTGGCGGGGGCCACCTCCCGAGTTTACACCAGCCCTCAGGGGTCGCTGGGAACGGTCGCCCTGTATCATGTGGTCGTCACCGGTTCTTGTGGGCCACCGATGACGTCTCACGATGCGCCTCTGAACGTGCTGCCGTCCATCCCGGAAGGCACAGCGAAGTGGAGCCACAGTATGCAACCACAGGTCAGTCCGGAGATTGAGACCTACGTTGACTCTTCGCCCGCCATCGCGACTGATGGCACGATCTACGCGCAATCCACACATCGTAACTCCGCCTCTCAATACAACCGAGATGATCGAACAAGACTCCGATCGCTTAATCCCGATGGAACGGAGAACTGGTTTTTTGAGATGGGGCCAGCCCAATTTGAAATAACAGCCTCTCCCGCGATTGCACCGGACGGAACCGTTTATGCTTCCTGCTTCAATCGTCTTTTTGCCGTTAACCCGAACGGTACGCAGAAATGGGTTTGCGACTTCGGCACTGCTGTTTCCGGTGAAGGTGGTGCATTTTCACCGGCAATCGCAGCCGATGGCACCATTTACATCACTTTGGATGACAGCGATGCAAACGACACAGGAGTTCTGTTTGCAATTGACCCAAACGATGGCCATGTGAAGTGGATGCTTCCCGTCGGACCTGGCATTGACATCGAATCCTCACCGGCGGTTGCGTCTGATGGGACGGTGTACTTCCTTGATGAGGGTATTCAACAGCTACCACAACTACATGCCGCCTCCCCAGACGGTCAACCAAAGTGGAGCATCGCAGTTCCCATTCTGCCACTCCCATCAGCGCCGAGTATAGAGCCAGGGTCGTCACCAGCGGTGGATATTGACGGGACCGTTTATGTGGGCAACGTCGCGGTGACACCCCCGGCGACCGTTGGCGGTCAGCCCATTTTGAAGTGGCCCACCATCGCCTCCCCCTCCCCCATAGCCACAGTTTGGGCGTCATCACCGTCCATTGGTCCTGTGCAGAATCCTGTCGCGCCCAACGGGGTGGTCTATGTGGTGGACGGAGAGACCCCCTGCAACCTTTTTGCTCTCGACCGTATTGATGGTCACGAGTTGTGGCATTTCACAGCGCAGAACCCGGGAGGGGAGGCGACGTATTCGTCGCCCGCAGTTGGAGCTAACGGTACCGTCTATTTCGGTGCCAGCGACTCCAAACTATATGCCGTCGTTCCGCCGGCTACCGGCAACACCGCGCTCTGGACACTGACAACGCTTGGGCCGATCCTTTCCTCGCCGGCAATCGACGGAGCAAACAACACGGTGTATGCTGGGTCTCAAGACGGGAATGTGTATGCTGTGGTGGAACACAATACCTTGGGTCCAACCGCATGGCCTATGTTTCGCAAAAATCTAAAGCACACTGCGAGTTACTAACTTTCCATGAAAAGCAGATTACCAATCCTGACGATTATTGTCTGTTGTTCGTTGCTAATTGTGGCCAACTCAGTGGTAGGCCAACACTGGACGGCGACTACCAACACATTTCGTGAAAATATGCACGTCGCCTCTTCTGCCGATGGACTCAAGCTAGTGGCGGGAGGCAGCGGCATACCCATCCACACTTCAACGAATGGAGGCGTCTCGTGGGCTTCAAATTATGCGACCACTTCGGGTTCACTATGGATGTCCTTCGCGTCCTCGGCGGACGGCAACAAATTGGTGGCAGCGGACTACCTCGGACGGATTTATACATCTACCAATGCGGGGGCAGTATGGATTTCGAATAATCTACCCAATTTGACTTGGAGATCCGTCGCGTCTTCGGCTGATGGAAACAAATTGGCGGCGGTGGACGACCTCTATGGCTCTGGGAGGATTTACACTTCCACCAACGCAGGCGGAACGTGGATTTCAAACAATGTGCCCAATAAGCAATGGCGGGCCGTCGCGTCTTCGGCGGATGGCAACAAATTGGTGGCAGCGGAGAATTTCATTTACACTTCCACCAACGCAGGGGGCGCTTGGATATCAAACA
This sequence comes from uncultured Verrucomicrobiota bacterium, assembly GCA_903828255.1. GTDB lineage: Bacteria > Verrucomicrobiota > Verrucomicrobiia > Limisphaerales > JADLHS01 > CAIKLQ01. The sequence continues at coordinate 27,175 of CAIKLQ010000454.1, forward strand.
GTGCGCCCCAAGCCGATTGGGTTTCCGTGGCGTCATCGGCAGATGGGAACAGATTGGTTGCGGCAAGCAACAATGGGGGATGGATTTACACTTCGACGAATGCTGGAGTTTCGTGGATTTCAAACAATGTGCCCGCGTTCCTTTGGGTATCTGTCGCGTCCTCAGCGGACGGAAGCAAGTTCGTGGCAGCAGACAACGGGCCTGGACTGATCAGCACCTCAACCAATGGAGGTGCAACCTGGGTCATAACTGACGCACCCTTCTTAAACTGGTTTTCTGTTGCGTCCTCGGCGGACGGGAACAGATTGGCAGCGGGTGGCATGCGCGCGGTTTATGTCCTCAAGACCACACCCACGCCGTCGGTGAGCATCACTTCTTCGACAAGCAATGTGGTCGTTTCCTGGCTCATCCCCTCGCTGCCTTTCACCTTGCAACTAAACTCCGATTTGATGACGACGAATTGGACCGACGTCACCAACCCGCCCGTGCTCAACCTCAGGAATCTGTACAACGAGGTCACGCTGCCGTTGTCTTCCAGCAACACCTTCTATCGGCTAAAAAGCAGTCCTTGAAGGTCGCCGCGACGTCGCGCCCTCCGTTAAGTTGAACATTGAAGTTCAACATTGTCGCGGCAATCGTGATCAAGTTACAGTCGCAACCTTGAAACGCCGGACCCATAACCCGAAACCCAAGCGCCAGGGGGAAGCCAAGCTCCGGGAAACCGCTCGGCCTTCGCTGAAACAAATCACTCCGGGCAAGAAGTGGCTTTTCCGTGTGGCCGCAGTGGTGCTTTTGCTGGTGGTGCCGCTTGTGGCGCTGGCGATTTTGGAAGCGGCCTTGCGAGTCGGTGGTTATGGCTACGCCACCGGGTTCTTCAAGCCGATGCGGATCGGCGGCCAGGAAATGCTCGTGGAAAACGACAGTTTTGGTTTCCGTTTTTTCCCGAGCGCGATTGCGCGGATGCCCGCGGCGCTGCGGATGCCCGCAAGAAAGCCGGCCGGCACTTATCGCATTTTTATCCTCGGTGAGTCGGCCGCCATGGGCGATCCGGAGCCGGCTTTCGGTGCGGGTCGTTATCTGGAGGTCTTGCTGCGCGAACGATTTCCAAAAGCAAAATTCGAAGTGGTCAATGTCGCGATGACGGCCATCAACTCGCACGCGATTGTGCCCATCGCCCGCGATTGTGCCCGGCGCGAAGGCGATTTGTGGATCGTGTACCTGGGCAACAACGAGATGATCGGGCCCTTTGGCGTGGCGACGGCTGCCGGGCCGCAATCGCCGCCGCCCTGGCAGTTTGTGCGCTTGAACCTCGCCCTTCAGCGGACCCGAGTGGGGCAACTGCTGATGGCTGCCGCCCGGAAACTCAGCGGCAAGAGTTCGCGTCCGGAGTCGTGGAAAGGGATGCAGATGTTCGGCGGCAATCTGGTTGGCCCCGACGACATTCGCCGCCGCGCGGTCTATCGCAATTTCGAGCGAAACCTGCGGGACATTCTCCACGCCGGGCTTGATTCCGGAGCGCACGTTTTGCTGAGCACCGTCGCGGTGAACCTGAAGGACTGCCCGCCGTTCGGGTCGCAAATCAGCAGCGCGCTTTCGGTCGGCGACCGTGCGCGAGTGGAGCAGTTGCTGGCGGAAGGCAATGCGCTGGCCGCGCAAACCAATTGCGGAGAAGCCTTGCAACGCTACGAGCAGGCGGCCCGGTTCAACCCACGATCAGCCGATCTGGAATTTCGCTGGGGGAACTGCCTGCTGCAATTGACCAACCAGGCCGCCGCCGGACCGCATTTCCAGCGGGCTTGCGACTTGGACTGCTTGACGTTCCGGGCTGACACGCGCATCAACGCGCTCATCGGTGCCGCCGCCCGTGAGTTAGCTTCTCCCCAACTCACCTTGTTTGATGCCAGGGCCGCGCTGGGAACGGACATCGCCGGCGATATTATTCCAGGCCAGGAATATTTTTATGAACACGTGCATTTCAATTTCGATGGCAACTATCGCCTGGCCCGGAGGTGGGCGGAAGCGGTCGGCCGCCTTCTGCCGAGCGGCATAACGAATGTCGCCAGTCCGGACTGGGCGGGTCAGGAGGTTTGTGAGCGAGGGCTTGGGCTGACGGACTGGGATCGCGGCAACGTGCTCAAGGAAGTTCGCGGCCGATTCCAACAGCCACCGTTGAGCAGCCAGGCAAACAACCCGCAGCGGCTGCGGACGCTGACGGCGTGGCAGGCTGAGTTGCAGCGGCGCAGGGAAACCACCAATGCCACCGCGACGGCCCGCGAGGTTTATCTCACCACGTTGAAAAGTTCGCCGGACGATTACTATCTCCACGAAAACTTTGGGAATTTCCTTTGGGACACGGGCGAAATCACCCCGGCCGTTGAGCAATGGCAAAAGGTGCGCGACCTCATTCCGCAGGACCACGCGGCCTACTTCGAGTTGGGGCGTTTGGCCGGGGTGCAGGGCAACTTTGCCGAGGCGAAAGCCTTGCTCGGCCAGGCACTGGCCATGCGGCCCAGTTTCGCGCCGGGCTGGTTCGAGTTGGGCAAAGTCCACGCCGCCGAGGCAAAATACGAACTGGCGGTTCAGGCGTATGACCGGGCTTTGGTTTATCAGCCGCAGGATTCAAAGGGTTGGTTTCACAGTGGCGTGGCGTTGGCGTTGCTGGGCCGGCGGGCCGACGCCATCATCCGCTACCAGCAGGCGCTCCGGTTCGATCCCGACGATTGGAAATCTCATTTCGAACTGGGCAGTCTCTTGGGTCAGGAAGGAAAAATGGCTGAGGCGAAGGCGGAATCGGAGGCCGCCATCCGCCTGAATCCCAGCTTCCCGGCGGCTCACTTGAACTTGGGGATGGCGTTGGTACAACTGGGCCAGTTTGACGAAGCGGAGCAGCAGTTCGCCGAAACGCTGCGCCTGGACCCGACCAACTCCCGCGCGCCCGATTACCTGGCTCAGACCAAAGCTTTGAAAAGGAACAAACCGTGAGCGCGCTAAAACAACTGGCCGTTTGAGTTGCTTTAACCCGATTTCCGCAACGGAAGTCGGTTCCCTTCTGGCCGATGCACCGCCTCACTGGCGGCGGCGGAGTGCGCCCGGCCTCGGGCGCAGCAAGCCACCCACGCTTGCCGGTTTGGCGATGCCGCGGGCGCACCTCCGTCCCACGTTGCGGTGGCCGCGGACGGCCACATTCTGGGCCGCACTCGCTATTGCTCACAACCGCGCAACAACCTGCGGCCCCAAAAAAGTTCTCCATTTTTCAAAAACCTATTGACACTTTAACCAGTATGTAACATAAATCATTACACGGCCCTTGAAACAAAACATAAAAACAGCAAGACAGCACCCGGATTGAGTGCCGTTTCCCAGTAACCATCCAGAACAAATCAAACACGAAACCAGAAACAGAAAAACAAAAGAAACTATGCAAACAACATCCTCTCTAACTGCGATGCCCGATCGCCGGCTCGACTTGAGCCGTAACCGCAAGCAATCCTCGTTCGCCAAACTGGCGGGATGCTTCATCATGCTCTGCGCTGTGGTGCTCCTCGCATCCCGAGCCAGTGCCGTCAACATTTTGGGCAACCCCGGCTTCGAAAGTCTAGGTAAGGCTTGGACCGTTTACACCCAAGGAGGCAACGGAGGCAATGTGTTTGAAAAGCAAAACCCTCCAGCTCACGGTGGGATTAACCTCTACAAGAACTGGGGTTCCTGGGGTGACCCAACCAATACCCAATCCATTTACCAGGATAAGCCGTCTGGCGTGGGGGATACCTACGCTGCCAGCGGCTATATCCGCCGCCCCAATAACGACTATGCCGCCGATACCCAAAACGAAGGTTGGGTTCAGGTCGCGTTCCTGGACGCAGGCGGGGCGACGTTGAGCCTCTACGAATCCTTCCGCATTGGCGTCACTACGCCGGAGAGTGCGGATTGGAGTTTTGTGGAAGTTACCAACCATGTTGATCCGGTCACGCGCGTGTCGCTGGGCTCGGTTACTTCACTGGTGGCCCCGGCTGGCACCAAAACGGTCCGCTTTTCGGCGATTCTTGAACAGCGCAATGGCGGCGGCGGCGCGTGGCATTACGACGACATGACCTTGGACCAAACTGCCGGCAACCGCCCGCCGAGCATCGCCAGCCTCATCCCGGACGGAACGGCGCTGTTCAATCTTGCGGCAAATGGAATCACCTTCAATGCCACCTCGGCCACCACCAACATCAGCCCAGCCGGCATTAAACTGATCCTAAACGGCTTGGATGTATCGGCTGGACTGGTGTCCGTCCCAGGTGGACCGGTCCCCAGCCAGAGCGTTACCTACTCGGGGCTTACTTCCAACCGGCTGTACTCGGCCGTCATCAATGTGACCGATGATGCGGGTTACCTCACGAGCGAGGCCATGAGCTTCGACACCTTTGTTGCTGGCAACTACCAGTGGGAAGCGGAAGACTATGATTACAATGGCGGCAGCTATTTGAATAATCCCACGCCTACTTCGACTAACTACGCCAGCAGCTTCTTTGGCCGACCGGGCACGGCGGACATTGACTGGCACGAGACCGGCGGCTGGGGTGGCAACGGCGGCCAGGCGTACCGCGAAAGCGGCGTTGGTCCTGGGGTTGAGTGGACGAGCGATTTCAAACGGCAGAATTATGTTGCTGCCTATGCCGGAGGCGACACCAACGTCCAAGATTACAATGTGGGTTGGAACAGCGGGTTGGATGGCGACTGGATGAACTATACCCGCGATATCCCGGCGGGGGTTTACAACGTCTATTGTCGGTTGGCTAGTGGAGATGGGGGCGTCAAGCGCTGCCAGGTGGGCACCGTAACCTCGGGGGTTGGCACGACCACGCAAACCACGACTACTCTCGGTATCGCCTCCATCAACGGCGGCGCGGGTTGGCAAGCCTGGCTCTGGGCTCCCTTGTTGGACGCCAGTGGCAATCTCGTTAAAGTCACCTACGCCTCGGCTACCAAGGTGACCTATCGCGTGTCGTCTGATGGTTGCAACATGAATTTCTTCATGTTGGCCCCGGCGCGCACCGACTTGCCGCTGATTGACAACCTCTATCCCACCGGGACGAGACCGTTCGAGCCTAGCAGCACGCTGTCCTTTAATGCCAGTTCGGCCGTGGCCACCATCCCGACTGGGAACATTCACGTCACTTTGAACGGGAACAACGTAGATTCACTCCTGACGATCGGCAATAATGCCACCAACCGGACTGTGTCGTTGGCCGTGCTGGCCTCGAACGCGACCTACTCGGCCACCATCGGCGTGACTGACTCCGCCGGAACCTTCGTTTCGCGTTCCTTGGATTTCGACACCTTCAGTGAGTCGAACTTCTCCTTCGAAGCGGAAGACTACAACTTCAACAATGGCCAATACATCAACAACCCGCTGCTCTCGGTGAGTTGCGACCCCAACAACTACTACCAAATGACCATCTGCAACGGTCTTTTGGCCATTCCAGGCGTTGACATCAGCACCAATAACCCCTCCGGTGGCTACGGACAGGCCTACCGTCCTGGTGACACTGTTGGTGCCGAAGTGACCGCAGATTACCTGCGGCAGAATCGCGTAGCGGCAGGCGTCCTCGATTACAACATCGGTTGGGATGGAGGCGGCTCATGGTTTAACTACACCCGGGACTTCCCGGCGGGCAATTACTGGGTTTACGCCCGGTTGGCCGGGAATGGCACCTTGAACGCCACCATGGAAACCGTCACCGGGGCCACGTCCAGCAGTCAGGCCGCCTCGCCGCTTGGCACGCTCACAAGCTTCCGAGCCAACGGCGGTTATCAGTCTTGGGGCTGGGTGCCGTTGTTTGCCACCAGCGGCAATCCGGCTGTCTTGTCCGGAGGCAGCACCAAGACGTTGCGCTTCACGACCGGAGGCAACATGAACCACAACTACTTCATGCTCGCCCCGGCCAAGACCATTGTGGCCCTGGGCATCACCATGAGTGGAGCCAATCCGGTGATTGCCATCCCAACTCAAGCGGGTGCCAGCTACACCATTCAATACAAAGCCAGCGTCACGACGGGCACTTGGACTTACCTGACGATGGTGTTGGGTAACGGCACCACCAAGACGGTGACCGACTCAACGGCAGCGGGCAGTGGCCGAATCTACCGCGCCCTCATCCAATAATTAGTTCGGGGTCCCGGCCCGGCGGCAGCCTTCTGCTCGCCGGGCCTGTTTTCCCGACCAAAACCTACCCGACGGCGGCGTTCCTGCCCCGTCGGGTAATTTTCTAAAAACTATCAAAAACATTATGGGTAATTCTCCATTTCAAAACCCGACTCCTGCGGGAAATTCACCACGTCGAGGCTTCGTATCTGGCTCGCGGGGTTTCACCCTCATCGAGCTGCTAGTCGTCATCGCGATCATCGCCATTCTCGCGGCAATGCTGCTGCCGGCGTTGAACCAGGCCAAAATCAAGGCGCAAGGCATCTTGTGCATGAGCAACTCCCACCAAGTCATGCTCGCGTGGCAAATGTATAACGTGGACAATAACGATCGCATTGTTATGAGCTACCATGGTGGGGATGCCCAGGGGGGCGCGGCGGCCAATGATCCCACAAAATCGCCGTGGGTGGTGGGGTGGCTCGATTGGACTCCTTCCTCCGACAACACGAACATCCTGTTCCTTATTGAGGAAAAGTATGCGAAACTCGGCAAGTACGTGGGAAAAAACAAGAATGTCTTCAAATGCCCGGCCGATATTTACGTGAGCGCTGGGCAGAGAGTCCGGGGTTGGACGGCGCGCTGCCGGAGCATTTCCGGCAACATCGGCGTCGGCGAGGGGAATGCGGAAAGTGGACCGTGGGACGGCATTTACAAACACATTAAGAAAACATCCGAGTTTATTTATCCCGGAGCCTCCGAAACCTGGGTCTATCTGGATGAGCATCCGTCCAGCATCAATGACGCGGGTTTCTTTAATCCACATTCAAACTCGTGGATTGACCAACCGGCCTCCTACCACAATGGCGCGGCAGGCTTTTCCTTTGCCGACGGTCATTCGGAAGTCCACAAATGGAAAGCCTCGCTTAACACCGCCGCCGCGCGGAAGGTAGATACAATCAATAATGGCGTTACGGCTACGGTCGTCGGCGCAAATGACGCGGACATCAAGTGGATGAGCTATCGCGCCGGGAGGCTCTCGGCCATCGCTTATTAAGCGCCCTCAAGAGTGCGAATTCCCGGCAACGGGACATCGCACCTTGCCCTCTGGACCGGCAAAGGTCAGGAGCGCGGACGAGGGCGTTCGCGCTCCCGGAGTTGCATGGGAAGCCGCCAATCCAGGCGGTGTCGGTTCTAAATCCTTGAAGATCGTTATGCAAATGAAATGGTTTTGGAGCGGGGTTCTCCGCCTCCTTCTCACAGGGACCGCCCTCGCGGTCACACTCCATCCGGCCCGGGCCGCCAACGCCTGGACGCTGGTGTGGGCCGACGAATTTCAGCAGGCCGACGGCAGTGTGCCAGACGCCACGAAATGGGGTTACGACATCGGCGGCAGTGGCTGGGGCAATAACGAACTGGAGTATTATACGTCGCGCACCAACAACGCCCGCATCGAAGGCGGCCAACTGGTAATCGAAGCGCGGCAGGAAAGTTTCGGCGGTAAGAATTACACGTCTGCCCGGCTGCTGACCAAGGGTAAATGGTCGGGGACTTATGCCCGCATCGAGGCCCGCATGAAGATTCCCCGCGGTCAGGGAATCTGGCCCGCCTTCTGGATGCTGGGCACGAACATCACTTCCGTCAATTGGCCCACCTGCGGTGAAATTGACATCATGGAGAACATCGGTAAGGAGCCCGGCACAGTGCATGGCACGATTCACGGCCCGGGTTATTCCGGCGGCAGCGGAATCGGCGGGCCGTTTAATCTGCCAGGCAACGCGGAGTTCGCCGCCGACTTCCACGTTTTCGCGATTGAATGGGAAACCAATCGCATCCGTTGGTTCGTGGATAGCCAGCCGTTTTTCACCGTTACACCCACCAGTCTTCCGACCGGCACGCAATGGGTATTCACGCAGCCCCAGTTTCTGCTGCTGAATCTGGCCGTCGGCGGCAACTGGCCCGGCAACCCGGACGGCACGACAGTCTTTCCCCAGCGCCTAGTCGTAGATTATGTCCGCGTTTATGCCACGACGAATCGTCTGGCTTGTGGCGGTAACTCGCTTACCAACCCCGGCTTTGAATTCAGCGGTCTGGTGAACTGGAACGTTTATGGCGCGGGCTTCAATACCTCGCTTGCCAGCGTCACCAATAACCAACCGGTGCCGGAAGGCTCGAACTCGTTCAAAGTTTTCGGACAGTTCACCGGCAACCAGAATTACTCCGGTCTCTATGAAGATGTTCCTTGCGTGCCGGGCCAGAGTTTCACCGCCGGCGGCCGGGCGTTCACTCCGGCCAATGACCAGATAGCCGGCGGCAACAGCGCGTGGATCGAGGTTTCCTTTCGGGATGCCGCAGCGAACCTGCTGAGCCTCTATCGCACGGCGGCGATTACTCCCGCCACGCCCGCCGGGGTCTGGATCAACCTCGCGGTCACGAATCAATTCAACCCCACGAACTATTCCCTGATCGGACCGGCTCCCAGCCTGATAGCACCCGTCGGCACGACGTTTGCCCGCTACCAAGTAGTTTTCCAACAACCCGGGAACGATGCCGGCGCGGTGTTTTTTGACGATTTGAATCTGGGGTCGCCGGGCGCGACGGAAATTCCCGTCAGCGCCGCCGCGAGCAACCCCGGTGGCAACCTCAGCCTAGCGTTCCCGACTTTTCTGGGGCAGACCAGCCAGGTGCGTTTCAAAAGCGATTTGCGCGACGCCAACTGGCAGGTGCTGACTAACGTGATCGGCGACGGTAGTAAGCAAATCGTCTCGGACGCGGCCGGCGCGGCCCGCCGGTTCTACCAGGTGGCTTGTCTCTGCGATTAGAAGCTGGTTTGAAAACTCTCCCCCTCGGTCGTAGTAGCCGACGTAAGGAGGCTCAAGCCTTTTGGGTTTTTGGAACCGGCATGTGCAGATGTCAGAGCTTCCTTATGTTGGCTGCTACTTTTCAAACCGGCGCCAAGGCTTTCGCCCCGCCGCGCCCCGCTCGCCGGGCGGGCCGGGCGAATTCCCTTTCATGCTCGTCACTGCACCGGGATACTCGCTCCCAGGCACAACTATGAAAGTTGCCGATCTCAAGCCTAAAGCCCTATTCCGCTTAGTCCTGGCTTTGCTCTGCGTCCTGATTTTCGCGCCGCCGCTCGCTGCGGAGGACGTGCCGGACAAGGTGCTGCGCTGCGCCGAACAGGTGCGTCGTTTGACCCCGGAACAGGCCGAGCAACATCTCGAAGTGCAGTTCAATGCCGTGGTGACATTCAATGACGAGGCGCTTTACGCGCGATTTTTTCAAGATGAAACGGCCGGCATTTATTTGCGCGAGATGACCAACATGCCGGCGTTGCACCCTGGCCAACGGGTGGAAATCAAGGGGCAGACCGGGGCGGGTGAATACGCTCCCATCGTGATTCCCACTTCCGTGAAAGTGCTGGGCGAGGGAGTCCTGCCGGCGGCGAAACCGGTTTCCCTCGAGCAGTTGATCAGCGGTCGCGAGGATAGTCAGTTCGTCGAAGCCATCGGCACGGTTCGCGCGGTGCGGTTTGAGCCAGAGTCGCAGAATTATTTGCTGGATGTGATGCTCGGCGGCGAACGGTTCACCGCCTACGCACGGCAATTACCCGTCACCAACATCGAAGATCTGGTCGAGAGTGTCGTCCGGGTGCGGGGGGTCTGCACCACCCTCTTCAATCGGTCGCGGCAGTTGTTCGGCTTCCGGTTGCTGGTTCCGCGCGCGACCGATCTGGTCGTGGAGCAACCTGCGCCAACGAATCCGTTTGCGGTTCCGACGCAGAGAATCAGCAGCTTGCTCCAGTTCACCGCGGCGGGCACTTTCGGCCATCGGGTGAAAGTCACCGGCACTGTGGTTTATCAGCAACCCGGCACCGCCCTGTATATCGAGGATGAGAAAGAGGGATTGCGCTGCCAGACGCGCGAGCAGGTGCCGTTGCAAGCCGGCGACCGGGTGGAAGTCCTGGGCTTCCCGGCCAAGGGAGAATACACCCCGGTTTTTCAGGATGCGACCTATCGCAAGATCGGCACGGGCGTTCCCGCGCAACCTCCGACGGTCGGGTTGGTGGAAGCACTCGCCGGCACGCATGATTGCCGGCTGGTCCGCATCACGGCCTCGCTGCTCGAACACTCCCAGCGCGGACGGGATATTTTCCTAGTGCTCGAGAAGGACGGTTTTATTTTTTCCGCCATCCTCGGCCAGGAAGACGGCGGGGCGGGATATAGCCCCGTGCCCGTCGGCAGCGAGGTGGCGGTCACCGGCATCTGTTTGATCGAGCGCGGCAGCAGTTGGCAGGCGGGCGGAAGTTGGCGGGCCAAGTCATTCCGCCTATTGCTTCGCTCGCTCGGGGAGGTCGTCGTGCTGCGCTCGCCGCCCTGGTGGAATGTGCGGCGGCTGCTATGGATGGCGGCCACCCTCGGCCTGCTGGCGCTGGCGGCCTCGGCCTGGGTCGCGGTCTTGCGGCGGCGGGTGCAACAGCAGACGAAGATTATCGGCGAACGCCTGCAATTGGAAGCCGCCTTGAAGGAGCGTTACGAGGATTTGTTCGAGAACGCGAATGACATGGTGTTCACCCACGATTTGAACGGAACTATCACTTCCATCAACAAGGCTGGCGAACGGCTCTTGCAACGCAGCCGCGAAACCACCGAGTCCCGAAGCCTCATTGACCTCATGGCGGAAGACCACCGGGCGCCCGCCCGCGAGTGGCTCGCCCAAGTCGTCCAAGGCGTGGATGTGCCCACGGCGGAATGGGACTTCCTCAACGCCGCCGGGCAGCGCATCAAGCTGGAGATCAGTTCGCGTTTGATCGAGCAACAAGGACGCATCGTGGAAGTCGAGGGCATCGCGCGCGACATCACCGAGCGCCGCCGCTTGGAACGCGAAATCTTGGAGATCAGCACCCGCGAGCAACGCCGCATTGGCCACGACCTGCATGACGGCGTCTGCCAGCAACTAGCCGCCATCACCTATCTCGTGGACATTCTCGGCGACCGTTTGCAAGAGGCGGCCGCTCCCGAGGCCGCCGAAGCGGAACGCATTGGCAACCTGATCAACGAAACCAACGCCCAAGCGCGCAGTGTGGCGCGGGGGCTGTTTCCCGTGCGCCTGGAGGAACACGGATTGGTGCTGGCGCTGGAGGAACTGGCCGCGAGCGCGAGTAGCCGGTATCGGATCACTTGCCGCTTTGCTTGCGAGTCAGCCCCGCTCAAGGTGGACAGCGAATTGGAGTTACACCTCTATTACATCGTGCAAGAAGCCTTGTTGAACGCCGTCAATCATGGTAAAGCAAGCACGGTCATGGTGACCTTGGCCCCGGACGCAGACCGCTTCAAACTGGCCGTGCAGGACAATGGAGCGGGCTTTAACTACTCCGGTCAGAACCGCAGCGGCATGGGCATCCGGATCATGCGCTACCGCGCCAAAGTCATCGGGGCGACGTTGGATCTGCAAAGCCAGATGGGTCACGGGACGCAAATCACCTGCGTCTTCAGTCCGGCCGCGCGGGAATCCGCGCGCCACAACCAATAACCAGTATGTCTGAATCAGCACCAAACCGGGCCCGGGGAAAAACCGCGCCGCCCGCCAAGCCCCCGGCCGCCAGTGCGCCGCCGGAGAAAAGCCGCGTCTTTATCGTGGACGACCACACTATGTTCCGCGAAGGTCTGCGCCAGTTGATCGAACGCGAATCCACCATCACCGTTTGTGGCGACGCGCCCGATGCGGCGGAGGCGCTGATTGGCATCCGCACCACCAATCCCGATGTCGTCATTGTGGACATTTCGCTTGCCGGGGCCAGCGGCCTTGACCTCATCAAGGACATCAAGGTGGAGTTCGGCGATTTGCCGGTGCTGGTGGTTTCCATGCACGACGAGTCCCTCCATGCGGAACGCGCGTTGCGCGCTGGGGCCATGGGCTACGTGATGAAACACGAGCCGGCCAAGACCGTGAAGGCCGCGATCCAAAAAGTCCTGGGCGGCGACATGTACCTCAGTGAAAAAATGTCCAGCCTGGTCCTTAACCGGCTCCTCCGCGGCCAGGTTGAACCCGCCAAGTCCCCGATCGAAACCTTAAGCGACCGCGAGTTGGAAGTCTTTCGCCTGCTCGGTCAGGGCAAGGGCGTCCGGCAGATTGGCGAAGAACTCGGCGTCACGATTCCGACGGTGAATTCCTTTCGCAATCGCATCAAAGAAAAGCTGCAATTGAAATCCTCCACCGAAGTCATGCTCCATGCCATCCATTGGGTGCGGGAAGAGTCGCCGACATAGGGGACTGTCTGAATATCCCGACTACCGACTCCCGCAGTTGAGTGCTGTGGTAGGGGGTCACGGCGAACTTCACCAGCGCGCTTGTTCGCGCAGTTATTCGCGGTTTGCTTTGGCCAGCGCGGGATGGGAAGCTGTCCAAGCTTGGCTGCGACCATGAAAATTTTAGTTCACCTATGCTGGCTCGGGATGTTGGTTTGCCTGGCCTTCGCATCCTACCCTGCCCAATCGCAACCAGACGTGGTCGTCTTTGATGAAGATGACGCGGCGGGGGTGGGTTACTACGACGCCTCTGTGCCCAGCCTCACCGCGCCCAGTCAGTTGACGACGTTCCCGTCGCCTTTCGGCGGTAAGCTGCCCATTCTCACTAACCAGGCTTTCACCGGCAGCCAATGCGCGCTGCTCGAATGGAAATCCGCGCCGGGGGGCAACTGGACTTTCTTCATCGCCAGCCCGGCCTTTCAAACCCGCGATCTCACCGGACTGTCCAACGTGGTCCTATTCGTCAACGGCTCGGCCGCCATCCCCGCCGCCAGCCTGCCGAAGCTGGGCTTGGAGAGCAGTGCGAATCAAAGAACCCCGAGCGCCAGCCTCGCCAGTTTTCTGCCGGAAGGAATGGACGGCGATACGAATACCTGGCAACGCGTTGTGGTCCCGTTGACCGCCTTCCAGCCTTATGGGCTGTTTGCGCCGAGCCAATTCAAGGACGGGTTTTTTAGTCAGGACGCGGCGGACAATGTGACCCGAACCGTGTGGCTCGACGATATTCGCGTCACGGATGGCCGCGTCCCCGGCGCTCCCACCGACGTGACCACGGGTGCGGGTGACCGGAGTGTCGTGCTGCATTGGGTGCGCAATACCGAGGCGAACCTCGCTGGCTACCGCATCTATCGCGGTAGCGGCCCGAGTGGCCCTTTCGCTTTGTTGAATTCAACCCCGGTGGTCCTACCGAGCTTTGCCGACTTCGCCGTGACCAACGGGCAGAGTTATTTCTACGCCGTCCGCGCCCTTACCACCGGCTACGATGAAAGCTCCGACTCAACTATCGTGAGCGCGACCCCGCACGCGTTCGCCAACGACGCGGACTTCCTCGAATACGTGCAGCAAACGACGTTCGATTACTTCTGGTACGAGGCCAACCCGACTAACGGTTTGATTCGCGATCGCAGCCAGCCGAATTCGGTCGTGAGCGTCGCGGGAGTTGGCTTCGGACTTACCGGCATTGGCATTGCGATTGATCACGGCTGGATTACGCGCGCCCAAGGACGCCAGCGCGTGCTGAAAACCTTGCGCACCTTTCGCGACGGCCCACAGGGTACCAACGCTACCGGCATGGTCGGCTATAAAGGCTGGTTTTATCACATGCTCGGACTGAACAGCGCTACCCGTGACGGCACTTCGGAGCTTTCCTCGATTGACACGGGACTGCTGCTGGCCGGAGTGCTCGACGCGAAGCAATACTTCGACGCAAACCAACCGGACGAGAATGAAATCCGCTCTGCTGCCGACACGCTCTTTAACCGGGTGGACTGGCAGTGGATGGCCAACGGCGCAAACTCACTCACTATGGGCTGGAAGCCGGAGAGTGGCTTCCTGCCCTGGCGCTGGATCGGCTACAACGAAGCGATGGTGCTCTATATCATGGGACTGGGCGCGGCCACGAATCCGGTGCCGGCGGTCCAGTGGAGCAGTTGGACCAGCGGCTACACTTGGCGCACGAATTACGGCTCCGCCTATGTCGAGTTTCCGCCGCTGTTCGGCCACCAGTATTCGCATTGCTGGATTGATTTCCGTCACATCGCCGACGCCTACATGAACGCCCGCGGGATCAGTTACTTTGAGAATTCCCGCCGGGCGACACTAGCCCAGCGCGCCTATTGCATCGCCAACCCTGGCGGGTTCACCGGCTATGGCTCGAACGCGTGGGGTATCACCGCGTGCGATGGGCCGGGCTATGGCCGCTTCGCGGGTTACAACGCTCGCGGCGCGCCGCCGGCTCAAAATGACGACGGCACGCTCGCGCCCACCGCGGTCGGCGGCTCGCTGGCCTTCGCGCCGGAAGTCTGCCTGCCAACGCTCCGCAATCTCTACGATCAATTCCGCACGAACATCTGGACCGGCTATGGGTTTTGCGACGCGTTCAACCGCACCGCGAACTGGTGGGACGTGGACGTGCTCAGCATTGATCAGGGAGCGATCCTTTTGATGATCGAAAACTATCGCACGCAAAAAGTCTGGCGCCGCTTCATGCGCATCCCGGAAATCCAGCGCGGCTTACAAGCGGCTGGTTTCACGAATCTGACCTTTGTGTCTCCCACCATCGAGCGTGGACCGGTCCCGGGAGGCATGAAGCTGAACTGGGCCAGCGTGAATAGCCGGTCCTATCAAGTGGAATACTCGGCCGAACTCTCCAACTGGGTCCTATCGCCAGCCGGCTTTCTGACGGCCTCCGGCCCGGTCTTGAGCTGGCAGGACAACGGCCCGCCCGCGACCGACAGCCGCCCCGCCGACACTAGCCAGCGTTTCTATCGCACGTTCCAATTCGGCCCGCCGTGAAGACCGGGACCTTATGATTCAAGCAGAGTCGAGAGGCCGCCATTGTCTCCCTCTCCCCCGCGATGGGAGCGGGAAACGACCGCCGAAATCGGGTTTGCCCCACGGACCTGACAGTGAGTTCATTTCTTTTGTCCCGACGGCGCGTTCAGAATGAAGCTGATCAGATTGCGAAAATCCGCATCCGGCATTTGCTCCAAGCCTTCCGGCATCACTGACAATTCACTTGCGCGCATGGTTGCGATGTTGCTTCTTGCCACGCTTTCCTCCTTCGGGCCGGAGGACAAGAGCTTAACATGCGACGGCGTGTCCTCGACGAGTCGCCCGCTCAAGGAACGATCATCCTTCGTCTCGATCAGCACGTTCTCGTAGCCCTTGCCGACGATCTGGTTCGGATCAATCACGTTTGCCAGCAGCGCGTCGAGACTGGATCGGCCGGAGCCGGTGAGGTCCGGGCCAACTTCAGCGCCATCGCCGTTGAGTTTGTGGCAGACGAAACAGGTTTTCTTCGCGAGTTCGTGTCCAGCGGCGAGGTCCGCCGTGCCGTCCAGAATCATTTGCTTCTTGGCGGCGATGATTTTCTGTTTATCCGCGTTCGCTGGTCGGACGCGGCCAATCGCCAGCGCGGCGCGATTGCGGATGAGGTCGTCCTTCGACTCCGCTAGCGAACGCGCGGCGGAAACCGGCAGTTCGCCCGCAGCGATGGCTTTGGTCTCGATGGCCAAGAGCAAGGCCATGGCCCAGCGGCGGCGCGAAACCAAAACGTCCGCTGTCGCTGACTTCACCGTCGGGCTGAAGCGCCGCCAGTTTGCGAGGAGCGGATGGGCCACGTCGTCGCCGCCGAGTTCGCCCAGCGCGCGGATGGCTTCCAAGGTCAGCGACTCCGGGGTTTCGGTCGCGAGCAACTTTATCAGCGTGTCCCGTGCGGCGTCGCTTTTGAAGGAGCGGGCGGTTTGAATGGCCTTGATCCGCTCCGCCACCGGCGCGCTCCCGTCGCTCACGAGCTTGAGGGTGAGTTCCATGGCGGAAGGGTCGCTCCAGAGCGCGCCCAATTGGCGGGCCCGGCTTTTCACTTCGGCGTTGTCGCTGCCGTTTAGTTTGGCGAAGAGCGGTTTCGTATCAGCGGTCGGCGCGAGCGGACGGGCCTGTTGACCTTCGATCAATCCGTCCAGCGCGGCGAGCGTGAGGCGGGCGTCCTTCTCCAGAATTCCGGCGAGGAACTCCGCCGCCTGATTTACTTTGGCCGCGTCGCCGGTGTCGCAGAGACGGCGCATGGATTTACGGACGAGAATTCCGCTGAGCGGCATTGTGGCCGTGCCATTTTCGGTGTACCAGCGCAAGTCCGACTCGGGATGCCGCGCCAGCAACGGTTCTCTGGCCAGCCAGATCATGTAATTCACCAGCGGGTCTTTGCCGTCAGCCGCCGACCTGGTGAGCTTGGCCAGAACCGCATCCACCAGCGCGGTGTCGTTGATTTCAAAATCAGTCACCAGCCGGCTGGACACGACCCGGCGCACGGCGGTGGCGACGGCGAACTGCACGCGAGGATCGGCATCGGCGGCGAGGAATTCCAGTTCTCCGATCTCTTCGGTGGAGGAAGTGCCATCCAGGGCCACGCGCCAGGCGCCCATGCAGCGGCGCAACCATTCGTCCGCGTGGGCGGTGGTCGGCCCCCAAGCCACCCAGCGCGGAATCGGGTTGCCCAATTCCTCATTCAGCCAAAACGCGGCGATGCGCGCCGAGAGAGAGGTTTTGCCGTCCAGCATGTTGACCAACGTGTTGATGAAGTCCGGCTCGTCTATGGGCGATGGGTATCGCTGGTTGAGTTGTTGGTATCTCGTGATTCGGTCACGCAAGACTCGTTGCGCCATGCGGCGTTGCCAAACGTTCGGGTGATCAAACCGTTTCACCAGTTCGGTTCCGGTCAGTTTAGACAAATCCCAATTTGCATCGGGTCGCGGCGGCATCTTCCGGCCCTTCTCCTCGCCGACGTAAACCACCCGCCAAATTCGTCCGCGCTCGCGATCCACGCCTTCCGGGTCGGCGTTGGCGTTTTGGTAGCAGGGATATTTGTCATACCAATCCGCAATCCAAAGCGCGCCGTCGGGGCCGACTTGCTCGCTCACCGGCATGAACCAGCCGTCGCTCGTCGTGAGAAAATCCTTTTCCGCGACGGCTTTGAAGCTCGCGCCGTTCGGGATGAGCCGGTCGTGATTGATCGCGTTCTGGTGAATGTTGCCCATGAACACGCGGCCCTGATACTCCGCCGGAAATTGATCGCCCTGATAAACGCAGATGCCGCAGTAAGCCGCCATGTGATGCTTGTGCTCCACGATGGACGGCAGGATTTCGTAGGCGTAAGGATTCGACGGCGTGCCCGCCTGCCGCTGATACGTGCCGCCGGGCGCGATGTGAAACAGATGATCAATCACGCACGCGCTGACGAACGCGTTGCCCGCGGCGTCGAAGTCCACGCCCCACGGATTGCTCGTGCCCTCGGCGAATACCTCGAACTTCTTCGTGCGCGGATGATAGCGCGCGACGGCGGCGGTGACTTCCACGCCCGGCTCGCTGGCTTCGGGAATTTTCACCTTTGAGCGCGTGAAGATGCCGTGCGTCAGGTAAAGCCAGCCGTCCGGTCCCCAGGTGAAACCGTTCAGCAATTCGTGACGATCCTCCATGCCGAAGCCCGTCAGCAAAACTTTCCGCGTGTCGGCGTGGTCGTCGTCGTTCGTGTCCTGCAAGAACAACAAGTCCGGCGCTTGCCCGACGTAAACGCCGTGGTTGCCCAACGCCAGTCCGGTGGCGAGATTCAGACCGTCGGCGAAGATCGTGATCTTGTCGGCGCGGCCGTCGTTGTCGGTGTCTTCGAGAATCTTAATGCGATCGCGGCCCTTTTGTCCGGGAGGCGCGCCGAGCGGATATTCATAAAGTTCCAAAACCCAAAGCCGCCCGCGCTCGTCCCAAGTCATCGCGACGGGATTGACCACGTCCGGCTCGGCGGCGAAGAGGCGGACTTCAAATCCCTCCGGCACGACGAATTTCTTTTCCGCCTCGGCGGGCGCTAGTGCGGGCGTGGCGGCGGGC
>CAIKLQ010000455.1 GCA_903828255.1 uncultured Verrucomicrobiota bacterium
AATCGGAGGAAAGCCAGGGGAATTCGGAGTGAAGGGTGAAGCGAGGGCAAAGTAATCAATCGGTGTTCTCACACCCCCGCCCCCCATCGCCCCACGAAAGGCGGTTGGGGGGCGCGCACGCTGAGTCTGTCGTTCAGTCCCCACTGGCGGCAAGGAATTCTTCGGGCGTGAGTGTTTGACGAGCGGCGTCCAACAGTCGGTGCCAGCCGAGGTAGTTTGCCAAATAGCGGCTGGCGACGCCCCGGAAGCGGCCCATCCAAGCCTTCAGACGACTGTGATAGGCGTTGATGTTGTTCAGAGGGAGCATGCCTTGGGTCTTCTTTTGGGGGTGCGGCGGCACGGCCCGGTACGCCAGGCCATGAGTGGCGCTGATCTTCCGATAGGCGGACAGGCCGTCGGTCATCAGGAGCACATCCGGGGCCAGGCGCGGCGCCAGGAGTGCGTCGACGTCATGGAACTTCCGGGAGGGCAGGATCGCCGAGAAGACGGGGGGCGCTGACCGGGATTGCGCTGTCAGGACGGGGATTTGTTCCGGGCTCAACCCCCGTTGGGCTGCCGGCATACCGCGCTTTTTGGCTGGACGCGGCAGCCCCGTTCGCTGTCCCTTGAAGCTGCGGAGAAAGTAGGTTTCATCCGCTTCAACAATGCCGCCCAAGACGCTCGGATTGCGTTGTTCGGGACCGATCAGGCAGCGATGCCGCCAGGAGAATGCGGTGGTGCGATGGATGCCCAGTTCCGCCGCCGTCCGACGAATACTGAATCCCTCGACCAGGCATCGGGCGTGGGCCTGCAGCTTCTCCCGTTGCTTCAGGTAGGCAAACGGGGTTCCCGTGAAGCCGTTGAAGGTGACCCCGCAGGCATTGCACCGGAAGCGTGGCAATCCGGCCCGACCTACGCCCCCCTTGCCCCATGCCGTGGCACCACAATGCGGACACCGCTCCACTTGGCTGGCTCGTTCGCGCACGGCCAGTTCGCCATCGTCTTGTTTGAGCCGCTCCTTGACCGTCGCGGCTACTTGCCGGAAATCCGCCGCCGATAACGCTTGGATCGCGGCGACCATTTTCTTCAGGGCATTGACCATGACTGACTCCAACTCTTCCCATGATCTTCACATTAGTTCGGATTGGTCGTGAAATCAAGGTACTGGGGGCTAATCAACACTTCCCGCGAACACAGCCATTCGTTTCATAGTTTCTTGTGCTCTGAACAGTACGCAGGAGCTGCAGCGCCTGAAGCATTGTATGAGCCCGCATAGCCGCTGACTTGACCTGCATCGAAACGCCCTGCACCACGCAAGGCTCGGCGCGAAAATCCGTGCGCGCCGGAAGCACAAGCTTATTCTTCGAGCGGCCGATAGGGTATCTTCAACACACGCTCGAAAAGCTCGGGCTGATCCGGCTTGGGCAGCGGCGACGATTTAAGAATCGCCCGTTCGATGGCGGCATCCAGCAGTGTATTGCCGCTGGACTTGCGCACCTTGACGCCGAGAACCTCCCCCGACGGAAGTTGCGACACCTCGAAGATGGCTTCCGGATTGCCCTGTATGCCCTGGGGCAGCACGATATTGCCGCGAATCTTGCCGCGCAGCTTGGCCGCGTAGTCGGCCAGTCCACGCGCCCGGGCGGCAGCGGCTTGCTCCGCCTTCAGTTGATCGAGCTGGCGTGCCTCGGCTTCGGCGCGGGCGCGCTGGTCCTGCAAGGCCTTCTGTTGTTCGAGCTGTTTCTGCTCACGCTTCAATTCGTCGTCGAAACTGGGGCGGCGGTCCGCTTCCGGCTTCTTTGGCTCTTCCTTCTTTGGCTCTTCTTTTTTCGGCTCCGGTTTCTTCGCTTCCTCGGGCTTCGGTTCAGGCTTCCTGGGTTCTTCCTTTTTCGGTTTCTTCTCGTCCTTCAACGCGATGTCGGGCTTGAGCGGTGGCTTGGGCTCGGGCTTGACCTCGGGTTTGGGTTCCGGCTTGGGCTCCGGTTTTGGTTCCGGCCTGGGTGCGGGCGGAGGCTCCGCAACCGGCTCAGGAGCGACCACCGGGGGCGGCGCCGCACGCCAGACTTCGACTTCAACGGCCGCTGGCGGCTTGCTCTTCCACTGCACGCCGAAGAACAGGGCGCCGATGAGCAAGGCATGGACCAGAATAGCCAAGGCCAGCGAACGCCACTTGGCCGGCTCGGCTTGCGGAGGCGGCGTGATGGAACCGGAAAGTTCGCTGGCTTCCACGATGCTTGGCTCTCTACTTACCGCTGGGCTGCACCAGCAGGCCGATGCGCTTCACCTGCTGATGCTGCAACTCGTCCATGATGCCGAGCACCGCCTCGTACTTGACGTTCTTGTCGCCCGCGATCAGCACCGGCTGCTCGGGGTTCCGGCGTTGTGCTTCAAGGATCGCTTCAGAGAGCTGTTTGCGGCTCACTTCACGCTCGGACTTGCCCGGAGCCAACAGCGCCAGCGACTGGTCGGCGCGGATGATCACCTGCAGCGCCTCGGCCGGCGGCTGCGCCGCCTTGCCCACCGAGGGCACGTCAATGCTGGCGGTGGTCATCATCGGTGCGGTGACCATGAAGATGACGAGCAGCACCAGCATCACATCGATGTAGGGAACAACGTTGATTTCATTCTTCAGGCGGCGTGGGCGCATGGCTGGATTCCCCCTTGCTTAACGCATCTGCCGTTGCAGGATGTTCGAGAATTCCTCCATGAAGGACTCGAAGCGCGTCGACAGCCGGTCTATCTCGTGCGCAAAGCGGTTGTA
>CAIKLQ010000456.1 GCA_903828255.1 uncultured Verrucomicrobiota bacterium
GCAGCTTCTGAAAGGCATCGCGCTTCGGCAACACAGCGGGCACCGGCACCGGTCCCGGCTGGGGCGCGGGCGCGGCGACTGGCAACTCGGCTCCGCCCTGCGGTTCGACGCGCAAACCCGCGATGGGCAGGCCGTCGGTGCCCACGATTCGGGCGCAGGCCATCCAACCGCCGCCACCTTGGGTGATTTTGAGTCGGAGTTGGTTGGTTCCCTTTTTGAGATCAATCAGAGCCATGTCTTGGTCCGGCACCATGCCGCGATCAATATTGTGGCTGAGAGCCATCGCGCCATTCAGCCAGGCTTTCACGCCGTCGTCGCTCCCGAGCAACAACGCCGCCTTGCTGTCTTGAGGCGCAATGATCTGCGCCTGGAGATACGCCACACAGTTATTCTGGTCAGGGAAGACTCCCCCCAAGTTTGCATGATCGCCGCGCGGCAAGGATTTCCAAGCGACCGCCTCGCCTGGTTTCTCGGGACCGAATTCGACGTCGAAGCCAGCTCCCGCTCCGACGGCTCCCGGCTGGCGATAGGGGCCGCAAACCAGCCAATCTTGGATGAACGGCGCGGTGATGTTCGGCTGGCGGCGCAGCACCCAGGCCCGTTTGAGGGTGTCGGGGGACTGACAGTGAGCCAGCACCTTGACGGCCGCTTCGTCTGCGAGTTGCGGGTTCGCTCCGGCGAGTTTTTCGGCAATGCTCACCGCCGCTAGGCTGGCTTCATTTACCAGGTTGGAATCCGTCACCTGTGCTAGCGCGATTTGAAGTGCCGCAGGGGTAGGAATCTGGCCGATCTGGCCAAGCACCTGGCGTTTTTCCTCCGGACGTTTGGCGGTGGCCATCGCCTGCTGGAGCAGATCGAAGCGGCGGGCGAGGTCCGACTCCTGTTCGGCAACGGTGATACCACCGCTCAAGGAAAGCAGATGCAGCGTCGGATCCGCGCTCGCTTGGGCGAGTTCGAGCAAAGCCGGTGCGGCAGCGGCATTCGGCCACTGGGTCAGTGCCCGCACGCCTTCCCGGGCCAGCGCCGGTTCTGCCGACTGGCTCGCAGCCTGAGCGGCGGCCAGCGCGGCCGGCGTGCCGAGTTCGGCGAGCAATGGCAGAAGATGGCGGCGTCCGGCGGCCGGCAAACGATCCATTGCGGCAAGGACCTGGCGGGTGGACTGCTCCTTGTCGGTGCTGGCCAGGCAGACGGCGGAAAGCGCCTCAAGCGCTGGATCCCGTTCGCGCTCGGACTTGGATTGGCTGGCAAGATCGAGCAGCGGCGTCAGGGTGTCCGCCACCGCGAGGTTTTTCAACGATTCCAAAGCGGCGAGGCGCACTGCTTCATCCGCATTGCCGGCGTATTTCAAAAGCACCACTGTTGCTTTTCGGTCGCTGCGTTCGCCCAAGGCGCGCAGCAATACCGCTTTTATCGGCGACTTAGCTTGGCGGATCTGTTTGAGAATGGCTTGATCCACACCACGTCCCCGGAGGCGGGTGAGCGTGTCCCGAGCGGCCTCGCGCTCGGCGGGTGCGCCTTGGGCCGCGGCCTGCGCGAGCGCCGGGAGCAGCGAGGAGTCTTCGAGTCCCGCCAGCGCATGCCAGGCGGCCACCCGTACCGCGAGGTGTGTGCTTCCGGCGGCAGCCTGAACGGTGGGCAGCGCCTTCGCCCCCAACTTGAGGCTCGCATCCAATACCGCGACCTGCGCGTCCGCCGGCAGTTCCGCCCACTGCTTCACGCAGGCTTTGATCACTTGTGCGTCTCCCAACTCGCGGATCAGTTTGAGCGCGGCGACGTGGGTCAATCGATCCGTGCCGGCCAGCGCTGTGGTCATCAAGTCCAAGCGCTGCGCGGGGTCCGACAACACCAATCCCCGCCAGGCCGCGGCACGGATTTGCGGCGGAAGCTTCGCATCGAACAAACTGCGGTAAAGCGTGGCCGCACCCGGGCCATCGCCACCCGACCGCAGCCGCTCGGCACATTGCAAGAGCGCCTCGGCCACGGCTGTTTGAACCGCGGGTATCGGCTGGCTGCGCGCTGCGGAAAGCGCCGCCAGAGCAACCGGGCCGCCAATCTCACCCAGCGCGGCGGCGGCGTGCGCGGCAATCATAGGGTCAAGATCCGCGAGCAACGGCTTGAGCAGGGGCAGCGATTCCGGATCATGCCGTCGTCCGAGCGAGTCAATCACGCCGACCTTGAGCAAACCTGTGGTCTTGCCCAGCGCTTCGCGCAAGGCGGCAACCGCCTCGGGCGCGGGGATCGCTTCCAGAGCATAACGTGCGGCGTGCGCGATCCGCTCTTCGGTGAGCAAC
>CAIKLQ010000457.1 GCA_903828255.1 uncultured Verrucomicrobiota bacterium
AAGCGCATGAATTTCGACCTCGCCGCCACGGCCCGCGATTGCGCCGAACTGATCGGGCCGTTGGCGGCGGCGCGTCGCGTGAAGATCATCAGCGAACTTTCCCCCGCCGCGTGCGAAGGCGATCCCGAACGCATCAGCCAGATCCTCACGAATCTGCTGACGAACGCGGTGAATTACAACCAACCCGAAGGCGAAGTGCGGCTAAAGGTCGCGGTGCAAAACGGCAGCGCCGTGGTCACCGTGGCGGACACGGGCCAAGGAATTGCGGCGGAGGATTTGCCGCGGGTGTTCGAGCGGTTCTATCGCGGAGACCAGGCGCGCTCGAACGCGCTCGGCGGCGCCGGCCTCGGGCTTTCAATCTGCAAAGCCATCGTGGAAGCGCACGGAGGCACGATTGAAGTCGTGAGCGAGCCGGGAGCGGGGGCGACGTTCACGGTGCGCTTGCCTTCGGGCGAAATTTCCGAACATGGATTATGACATGACAAATTTTCCGTGCGGATTTTATCGGGGGCTGTATGATCACCCATGGGAACTTAGCCTTAAACTCTTATGAAAAAAATACTCATCCTCATCGCCAGCGTCATCACGCTGGCCAGCATCCAAGCGCGTGAGACGATTCATTTCACCGCTGAACTCAACAGCACGAATTTGGTGCCGCCGCAAATGGGCACGGCTACAGGTGAAGCCACGTTCTCTCTGAAGGGGAGTTCCCTTCACTATCTGATTACCTTGCCGACCGGTTGGCCTGCTGTCTTCGCTGAAATTCATGGGCCTGCTGGATCAGGCACGAATGCGCCGGTGATCTTCGATCTTTTTTGGGATTTTGCGTTCTGCACTGTGTCTTTTCTGGACCCGACTACAAACCAATGCTACGTCACAGGCAACGTATCTCTCTCTCGTTCTCAAATCGTCGATCTATTGGCCGGGCTTCTTTACTTACAAACATTCGATCTATCTCCAGTATTTCCAGCGCTTCGCGGGCAAATTCTTCCCGTGGACACGGACGGTGACGGAGTTCCCGACTTTTTGGACCGTTGCCCCAACACTCCTGCGGGTTCAGTTGTCGATGCTGACGGATGTGGCATCAGCCAACTGGCTCCATGTGACAGGCGGTGGAGGAATCACGGCGAATACGTGAACGCAGTAGAACGTGTGGCCTCACACTTTTTTCGAGAGGGGTTGATCACTCGTGCAGAGATGCGCTCCCTCGTAAAACAAGCCGCCGAATCTGATTGCGGCAAACGAAGAAGATGAAAACCCAGCTGCCCATCGTTGGCTTGGTTGGGTGCGAACTCGACAGGCCGGACGCCATCGCTATCTTTGCCGAAAAGCGTGTAAATGCAGCTAGCCGGCCGCTCGGTACCGGGAGCCGGAGGGTGGTCGGAATTATTCTCCGGCCTTCGTCATCCCGAAGCTTCCGCTCTTCCGCGCGTGCCGGCCATAAACCAGTTCAAACAACGGCGTGGCCATCAGCGTTGTGACCACGGCCATCACCACCATCACGGAAAACAGCCCGGGCAGGATGACGCCTTTTTGCAGGCCGATGTTCAGAATGATGAGTTCCATGAGGCCGCGGGCGTTCATCAACGTGCCGACGGCCATGGCGGTGCGGTTGTCCTCGCCCGTCGCGCGGGCCGCCGCCCAACAGGCGACGCCTTTGCCGAGACACGCCGCCGCGAGGGCCGCGAGGGCCACGAGCGCCATCGGCCAACTGTTCACCAGATCGAGCCGCGTGTTCAGCCCGGAATAGGTGAAGAACATCGGCAACAAAAAGACGACCGCAAACGGTTCGAGTTGCTTTTGAATTTCCCGGGCGAACAAGCCGCGCGGCATGGCGACGCCGAGTAGAAACCCGCCGAACACGGCGTGAATCCCCACCGCGTCCATCGCCCACGCGCCGAGCATGAAAAGCATCAGCGTGACGGCGAGGATTGGCGGCGTGATCTGGCCGGCACTTTCGGTGGCGCTGCCGAGACGGAGCAGCAGCCGGCGTCCGAGCGTCAGCATGAACACCGCGTAAAGGATGCCGCCAACGATGGCTTTGACCGCGATGGCCGCGCCGCCGCCGAACGTCGCGAGCACGATGGCCAGCACGCACCAGGCGGTGGCGTCGTCAATCGCGCCCGCCGCCAGCGCCAGCGCGCCGAGCGACGTGCCGGTGAGATTGCGCTCGTAGATGATGCGGGCCAGCATCGGGAACGCCGTGATGGCCATCGCGGCGCCGAGGAACAGGCAGGCTTCAAAAGTCCGCGCTTTTTCCGAAAACAACCCCGGCACTTTGATAAACCACAACGCCAGTCCCACGCCCAACAGAAAAGGCACCAGCATCCCGGACAACGAAACCGCCATCGCGCTGCGAAGCCGGCTGGCGAACAGGTCGGTCTTGAATTCGACGCCGACGAGAAACATGTAAAGTCCCGCGCCAAGTTGCGCGCCGACATAAAGAGTTTTCAGCGACTCTGGCGGGAAAAGCGCCTGCTGGGAACGCGCCGCGGCGGCTACCCATTCTGCGGGCAATCCGGTCAAACCCAAGAGTCCGATCACCGACGGCCCCAGCAGCACGCCCGCGATCATCTCGCCGACGACTTGCGGCTGGCCGATGCGCCGCGCCGCCCAACCGACCACGCGGCACACCGCCAGAATGATGAACATCTGGAGGAAGAAGGTGACGGACAATTGTGCGGGCGTCATTGTGTGGCTGCGGATTACCGGTTGAGCGCGCCGGCGTCAATGCTTTTCCGGGCACGCCACACTGCCGGGAACTTGTCATCTGGTCGCGGCTTCAACAACCCGGTGCCGCCGGTCAAGGGGCCGCGCTCCACCGGCAGGCGATCAAGATGTATGACCAAGCCGGACCCGTGCTGCGCATCGAATGCGGGAGCAACGATGTGAGCCCTTATCGCCACCACCGCAAGGTGGAAAAAACGAGCTTCAGCCAGGGCGATCTGGCCGGGTTGATGCGGGCGGGCGGCGCGCGCGATCTGGAGTTTATCGGGGAGTTGGAAGCCCGCAGTGGCGGGCAGACTAACAGCGCCCGGGAACCGCAATAGGATCCACCCCTTCAATCGGTTTTCTAAGCTCGACAAACTCCTAGCCGTGGGATCAAGGCGGGCGGAGCTTGCCGCCAGCCCCCACAAAACCGCTTCCCGGTGTCCCGTCTGGCCATTCCAGCCCCAGCGGGCGTAGCTCGCGGCGGAGTGCGACAAAGTCCCAGACGCGGCAGGCAAGCTTAAGAGCAGGACCCGGCGGAAGGCAGCGGTCCCGGATCAGCCCTTCGGCACCCGCACGCTAAAGCGGACCATCGGCCGCTTGGCGGTTGAGGAGACGCGCGTGTTGCTGCGGCGGCGGCGCCGTTCCCAGCGTGCGTCCGTAGAAACAAAATGTCGCCAAATCCAAGCGCCCGCAGTCGCGGCGACGATGCTCAGGAGCGTGACCAAAATGGGGTTGCCAAAATTCATGGAGACTTATTTAGCTGACGGTGCCGAGATGTAAAGCTTCGCGATAAACTTTTTTGGCTTTGAACCGGTCTGGGAATTCTTAGCCGCGACGCTGGCCGCGCTACCTTTAGGCGGAACTATAGAAAATTGCTCCGCAGTGATGGGGATGAGGCGGGCGGGATTTCCCGCCAGAATTGCGGAATGGCAGCATCTCCGCCTGGGAAACGGAAGGTCCCGGCGCGAATTCCGCTCCCCGGCCAACGCTGCCGGGAGTGGTGGATGCACTTGGGCCGCGCCAATCATTCCCCCGGGTGCGATGATGCCGGGCTTGGTCGCGATCGGCGTTTTTCGGTTGCCCAGCGGTCGGGGTGGGGACGGCCCGTCCCGCAACCCGACAAAAAGCTCCGTCTCAGAATTCCTGCGCCGCAGCAGTGCTGTGGGACTCACTTGGAAATGGGTTGAGCTAAGCACGCCGGGGCGGGGTCCCCGGCCTGCAACGCTGGACTCAATCCTGTAGGCCCGGGGACCTCACCGGGCGGCCCCCAGATTTCCGGGTCAGGAGTTCTGCGGCTGGAGGATCCTGCCTTGGAAATTCTTTTTCCGCTGCGAAACGTCCGAGTGCGACTGGCGAGGTGAAGTTGGCCGGCGACTTGTCCGCTCTCCGCAGTGCCGCTACCGAGGACGGGCGCAGTCGAAGACCGTGGCGTGGACGTAGGTGACTTGCTGTGCCCGAGGATCGGCGCACTCCGCTACGCCGGGGCAACGCCGTCCTCCCGCACCTGCTTTTGGTCACGTCCGTATCGCGGGTCCGGCGAAGAATTTTCTCGCCGCCCAACCGGTTTGGGCGAAAATCTCTTCCTCGTGAACAAGCGTCTGCGGATTGCAATCATTTGCCCGCTGCTGGCCATGCTCGGCCTGGCGGCTTGGTTGACGTTTCGTTCCACCGAACCGGCGTATCAGGGCAAGCGGTTGAGCACCTGGCTTTGGGAGTTGGAAGTCTCGCCCGATACCGTGTCGCCGTCCTGGAAAGAATCGGTGCAGGCCATCCGCGCCTTGGGCACGAACGCGCTGCCGTGGCTGCTCGCCCGATTGCCAGCCCGGGACTCGCGCCTGAAAGTTCAGACCGTGGGTTGGGTGCAGGACGCGCTGGGCTTGGATTTCGAGGACTCGCTCGCGGACGTGCAACGGCGCCGGGCGCTGGCCGGCTTTCAAGTCCTGGGCCGCGCCGCTGAGCCGGCGATTCCGCAACTCACCGCGCTGGTGTCCGCGGCGGATGTGGAAACCGCCGCCAGTGCCTTGACGGCGCTGGCGGGCATCGGTGGCCCCCGCACCATACCGCCGCTGCTCGGCGCGCTGACGAACGGCAATCCCAGCGTGAGCATCCCGGCGGCGGCCACGCTGGGTTCGTTGCGCAGCCGGGCGCGCGCTGCCGGCCCCGCGCTGTTGACCGCGCTGACCAACAGTGACGCCGCCATGCGCGCCACCGCCGCCCGGACGCTGGGCGAAATCGGGATGGCCCCGGAGCGAGCTGTGCCCGCGCTGTCCCGCGCCCTGTCCGACACGAACAACCTGGTGCGCTTTTCCGCCGCGGTGGCGTTGGGTCAGTTTGGGATGGCGGCGGAGTCGGCCCTCCCGGCGCTTCGTGCGCTGCCTCCGGAGAGCGACGAATTCGCGCGCCGCGCCCTGGCGCGTGCGGCAGCCCGCCTCCAGTGCGAGTTGCGCGATGGCGGAATCATTCGCGGCGCGACGGAGCAGAAGCGCATCGCGCTGGTTTTCACCGGTCACGAATACGCCGAGGGCGGCGAAAGCATCCTGGACGAACTCGGCAAGCATCAGGGGCGGGCGTCGTTTTTCTTCACGGGCGGGTTTCTGGCCAACACCAATTTCGCTCCGCTCCTCAGCCGGGTGATTGCCGCGGGGCATTACGTCGGTCCGCACTCCGACCAGCATCGGCTTTATTGTTCGTGGGGTGAATCGCGGCGCACGCTGGTGAGCGAGGAGGAATTTGTGAATGACCTGCTCGCGAACGTTGCCCGGATTCCCAGCCGCCGGCCGGAGGAACGCCGTTTCAACCGGTACTTCCTGCCCGCCTTCGAGCACTACAACCGCGAGATTTACGACTGGACACGCAAGCTCCGGTGGACGCTCGTCAGCGCCACGCCCGGCACGCACTCGAACGTGGATTACATCGGCGAGGCGGATCCCAATTTCGTTTCGTCGCAGGCGATCTTCGACAGCATTGTGAAGCGCGAGCGCGAAGACCCGCATGGGCTGAATGGGTTCCTGCTGCTGCTGCACGTCGGCAGCGGGCCGGGCCGCGTGGACAAATTCCACCCGCGCTTTGGCGAACTGCTCGACTACCTCGCCGGGCAAGGCTACCAATTCATCGGCGTGGACCAGTTACTGGGGCCGCGCTTTGAAGGGTCCCGGTCGGGAGCCGAGTTCCGTCCGGGCCGGAGACCGTAGCTGGAGACTCGATCGTGAAAGGGTCTCAGCGCCTGTTTGAAAACTCCAATTGCGGTCGTAGCAGCCGACGTAAGGAGGCTCAAATCTCGTGGTTTTTGCGGATCTAGACGACCAGAACAGTCAAAATACGGCAGGCGGGATGCCTGCCGCCACGTCCGGTTCGCACGGGCCGCGGGCGAAACGCGCGTGCCAGTACCGGAAGCAGGGGAAATTCAATTTGAGACCGGCACGCCCCATCTTCCGTGGCAACACTGCGGAGGGGGACGCCTTTCCTACCCGCCCAGGTAGGCGCTCTTGACCTGCGGGTTCTGGCGTAACGCGGCGGATTGGTCCTGCAAAATAATTCTCCCGGTTTCCAGCACGTAGCCGAAGTGCGAAATCTCCAGCGCCAGATTCGCGTTCTGTTCCACAAGCAAGATCGTGAGGCCATGCGCGCGGTTGATCTCCACAATTTTCTCGAAGATGGTTTTCACCAGCAGCGGCGCGAGCCCCAGCGAGGGCTCGTCGAGCATCAGAAACTTCGGCCGGCTCATCAGCGCCCGGCCAATGGCCAGCATCTGTTGCTCGCCGCCCGAGAGCGTGCCGGCGATTTGTTGCTCGCGCTCCAGCAACCGCGGGAACGTGGTGAACACTCGCTCCAGTTCCTGGCGGATGATCGCTTTGTCGCGCTGGAGATACGCGCCCATCATCAAGTTTTCGTGAACGGTGAGGTTGGCAAAGACCATCCGCCCTTCCGGCACATGCGAGAGGCCTAGCGCCACGATGCGATGCGGCTTCAGTCCCACGAGGGATTTGCCGTCGTAAAGAACTTCGCCCGACTGCGGCTTGAGCAAGCCGGAGATGGTGCGCAGCGTGGTGGTCTTGCCCGCGCCGTTGCCGCCGATGAGCGTGACGATGCTGCCGGGCTTCACGGACAACGTGATCCCGTGCAGCGCGGTGATCGCGCCGTAGTTGACCGTGAGATTTTTAATTTCGAGCATTTCTTATTGCGTAGCCGCCGACGTAAGGCGGCTCATTCTAAATCAGGAAAAAGTTAGCGCCTCCGCACGTCGGCGGCTACGTTTTCACTTCCTCGCCCAGATAGGCCTCGATCACTTTCGGGTTCGCCCGCACTTCCGCTGGCGTGCCTTCGGCGATCTTCACGCCGTAATCCAGCACCACGATGCGCTGGCAGATGCCCATCACCACCTGCATGTCGTGCTCCACGAGCAGCACGGCGATCTGAAACTTGTCTTTGATGAATCGGATGAGCCGCGTGAGATCGGCTTTCTCGGTCGGATTCATGCCGGCGGCGGGTTCATCCAGCAGTAACAGCTTTGGCTTGGTGGCCAGCGCCCGGACGATTTCGAGCCGGCGCTGGCTGCCGTAGGGCAGGCTCTTGGCCGGCGCGTCCCGAAATTTTCCGAGATCAAAAATCTCCAGCAACTCCATCGTCTGCGTGGCGATTTCCTGTTCCTCGGCGTGAAATTTCTTGAACCGGGTGAGCGAGTGAATGGCGTCGTGTTTGAGGTGGAGATGGAAGGCGACGCGGACGTTGTCGAAGACGCTCAGGCTGGCGAACAAGCGGATGTTCTGAAACGTGCGGGCGATGCTGTGCTCGGTGATTTGATACGGCTTGCGGCCGACGAGCGACCGGCCGGCAAACCGGATGTCGCCCTCCGTCGGGCGATAGACGCCGGTGATGAGGTTGAAAACGGTGGTCTTGCCCGCGCCATTCGGGCCGATGAGGCCGAGCAGGTCGCGCTCACCTAACTGCATCGTCAGCTCGGAAACGGCCGTGAGTCCGCCGAAGCGGATGGTCGCGCGGTCAAGTTCGAGGAGCGAAGGCATGTCAAGAATGACGAATGACGAATGACGAATGGTTGCGGCTGGGGCCAAGGACTTGTCGGTGGCCGTGGGCGTTGCCATTTTGGGACCATTCACTCAGCAAGGCGGAAGTAATGACGGAGCGGTTGAGCGAGGCGAGCGGAGCGCGGCGTTCACGTCGCTTCCGCGCTCGGACGGGATCGTGGGCGCGTTTTGCTTTCCACGCCGCCACCCACTCGCACTGTGAAGCGGCGGGAACACCGCGCTCCAGTTGCGCTTCAACGGCCGCGTTCCGCCGTTGCTTTGGGCTCGGGTCTTTCATGCGTCATTTCGAGGTCGCCGCTGCGCGCCGCCATGTGAACAGGCCCTGCGGTCGTGTCAGCATCAGGCCGATGATCAGCAGGGAATAAAGAATCATCCGGTAGTCGCCGAACTTGCGCAGCGATTCCGTCAGCACAGTGAGCAGCACGGCGGCGATGATCACGCCCACGTTGTTGCCCATGCCGCCGAGGATCACCATGACGACAATCTCGATGGATTTGTCGAAGCCGAAGCCCTGCGGCGCGATGTATTGCTTGAAGTGCGCATAGACGCCGCCGGCCAGACCGGCGAAGAACGCGCCCACGACGAACGCCGTGATCTTGTAGCGCGTGGTGTTGATGCCCATGGCCTCGGCGGCAACTTCGTCGTCGTTGACGGCGATGAAGCCGCGGCCGTAGGTGGAATTCACCAGCGCCCACACGACGTAGATCGTGATCGCGGCGAGGCCGAAGGTCCAAAACAGGTTCGTGTATTCGGGAATGTTGATCAGCCCCCGCGGGCCGCCAACGGCGTCAATGTTTTGCAGGAGGACGCGGATGATTTCGCCGAAGCCAAGCGTGACGATGGCAAGATAATCGCCCTTGAGTCGCAAGGACGGCGCCCCGACGAGCAGGCCGGCCAGCGCCGCCACCAGGCCGCCGACGTACAGCGCCAGCGGAAAAAGAATCCACGTCTGGCCGCCGACGAGTGGCAGCAGCGTGCCGCCAAAGTTAGTCGTCATCAGCGCGGCGGCGTAGGCCCCCAAGGCCATGAAGCCAGCGTGGCCGAGCGAGAACTGGCCGGTGTAGCCGTTGATGAGATTGAGGCTGACGGCGAGCGTGATGTTGATGCCGCACGTCACCGCGATGTCGAGGAAGTAGGGATTGTAGCTGCGCGAAAACCACGACCCGCCCAGAGCCGCGGCAAGCGCAGCGAGCAATATGACTTGTGAGCGCGGGAGCATTTTCAGTTTCGCATGACGCATGGCGAACGACGAAGGAGGGAAACGGGTTGCGGGTGGCGGGTGGCGGCAAGAAGCCAGCGAACGTAGTTGCCATACTTGCCGCAACCCGCAACCCCCAACCCGCGGCTGTTCCTTTCGTCACTCGTCATGCGTCCTTCCTCACACTTTCTCCGCCTGCACCCGGCCCAGCAGTCCAGCGGGGCGGACCAGTAAAATCACGATCAACACGGCGAACGCCACCGCGTCGCGGTAGGTCGAGCCGCCCAGCGCGACGACCAGTGTTTCGATCAACCCGAGCAACACGCCACCTAACGCCGCGCCCGGAATGTTCCCGATGCCGCCCAGCACGGCGGCGACGAACGCCTTCAAGCCCGGCAACGTGCCCATGAGCGGATCAATCGAGGGGTAGTTCATCGCGTAGAGAATCCCGCCCGCCGCCGCCAGCGACGAGCCGAGCACAAACGTGAACGAGATGACCGCGTCGTTGTTGATGCCAACGAGCGAGGCGGCGGTGGGGTTGAAGGACAGCGCGCGCATGGCCGTGCCGATGCGGGTTTGCATCACGATGTAGCGCAACGCGAATAGCAGCACTACAGTCACGAGGAACACGGCGATTTGGCCACTCGATAGCACAAGGCCGCTCGCGGTGGTGAAGTTGTGTTGCGGGAAAAGCTTCGGGAACGATTTGGGGTTCGCACCGAACACAAGCTGTCCGGCGTTTTGCAGCAGCAGCGAAACGCCGATGGCGGTGATGAGCACGGTGAGCGTCGAGCGCCCGCGCAACGGGCGATAGGCGAGTTTCTCGATCACCACGCCAAGCACGGCACAGATCACCATCGCCCCCAGCAACACGAGCAATCCGCCTCCGAACGAGGGGCCGGGGAGCAGCCGCCCGAGGTAATAACCCACGAACGCGCCGACCATGAACACCTCGCTGTGCGCGAAATTGATGAAGCGCAGGACGCCATAGACCATCGTGTAGCCGAGCGCGATGAGCGCGTAGATCGCGCCGAGCGACAGGCCGTTGATGAGTTGCTGGAGGATTTCCGTCACGCGAGGAGCGCCGAA
Source organism: uncultured Verrucomicrobiota bacterium (assembly GCA_903828255.1). Taxonomy (GTDB): domain Bacteria; phylum Verrucomicrobiota; class Verrucomicrobiia; order Limisphaerales; family JADLHS01; genus CAIKLQ01. Next base: position 10,042 of record CAIKLQ010000457.1, read on the forward strand.
CTCCAGTTCGGCGCGATGAGGAACGCACGGCGATTTCTTTGATCCAATCCAAGCTCGGCAAGCACGGGCGGAATGATGGGAAGATTTTGGAATTTTGCCAGCGCAGAGTTTGAGGGCAAAGTGGAGAGGACGACGGCCTTTCTTAAATCTTGGACGTAAGATCCTGATTAAGACCGAGACGCCTCTGCCTGCCACTCTCAGCCGCACCGCAGGCTCACGTCCACCGCTTGATCAACTCGTCCATCCCGCCTTCCACTGGCTCAATCTCGATGGGGCCATCAGAGCGTTTGGGATGGGCTGGTGAGGCGGGCGGGGACGAACCACCCGGAGCCTTGGCCGGGATCGCGGTTGGCGGCAAGGCTTCGTCTCGCACCGCAACTTCCTCGCGGTCAGGCGCTTCGTCCTCGGCGTTCGGGACGTGCCAAGTGGTGCGCTTCGCCATCCAGTTTTTGTAGCGATCAAAACTCCACATGCCGTGGTCGGCCCCGGTTTCGAGTGCCTGGGGCAGTTTGAAAAAGTCGCGGTTGCGAATGAAGTTCTTCACCGGATGGGTCGAGCGGAGGATTTCGCACTCGGGCAGGCGCAGGCTCAACTCGGGCCGGAATCGCAGGCGCTGGCAAACGACCGCGATCAGCGAATCGGCCAGTTGCGCAGCGATGTTGTTTTGAATCTCCGCCGGAAAGGCGAGCACCACGCGCTGTAACGCCTCGGCACAGGTTCCGGAATGGACGGTGGCGAGCACCAGATGGCCAGTTTCGGCGGCGTTGAGCGTGAGCCGCATCGTTTCCGGCTCGCGCATTTCGCCGACCATCAGCACGTCGGGGTCCTCGCGCAAGGCATCCAGCAATCCCTGCTCGAATGACGGCGTGTCGCGACCGACTTCGCGCTGCCGGATGAACGCGCGGCGGGCGCGGAAGACATGTTCGATCGGGCTTTCAATGGTCAGGATGTGACGCGCTTCGGTGAGGTTGATCTCTTGAATCAAGGCCGCGAGAGTGGAGGATTTCCCGCTGCCGGTCGCTCCGCTGACCAGCACCAGTCCGTTCGTCGGCGTCACCAATTGCTTCAAATCCGGATGCAGGTTGAGCCGGTCAATCGTGGCCTGGAAGCTGGCGAGCAGCCGGACGGCGAAGCCGACGCCGCGCGACGTGTGCATGACATTGATGCGGCAACGCACGCCGCCGAGCGTCCGGGAAAAGTCCACCGAGCGGCGCTCCACAAAGTGCGGCCACGCATCCCCGCTGATCACCGCCCGGGCAAACTCCAGCAACACCCTGCCCGGGAGCGGTTCGCCCACGGTTCGCAGCGCGCCCCGGACGCGCACCGCCGCCGGCAGGCCCGGTTCAAGGTGGAGGTCGCTCGCGCCCTGCTGGTTGGCCGCGGCAATCAAAATTTCAAGCGTCATATTTGCGTACTCAAGGCACATACCCTGAGACCCCGGGACTTGTCAAAAGTTTCCCGCCATTCGGACTAGGGTTCAGCGCCCCCACATCACTGCTGTTATGTTCACGGTGGTCCAGATGGTTCGCATTTCGAGGCGGGAAGGGCGCGTAATCATCGCCCCGAACTTAGAGTCCCAAGCGCTGAGAGTCGTGGTGCGTGGCGGCGGTCGAGGAGGTGACGGTCGCGAACTTGTCTGGCGGGTCGGTGTCGGAGCTGGCGGTGAACTGTGCTTTTCGCAAACTGGCAGCTTGCTTTGCCAGGCAAGTGCGGCAGATGCCATGAGTGGTCTGGGTGTCCAAGCCTTTTTCGAGGAATTCTTCCATCGAAATCCAGTTACCCTTGAAGTCAATGTGGCGGCACCAGGAACAAACGCGCATGAAGCCCTCCAGATAACGCACCCGGGTGAGAATCCGGCGAGTCGAGCCAATCATCAGAAACCACACCGCCAAAACCACCAGCATTTTCAGGGCAGCATTCTGAAAATCGAATTCAAAGGAGCGATCGCCGTAAAGCAGTGCCGGAAGGGCCTTGAGTTCATCGAGCCAGACCAACGCCAAGATCAGCAGAAACCCCACGTGCTGATACACGAGCACCTTCGCTAGCGGCGACTTTTCGACCATGTTGCGGCCTGCAGTCGCAAGCCTCGTGCCGCTTCCAGCCGGCATCTTTGGCGCGCTTTCGCCAACGCAACACTCTTGCCGGTCACTGCGGGTTTTCCTGCGCTCAAAAGCGGGGTTGGGGGGCAAGTCTCAGAAGTGATTGCCAGGGAACAGGGTTCAAAGTGTCAACTCCCTGGCATTTTCATGAACGAGTCCGTCCATGAACAAGACAGACGAAACTGATCCCCCCCGACCGTGGCGTGGGTCCGAATCGAGAGGAAGATCGGGAAGGAGGTGCGGGTTGCGTCAAGAATTTCTGGGCGCGTCCCTCGCCACTTGACGCAACCCGCAGCCCATCAACTACCGCTTCGACAATCTCTTGGGCGCGGCTTCGAGAATCTTGCGCTCACGGTCAGTCAAGCTCTGGATGCCGTGGGCGGAAATTTTGTCGAGGATCGGGTCCACCTCGCGGCTCAGGAATTCTTCCGTGGAGACTTCCTCGCCCACGTCCGGGCGGGCCTTGTGGGCGCTGGGCCATTTGGTGGCGGCCACTTTGACCAGTTCCCGCGGCGGCGGGCGACGTGGCGGGCGGCGGAAGCTCGACCAACTCCACTGCCAGTGGATGATCTGGCGCACGTAGGCGATGCCCATGAGCATACCGCCCAAGTGCGCCGCGTGGGCGACCTGATCGCTGGGAAACAGGATCCCAAAAACCGCCATCAACGCGCTGAAGAGCAGCAGGTATTTGGCGCGCAAAGAGACGGGCAGGACGAAAAACAACAGCAGGGTCAACTGCCGCTCGGGATAGAGCGTCGCATAGGCCGCGACCAAGCCGAACACGCCAGCGGAAGCGCCGCCGACCGACCCGCCGAGATGCGAACTCCAAAGCAACGCGCCGACCATCTGGCACAAGCCGCCGAGCACCCCACTGGAAAAATACAACAGGAGGAAGCTGCGGCGGCCCACGGCATCCTCGACCGCCCGGCCAAAAACGTAGAGCGCCCAGCAATTGAGGAGCAGGTGCATCAATCCGCCGTGCAGGAACTGGAACGTCAGCAACTGCCACACGTAACCATGACCCAAACCCTCCTTGCTGAGTGCCAGGTATTTTCCGACGCCTAGGGAGGGCGCGTAATAGGTCGCAAAACTTTGCAGCACGAACGCCCCCACGTTGATGATGAGCAACGTGATCGTCACCGTCCGTCGTGGTTCAAACGACGGCGCGCGCATGTAGTCCCGGTTTTCCAGCATGTCGGGGAAAACGTATTCGGGCCGACAAGAATTTTCAACGGGCATTTTCCTCCCGAAAATCCCGCAGCGACTCAAGGTCCCGCGGAGTCTGGGAATCCGTGCCGGGCAACGCTCGGCTTTCCGGTCTCCCGGCTCACGACCAAAGCGCGTAAGCCGGGTCGAAGTTTCGCCATGCCATCGAGTCCGGCGCGCCCGAGCGTAAGCAGCGCGGTCGAGAGCGCGTCCGTTTCGGTTGCCGAACCCAGCACGACTGCGGCAAGCATTGCATTCTCGACCGGCCAACCGGTGCGGGGATCAATGACATGCCCAAAGGTCTTCCCTTCCGCGTCGAACGAACGCCCCCAGACTGCCGAGACCGACAACGCCGCATCTCGCAAGGGAAGCGAACCCGGAAGCTCGTTCGGAATTCCGCCTTCAGGCGGTTCGACAACCTCGGACTGCGTGAACGCGGAACTCCAAACCCCTGCGGGCGGTTGTTCAATGGCCACCTTCCAACTCTCCGCGCCCGGCGGACTGCCGATGGCGCAGACGGTGCTCGTGCCGCCGTGGAGCAAAGCGCTTTTGACGCCGGCCGCGCGCAGAATTTCCGCCGCGCGCTCGACGGCGTAGCCTTTGCCGATGGCCCCAAGGTCAAGCATCACGCCCTCGCGCGCGAACCGGACAGTGCGGTCTGGGGAATTGAGCCGTAACTGCTCCAAGCCCACGTTGGCCCGTGCGGCTGCCACGGCTTCTGCGCTGGGAACGCCAGCCGGTGGGTGCCAGCCACCATCCGCTCCGTCTGACTTGTCGGACCTAGCGCCCTGGCACCCACTCATAAACCCCCAACAACGCACCAGTGGAGCCACCGTAATATCGAACGCCCCGCCCGTTTCCGAGTGCAGTTGCTGGGCCCGCTGGAGCAGGGCAAACAACTCGGGCGTGACGCGCACGGCTTCACGAGCAGCACGGGCGTTGAGTTGGGCGATCTCGCTGCCCGGGCGGTAAAGGCTCAGTTGGTTCTCCAACCGGTCCACTTCATCAAGGGCCGCTTCGCCGGCAGCACGGAGGGCCACCGCATGTTCACCGTGGAGCACCAATTCAAACCGCGTCGCCATGGCGTTGCGGGCGAGGGTGACGACCGGCGGTAACATGGAGTGGAGGAGGAGAGTATTCAGTATTCAGTTTTCGGCGTCCGCCATCGGGTGATGGTTTTGAACACGGTATTCTGAAAACTGGCTACGGAACACTGACTACTGAATTCTTTTCCCCGTCCCGCGCCGCCACCAGAACATCCGTTCCAAGCCGGTGCGGTTTGGATACGAGCGTGGCACCCACTCCGATTTCAATTCGAGGAACGGTGAGAACCTTTCCACAACCTCCTCGCGCGTTGTGCCGAACGGCGGTCCATCGGTATCCGGGATGAGATAATTCACGGCGAGATAATGCCCGCCCGGCTTGAGCCAACTTCGCACGGCGCGGACGTAAAGCGCGCGTTCAGCTGGTTGAATGGCGCAGAACAACGTGTGCTCAAAAATCCAGTCAAACGGAAAGGGCGGTTCGTCACGCAAGAAATCTGCGCGGCGAAATTCCGCGCGCAAGCCGGCGCTCCGCGTCCGCTCGGTGCTCAAGCGAACCGCGCTGGGCGCCAAGTCGTAGCCGTAAACCCGGAAACCAGCCTTCGCCCAGGCGCGGGCATCGTGGCCGGTGCCGCCGCCGGGGACGCAAACCGTTTCACCCGGCAGGTTCGGGTGTCCCGCGAGAAATTCCACCAAACCCGGTGAGGGCTCGCCTTTTTCCCAAGGCATCGCGTTCGTTTGATAGCGTTGTTCCCAGAATTCTTGGCTCATAAACAATTAGCGGCGGGTTGTGGGTTGCGGGTTGCGTCCAGAATTGCTGGGGGCGTCCTGTGCCACTTGACGCAACCCGCAACCCATCACGCGATCCTCCCATCCACCAGGTGAATCACTTTCGGCGCGCGTGCCGCCACGTCCGCGTCATGCGTCGCAATGATCAGCGTCGTGTTGCGCTCATTCCGCAGGCCGACGAGCACCTCAATAATCTCGCCGCCGGTGTGCGAATCAAGATTACCCGTCGGTTCGTCCGCCAGAATCAACTCCGGCTCGTTGATCAGTGCGCGCGCGATGGCCACGCGCTGCTGCTCGCCGCCCGAAAGTTCGTAGGGCTTGTGATCCAGGCGTTCGCTCAAGCCCACCCGGGCCAGCAATTCGCGCCCGCGCCGCTCCGCCTGAGCGGCGGGCGTTCGCGCCATGCGCGCCGGCAGACAAACGTTTTCGAGCGCGTCCAGTTCGGGCAGCAAATGATACGCCTGAAAGATGAAACCGATTTTCCGATTCCGCAGCGCCGTCGCAGCGCTTTCGGGCAGCGTGGCGAGGTTGTTTCCGCCAAACCAGATTTCCCCGGCGTTCGGCGAATCGAGTCCGCCGAAAAGATGTAGCAACGTGCTCTTGCCGGCACCCGAGGCCCCACGCAACGCGAGGAATTCACCCCGCGCCACGTCGAGGCTGACGCTGCGCAACACTTCGAGGGTGCGTTTGCCCATCGCATAGCTCTTGGTCACGGCGCGGGCGGAAAGCAGCGGTTCACTCACAGCCGACCTCCGGAAGAAGGCGAAACATTCAACAAACGAAATTCAAAATGCAACGCCGTCCGGAACACTGCGCGACCTCTCATTCGATGCTCGAGATTGAATGTCATACGTTGGATGTTCCCCAATTCTCTATTCATGACGCAGCGCCTCCACGGGGTTGAGTTTGCTCGCGTGCCGCGCTGGAAACGCCGCCGCCAGCAGGCAGATGATCAGCGACCCGCCGCAAATAATCGCGATGTCGCCCGGCATGATGAGCGCCGGCAACTGGCTGAAGCCATAAACGGACGAGGGAAACAACTCGAAGCCCGTCACCCTGCGCATCAGGTTGAGGAACTCGTTGCGATACGCAAGGGCCAGCAAGCCGAGGCTCACGCCGGCCAGCACGCCCAGCACGCTGACGATCAGACTTTGCCCGAGGAACACCCACATCACCTGCCGGTTGGTGGCGCCCAGCGCTTTCATCAAGCCGATCTCGCGCGTCTTCATCACGATAAACGTGATGAGCGTGCAGGTGATACCGAATGCCGCGACGATGACGATGAAAAACAGGATGTAGAGCATCACGTTCTTTTCCACCATCACCGCCATCATCATGGGGCTGTCTTCCATCCAGGTGGTGACTTTGTATTCTGGGCCGAGTGCGACCTCCAAATCGCGCGCGACGGCCCCTGCCTGAAACGGATCGGCCACCTTGACCATCAAATAATGGACCGAGTCGCTGTCATCCAAACCGTAAAAGGCCTGCGCATTTTCGAGGGAGGTGACAACGATGGATGCGTTGAACTCAGGATAACCGGCGTCAAAGATGCCGCGGACTGCGAAATCGGACGGCGGACGGTAAATGGCGCCCGCTTTGCCGCCGGACTCCTCGAGCCTCCTCAAGCTCTCCTTCATCTTTCGCAAGTCCTTGGGCGAATTCACCTCCACCGAATCGCCGACCGAGAGATTCAAAGTCTCGGCCAGCACGGTGCCGATGATCAGTCCGCTGCCCCCGAGTTCAAATTTTCCGGCCACAAGGCTTTTGGGGAGGTCACTCACGCTGCCTTCCGTCTGCGGGTCCACGCCGCGCACGAATGGCGCGGCCACCTGTGCCGATCCGGCAATCGGTTTGGTTTCCAGCAGCACCTGCGCGATCACGGCGGGCGAGACGCCGATGACATTGCGATTCGAGGCCACGGTGCTGGCGATCTGCGCATAGTTTTCCATCGGCCGACCGCGGGTAATGACTTTGAGGTGGGCGTTAAACCCAAAGACTTTTTCACGCAAGTCATGGTCAAAGCCGCTCATCACGCTGATGACGATGATGAGCACCGACACGCCGAGCATGACGCCAACGATGGAAATGAGCGTGATGATGGAAACAAACGTCCGTTTGGGCCGCAGGTAACGCAGGGCCAGGAGCAGTTCAAACGGCAGGTTCGACATGGGCGGAAGCTAGGCGGAGTGGAGAAGAATTCCAAGTACCAAGGGGCAAGAGCCAAGGCCCTAAATACCCAAAACACCATGCGCTCCGAGTCCTTGTTGGATGCTTGGGTATTCCCCCATCTCACAGCGGATCCCGATTCACGTCCTTCTAGTCAGCGTGCTCGGCACAAAGCCATCCGGCGTGATCAAGGCATAACGCGAATTGACCACGCTGCGGGTAAAGCCAAAGAGATCGCTCATAATTGAATTCCGTTCAGTCCACTAAATCCTAACGCAGCGGCGTCCTCTCATTAACCCCTCGCTTCAGCGGGGTGATTGACGATCACCGAGACCCAAAACCGTTTCAACGGTTTTTCGAGCGCGGGGCAACCCGTTGACGCGGCCTGTCACCGCACCCGCGGAGGGGCTTTGCCGATGGCGATAACGCGAATCCGCCACACGCACGGTGAATTGTTTTTCAGATCCATCCGCGCCAGATCCAAATCCGCACCGACCGAGAGGCGACCTTTCGGCGTTGGTAGATTGAAACGTTCCGTGACGTTGAACGAAGTGAGCCTCGAAATACATTGGAGCGCGGAGCCGTTGGATTGCATCTCAACTCCCCCGATACGTCGAATACGCCCACGGCAAGCAGGCCAATGGCACATGATAACTCGCCGTCGCATCCGCGATGCCGAAGCGCACGGGCAAGAGTTCGAGGAAGGCCGGCCCGCCGCCGAACCGAGCTTATCCGCAAAGTATTGCCCGCCGCGGAAGATGATCTCGGATTCCCCAACCGCCATTACCGGGCCGACGACCTGTATGAATTCGCCGCGGGAGCGGGAGTTGAGTTGGGTCAGCATTATGGAAAGCAACCGGTGTCAAAACTCCACCCCCTAAGTTTCAAGCTCCAGAGAAACCCCAAGCCCCAAACCTCAAAACGTCGCGGGCGGGAATTTGGAGCTTGGACTTTGGTACTTGAAGCTTCATTTCTGAATCCACCGCATGGCCTTCTCCGCCAGTTTGTCGAACGCCGTCACGCAGAGTTCGAGGTGTTCCTCCTTCGTGTCCTCGATCTTGTTGTGGCTGATGCCATGCAGGCTTTGAACGAACATCATGACAGTGGGCACTCCGGCGCGGGCGACTTCGGCGGCGTCGTGCAAGGGGCCGCTCGGGAGTTTGTGCGATTGGCCGCAGGTTTCCCTGATGGATTCGTCGCAGAGCGCGATGAGTTCGTCGTGGAACGGGCGCGGAGCGATTTGCCAGAGGCGTTCCCAACTCACTTTCACGTTGCCTTCGGCCGCGAATTGTTCGCTGGCGGCTCTGGCTTCCTGAAACATTTGTGCGAGTGCCGGACTGTCGAGATGGCGCTGGTCCAGCGTGAGGCGACATTCCTCGACGACGCTGGTGACGATGCCGGGCTTCGTGGTGCAGGAGCCGATCGTGCAAACGCCGTTGCCGCTGCGCGCGGCGATCTTGTAAATCTCCTGGCTCATCCTCGCGGCGGCGAGGAAGGCGTCTTTGCGACGATTCATCGGCGTGCTGCCGGAGTGCGCGGCCTGACCGTGAAACGTGATGGCGTGTCGCTCGACGCCGAACGTGCCGAGCACCGCGCCCAGCGGCAGGCCCAGATCCAGCAACACCGGGCCTTGCTCGATGTGCAATTCCAGATACGCGGCGGCGTTCGCGAGTTCTTTGCCGTTGTCCTTCACGCGCTCGAAATCAATCCCCACCTCGCGCAAGGCGTCGGGCAGCTTGATTCCGTTTCTGTCAACGAGCCCGCGCGCTTCGGCCATGTCCAGATTGCCGGAGCAGGCCGACGAGCCGAACAAACTCTTGCCGAAACGCGCCCCTTCCTCGTCCGCCCAATCCACGAGGCGCACCGTGACGGGCGGCTTGCCGGAATACTGCGCGTTGATGCGGCGGAGAATCTCTACGCCCGCCAGCACATTAAGGCAGCCATCAAGCCAGCCGCCATTCGGCACGGAATCAAAATGGCCGCCGATCAGCAGCGCCTTTTCCGATTCGCCGCGCAAGGTGAACCAGGTATTGCCCGCCGCGTCGTTGTGAATTTCGAGCGGGAGGTCGGCGACCTTCGAGCGCAGAAACTCCCGCCCGATCAGCCAGGTCCTTGTGAAAGCGACGCGCTGCGCGCCCTCCGGGTCGCCGGTGAGCGCACGGAGTTCCTTGAGTTCGGCGATGGTGCGTTGCGGATTTAAGGTGCTCATGGTCGGGCCTCGGAGGTGCTTTGGTTTTGCTGCTTCCATTTTAGGTTGCGCGGGCTAGACTACAACCACTTTTAGCCAGCACGACTGCGCACCCGGTACGGAAACGCTATATGCCCATCAGTCCTCGACTCGGAGCGGAAGAGGCGGCCGCCAAAATGGCCGGCTTCAAACCGCCATACCCCCCGCAGGAAGCGCTCATTGAAGCCAATCGCTGCCTCTTTTGTTTCGACGCGCCTTGCATCCAGGCGTGTCCGACCGGCATAGATATTCCGTCCTTCATCAAGAAGATCGCGAACGGCAATCCGACTGGCGCGGCGCGAACGATCCTCACGGCGAACGTCCTCGGCGCGAGTTGCGCGCGGGTATGCCCGACCTCGGTGTTGTGCGAAGGCGCGTGCGTGATGCTGGATCGCGAACACGACCCGGTTAAGATCGGCCGGCTGCAACGCTTCGCCACCGACCATGTCGCCGAGAAAAACATTTCGGTGTTGAAGTCGCCCACCCAGAAAACAGACAAACGCGTGGCCATCATCGGCGGCGGGCCGGCGGGCCTGGGTTGCGCGGCGGAATTGGCGTTGCTCGGACATTCGCCCGTGGTTTTTGAGAAGAAATTCCACGCGGGCGGGCTGAACACCTACGGCATCGCGTACTACAAAATGTCGCCGCAAGTGAGCCTGGACGAAGTCGAGATGATCAAGGGGCTGGGCGTGGAATTTAGTTGTGGCGTGGAAGTCGGCAAGGACGTTCCCATCGCGCAACTGGAAGCGGAATTTGACGCGATCTTCGTCGGCATTGGCCTGGGCGGCAGCGCGAAGCTGAACATCCCCGGCGAAGGTTTGCCCGAAGTCGTGGACGCGCTGCATTTCATCGAGCAGCTTCACTCGCAACCGTTGCACCAGGTGCCGATTGGCGAGCGGGTCGCAGTCATCGGCGGCGGGAACACTGCGATTGACGCCGTGACCCAGGCGCGACGGCTCGGCGCGCGGGAAGCCGTCGTCCTCTATCGTCGCGGACAGGGCGACATGCCGGCGTACGAGTTCGAGCAGGAACTGGCCAAGGTGGACGGCGCGCGGTTTGTGTTGAACGTCGTTCCGGTGGAAGTGCTGTCCGAGGGCACGGGCCACGTCACGGGCCTCAAGCTGGCCCACACTTCCAACGCCGATGGCAAGCTGTGCGTGCTTCCCGGCTCGGAATTCGATGCCCCGTTTGACATGGTCATCAAGGCCATCGGAGAAGAAAAGCAGGTCGGCTTGTTGAAAAAGCTCTTTCCGAATCTCGAACTGGACCAACGTGGCGTGGTCGTGCGCAATCTGGACACGGGCCAGACGAACCTCCCGAAAGTTTTCACCGGCGGCGATTGTGCCAACGGCGGGCGCGAAGTCGTCAACGCCGTGGCCGAGGGCAAGAAAGCGGCACGCGGCATCCATGCGTTCCTGGGCGGGGAGAAGGTTTCCGGGCCGGTGCAGGCGTCGCGCTACGGGGTCAAGGGTGCTCCGATGGGGGCGGGTTTTGACCGGCCGATTCGGGCGCCCGAGTTGGAAGCGGAATATGCGAAACACCCCGCAACCTGAGGCAGTCCTCTCATTAACCCCTGGCTTCAGCCAGGGGTTGACGGGCGGAATGACACTGGAAACCGTTTCAACGGTTTTCTTGCACCGCTGCATCAACACCCACCTGAAGTTGGGTGTTAATGAGAACTCAAGGCTCACCTCTCAACCGTCTTATGGCTGATCTCTCCATCAATCTCGCCGGCATCAAGTCCCCCAACCCCTTCTGGGTCGCCAGCGGTCCGCCCTCGAACACCGCCTATCAGGCGCACCGCGCGTTCGAGGCCGGCTGGGGCGGCGTCGTTTGGAAAACCATTGGCGAACCGATCGTGAATGTTTCGTCGCGCTA
>CAIKLQ010000458.1 GCA_903828255.1 uncultured Verrucomicrobiota bacterium
CGGCGCCCACAGGAATTCGCCAGTTCGGGGCCGCCTCGTCGCTGCTTGTGCTCACCATTGTGCTGACGGCGGCGGAAGCGGGAGGTGTTGTAACGCTCCCGCCCCCTGCTCAAACCAAGGTGGATTTCTCGCGGGACGTCCGGCGTGCTGCAACTCCAACCGCTATCGCCATTCCAGGGTCACGGCACCTCGCGTTTTAACCTCCGGTTCTATCGGATTGTCTCGCCGTGATTCAGGGCCAGTGTCTCGCTTGCCGCGCTGAATTTATCAAAGCCGGAACCAAAACGTCTTCCTTGCCGCAAACGCCCCGCTCGCTCACGGCGTGCGGTCGGCAAATTCGATCTTCACCGTTTTCTCAATGTGCGATGCGTCGAGTCGCACGGTGGGTCGGGCCGAGCCCGCCATGGATTCGCGGTGCGCGGTCCACCAGTTGGCCCGTTGGTCCGGCGTCCAGTGCTGTGACAGCGCGCAGGCGGAAAGCGACTGGGCTAGTTCGGCGGCGGTCTGCGGGCGGGCGTCGGGGTCTTTCTCCAAACAGCGCATCAAAAGTGCTTCCAATCCGGAATCGAAAGTCCGGCCGACGCGCACCCCCGGCGGCACCGGGGTTTCCGTCAGGTGCTTCCGGCACAATTCGGCGATCGAGTCGCCGTCGAAAACTTCCTGGGCGGTCAGCAGAAAATACCCCAGCGCGCCGAGCGAATAGAGATCGCTGCGCGCATCCGCCAGGTTGGAGTCGCGGATGGCTTCCGGCGCGATAAAGTTGGGCGTGCCTTCGAGGCAGTCCTCCACCGGAACTCCCGTGGGTGCGGGTTCAGCGGAGTGATCGCTCACATGTTTCACGAGTCCGAAGTCGAGCACCTTGACGCTGTCCGGCACGCCGCCGCGATCGCACAGGAACACATTGGCCGGCTTGATGTCGCGATGGATCAAACCCACGCCATGCGCTTCGTTCAGCGAGGCGCAAATCTGCCGGAGAATGTGCGCCACGCGCTCCTCGGGCTGGGCGCCGTAACGCTGCACCAACTGCTGGAGATTCAGTCCTTCGAGGTATTCCATGGCGTAGTAAAAAATCCCGTCCGGCGTGCGGCCATAGTCATAAACCTGGATCGTGTTCGGATGCGTGAGGCGACAGGTCAGGCGCACTTCCCGCTCGAAGCGCGCGATGGCGACGGGATCGGCTCGTTCCGGCAGCAGCAGTTTGATCGCGGTTTCCCGACGCAGCATCGCGTGGCGGGCCTTGTAAACCACACCCATTCCACCGGCGCCGATTTTTTCCGATAACTGGTATTGGCCAAGTTGGCGCACCTTCAACTCCGCTTCCGTCAAGCGCCGACGCCAGAGCACCTGCCGGATGGAGAACAGCAAAATTCCCAGCGACGCCAGCACCAGCAGCAGAAATAGGATCAGGAACACCCGCCGCACCACCTGCAATGGCCGGTAAGCTTCGCTCGCGTCAATCTTCGTGCCGACGCCGAATCCGTAATCCGGCAACCAGCGCCATGCCCCCACCACGGGTACGCCGCGATAATCCCGGAAGGGGGTAATCTCCACGCCCGCTTCGCCCTCGACCGCCTTCACCACCATGGCCATCAACGGCCAGGTTTGATTGGTGCTGGCC
>CAIKLQ010000459.1 GCA_903828255.1 uncultured Verrucomicrobiota bacterium
ATGCGTTTACCGCCCCAGTACGCTGATTTTTTCAAAGCGGAAGCGGCCGCCCTCCGGTTCGAGGTGGGCGTCTATCTTTTCGGCTCCCGCAGAGACAATGCCCGGAAGGGGGGGGATGTGGACATCTTGGTGTTAAGCAACCCCAAGCTAACCTGGGAGGAGGCGGCCCACATCCGGCGCCGGTTCTGGGAGCAGTTCGGGTTTCAGAAATTGGATCTGGTTTGTTTCAGCCCGGAAGACCGTAGCGCTTTCAAGGAATTAGTCCTGCTCGACGCCATCCGCTTATGACCACCGAGGACCACCGCCGGCGGCTGCAAAGGGCCACGCTGCAGGAGCACCTGGCCCTCGTGGAACAGTCCGCTGCGGCCCTCCGCCATTCCCTCGCCAAGTGCGCGCAGGTGGAACTTAAGGCGGAATACACGTTGGAAGAGTTGGACCATTTCGAGGCCCTGAGCGCACGCTTTGCCCGCACCGCCGATCTTTACACCCAGAAGCTGCTCAAATCGCTGTTCATGGTGTTGGGCGAAGATGCCGGATCCTTCCTGGACAAGGCCCGGCTGGCGGAGAAGCTGGCCGTCATTGACGATGCGGAAGATCTGGGTGCGATTCGGGACCTGCGCAACACAATCGCCCACGAATATGCCGTGGCAGACTTGAACGAGGTGTTCCGCCGCACTTTGGTCCTTTCCGACACGTTGCTCAACCTCATTGCCTCCACCGGACGCTATGTTCTGGAGAAGCTTCCTCCGCTGGCAGCTTCCGGCGGGGACTGAAGCGCGGTTCGCGCCCCGCTCCGGGATTCCATCCAGGTTCAAAAGTCCCTTGACCGGTGGACAAGGGATTCGGCGACAGGGGCAGGGGGCTTACCGCCTGGGTCCCGGAAAATATCTGTGCTCAGAAACAAAACCCTGTTAATCCCGTAACTCCGAAACGGTAGTAGCACGGGCTTCCAGCCGGTGAAGTAGAACCGGCATCCTTGCCTGTTCTCTCTTGGATCACTTCGCACAAAAAGGTGCGCAGGCTGGGAGCCTGCCATCCAGCAATTCTCATCACCTCCGGAGCGCCGGCCTGTGACCGGCTTGGGCCAGACGGCCGGGTGCGTTCCGCCGCTTCCGTCGTTGTCCAGCCTCAGATCCAGTGCGTCCAAGGCCGGATGCAAGCCGGCGCTCCGTCAAAATGAGAATTGCTGCCAAATCCTCCCGGGTTTCCTGGTGCGGGGGAACATTGTGAGGCGAAATTGTCGGCGCGACGCCGCAAACCAGAGCGGCAACTCAGATTACCCTTGGGGCGGATTACCAAACGAAGCCACCAAAGGCTTGTCGGCATGCACCGCCACGTCCACGCTGGCCGGCGCGGGAACATTCTCGCCCTGGCGCATCCGTTGCAGCCGCTCCAACTCATGGAGATGCCGGAAAAACCGGTTCTCAATTTGCGTTTCGTATCGGCCATACTTGGATACCAGGGTCTCCACCGCCAGGGCCGGAAGCCGTGCCGGCAAGCCAGGGTCCAGCACCACCACCGTGTCGGCGTAACCGCTCACCTCCATTCGCAACACCCCGCGTTCCGTTTTGGTGATTGGCGGATTGAGTTCTCCGGTGGTGAATTCGGCTTCGATCCAGGCCGCCCGCTTCAGCCGGATCATGCCCAAGGCAATCTGCCGCACCAGAAAAGTTTCAATCTCGCCCACCGGCTTCAGCTCGGTTTCGAGCTTCGCGCAGAAGCCGGAGAACATTTCCGGGTCGTCCAGTTCGGTGATGCCTTCCGCCAGCAGTCCATGCTTGGTCGCGTTGAAGCGGGTGGAAGCGGTGTACTTGGGACCGGTGCTGCGCCGCGCGTTCCTGCGATTGGCTTCGATCTTTGGCGTGCGGAGCTCCTCATTCATAACCGTTTCCTTGCTCTTTCAGGTCTGGCATACATTTCATGGCTGCTATTGAACACTGCCGCCGTACCCGGATGCGAGCTGTTTTTCCTCACTTCCACTCCTGTGCCGGCGTCCCGATCAACTGAACCCAAACACCGAAATAGAAATGGGAGCGCGCCCGCCGCGGGCGCTGTTTTTCGCGCCCTCGCGGAAAACCCCCTTGGGCGAAGAATTTTCCAACCGCTAGCGAAACGACCCCACGCCGAATGCGGAACGCGGGGGAGTGCAAGTTCAGGCGTCGCGCCCCAACTTCCACCTTGGCCTCGGAAATTAGCACCGATTAGCGCCGATCAGCGGTTTGAAATCAGCGTTCGGGTGTAAGCCGAACGCCCCTTCGCCGCCATCCCGCATGTCCGACGAACCAATCCACCAACC
>CAIKLQ010000460.1 GCA_903828255.1 uncultured Verrucomicrobiota bacterium
GCATCCCCTGACCTGGCTCTCCCACGCGCTCGACTGCCAATTGTTCGCGGCCAACGCAGCGGGTCACCACCTGACGAGCCTATTGCTCCACGCCGTGAACACGCTACTGGTCTTCCTGGTCTTACGCGCCCTGACTGGCGCGTCGTGGCGGAGTTTCTTTGTGGCAGCGCTGTTTGGTGTGCACCCGCTGCGCGTTGAATCCGTCGCGTGGGTGGCGGAGCGGAAGGATGTGTTGAGCACGTTTTTCTGGATGCTGACGCTGCTGGCGTACGCGGCTTATGCGCGGAGGGCGGAGGGCGGAGGGCAGAAGCCAGAGGGCAGAGGGCAGAGGGCAGAAGTCAGACCTCCGACCTCTGACCTCGGACCTCTGACCTCCGCCGCTTACTGGCTGGCGTTGCTGTTCTTCGCGCTGGGATTGCTAAGCAAGCCCATGCTGGTCACGCTGCCCTTTGTGTTGTTGCTGCTCGACTATTGGCCGTTGAGAAGGGTGTCAGGTGCGGGGTTTCAAGGTTCAGGGCCAAAGTTCTCGCATCCCGCAACCCGCATCACGTTCCTGCAACTTGTGGTGGAGAAGTTGCCGTTCCTTCTCCTCTCCGCCGCCGCCTGCGTCGTCACGTTTCTAGCGCAACGACACGGCGGCGCGGTGGATGCGACCATTCCCTTCGAGCGCCGAACCGCCAACGCCGTGATCTCGGTGCTTCGCTACCTAGGAAAACTTTTCTGGCCGACTGATCTCGCGGTTTTCTATCCGTATCCGCTGCAATGGCCACTCTGGGCCGTTGGGCTATCAGTGGTGATAGTGTTAGCCACCACCATTCTCGCGCTGAGGCTCCGGACGCGCACTCCTTATCTGATCACTGGCTGGCTTTGGTTTCTCGGCACGCTGGTGCCGGTAATCGGGTTGGTGCAGGTGGGGCAACAGTCCATGGCGGATCGCTACACCTATATCCCGTCGCTGGGAGTCCTTGTCGCTATGGTTTGGGGGGTGCATGAGTTGGTCGCGCGGCGGCGGGGACTAATGCGCTCGATGGGACTGGTGGCCGGGGGCGTGGTCGTGAGTTGTGCGCTCCTCACCCGGCAGCAAACAACACTTTGGAAAAACACCGAGGTTCTGGCCCGCCACGCGCTCGCCGTGACGGGCGAGAATTTTGCCGCCTACAATCTCCTTGGGTCTGCGCTGCTCCGCCGGGACCGAATTGACGAAGCGGTGGAACAATTCCGCAACGCGGTGCGACTCCAAGCCGCCAGCGCCGACGCGCACAGCAACCTAGCCGTGGCGCTGCAACGGCAGGGCCGGCGCGACGAGGCCATTGGGCATTATCAACTCGCGCTTAAACTTCGCCCGCGTTATCCGCAGGCCCACTACAACTTCGCCACCGCGCTCGAAGCAGCCGGGCGCTTGCCCGAGGCGTTGGAGAACTACTCCCTGGTGTTGCGCGAACGCCCCAACTTTCTGGACGCGCGCTTCAACCTCGCCAGCGTCCTACTGCGCCTCGAACGCTACGACGAAGCCATCGCGCAATTCCAACAAGTCCTGCAACTGTCTCCCGACTCACCGGACGCGCTCACCAACCTCGGCGTGGCTTTTGACCGGAAAGGCCGACTCGACGAAGCGTTGCATTGTTACCAGAAGGTCATCGAACTCAAGCCGGACGACGCCAAGGCGTTCTTCAATTTAGGCGTGGCACTGCAACGGAAGGGAATCATTCCCGACGCCGTCAAGTGCTTCGAGCAAGCGATCCGCCTGCAACCTGACTACGCCGCCGCGCACACCAACCTAGACGCCATCAACGCCTTGAAAGCTGGACTGCCAGCCGCCGGCCAACCGGCGAAGAAACGCTAGCCGCAGGCGGTCGCGGGCGACCCATGCCCAGGCTGAAACACCGCCGATGGTCAGCAGCGAATCCGCAAAACGCGCACTGGATTTGACGCCAGCAATCACGCGCCAGGTGGAGGCGGCAAAGAGTTAACGCAAAGCCGGGGTTCGTGTACGTGACGGTGAGCGCGGGGGTGTAGGCGACGATGCTATTCTGGGCCAACGTCTGGTCGTAGGCCGCATACCAGGTTTGATCAATCTCCGCCGCCGTCTCGCCGGCGGCGTCTTCCAAACCGTCACCATTGAAGTCCCTCGACCACAAAACAATGTCCGCCTTGGGAACTGAAGTGCCGTCAGCCTTGGGGATGACTACGCAATTGGCGATCGTGATATTCATGAAACCGCCATAGGACTCGATGCCGAGCTTGAACGCATTGCAGTGCGAGCTGGCGATGCAATTGGCGATGACGACATTCTCGCAGGGCCGGTTGTGGGCGCTCTTGAACACAAAAACGTCGTCGCCGGACCAGATTCGGCTGTCGGTCACGCGTCTGTTGCAGCAACGGTCAATGTCCAAGCCGTCGTTGTTCGCGTTGCAGAAGCTCTCGACTTGAATGCCGCGGATGACCAAATCTCCGGCGCGCAACAACGGGAGCACGTCCGCCGCCGCGGCTGGGTCGTTGCGCCGAAAGGGATTCAGCGAAAAGTGGACGAATTGCTGGGCGAGCAGATCGTAGCAGGCTTGAATTTTTCGCCGCTCGCCCTGGCCACCGCGTGGATTGCGGGACCTGGGAAAAAAGCGCGCCAACACTTTGGAAACGGCCAGCGCGGGGCCGTCCGAGAGTAAGACCCGACCGAAAAAGGTCAAGGCGTCGGGCGCCCCCAGACCGTGTTGCTGGGCCACGGTGACCAGCAGGTTCTGCAGGATCGCCTGCAAGAATTTGGCCGCCCGGTCAGTGCAGCGTTCCCAGAGCGCTTGCTTGGTGAGGTGACCTCCGCCCAGCACGCCGATCAGGGCCCGCCCAGGAACGAAAGTGGCCGCACTGAGGGTCACAAACAAACAGGCCGCTTGGGCAAAGAGGGCTGGGGTCAGTTTCTTGGGTTTGCGCCGGCAGAAACCCGAAGTGCGCGCCAGGGATTCGAGCGGCAGATTACTCCCCGATGCTGCGAGAACCTCTCGGCCAGATCTTGGATCTGCGCGAGCGAACGCGACTTGGATTTCGTCGAAGGGAGTTTGGATTTCGCGCGAAATCCTGACGCCCATGAGCTGCCGTGCGGGGCAGCCGGGCTGGCGGCGGCTGAAAACGAGCATTGGCGGGAAGCAACGACCCGCCGGCGGGGTGGAATAAGCGTCGTTTTGCAGCGCCGGGGCCGCGGCAGGGTAAAACGGCTGTCGTTGCGAGCCGTCGGGAACGGGGAGACGCTGGAAAGCTTGTGAGGTTATTGAAGGCTTGCGTGAACCCCAGATCCTACAGGTTTGATTGAATTGTCCCTCACGGCTGGCCCGGTCTCATACTGGAAACCGTTTGGACTCGGCAAACGTATTCCCCCGATCGGCGCGGAATTTCGGACGGGCGCGGGGCTTCCGGGTTTTAGAACACGGCACTTGGTTTCCCCTCAGTTCCAGCTAACTTGCCCGGGTGCTGCCCAACATCAAATCTCTGACTCGCGAGGAACTCGCCGCGCAACTGGAAGCGTGGGGAGAGAAGGCGTACCGCGCCAAACAGGTTTTGGACTGGCTCTACGTCCACTCCGTCGCGAGTTGGGACGAGATGACGAACTTGGCGAAGCCGCTGCGCGAAAAGCTGGCGGCGACTTTCTCACTCCAATCCCTGGAACTGGTGCGCATGCAGGGTGCTCGCGACACGACGCAGAAATTCCTCTGGCGGCTCGCCGATCACTCGCTCATTGAAAGCGTGCTGATCCCCGCCAGCCCGTCGTTTGATGGCGAGACTAGCGACCGCCACACGCTCTGTGTTTCCACGCAGGTCGGCTGCGCCTATGGCTGCAAATTCTGCGCGAGCGGCCTCGACGGCTGGAAGCGCAATCTGCTGCCCTTTGAAATCGTCGAGCAGGTGATGGCGGTGGAGCGATGGGGCGGGGAACAGGCGAAAGTCTTGAGTCTGGAGTCTCAAGTCCCGAGTCAACCACCGGACGCCGCCGCCGCGAAACTCCAGAATCCCTACTCCAGACTGATTGATAATGTCGTCATCATGGGCATGGGCGAGCCGCTGGCGAACTACGAGAACCTGTTGCAAGCCCTGCGCATCCTGAACGCCGGCTGGGGCGGGCGGCTGGGCGCGCGAAAGATCACCGTTTCCACCAGCGGGTTGGCGCCGCAGATTCGCCGATTTGCCGATGAGCCGGAACAATTTCGCCTGGCCGTTTCCCTCCACGGCGCGACGGACGAGGTGCGCCAGAAGATCATGCCGGTGAACCGGAAGTTTCCGCTGCGCGAGTTGACGGCGGCGCTGGATTACTACCAGGCGAAGAAGGGCAAGATGCTTTTGTTCGAATACATCCTCATCGCCGGGGTGAACGATGCGCTGGATCAAGTCAGGCCGCTCGCGGCGCTGGCGGGCAAACTCTACGCCAAGGTGAACCTGATTCCCTACAATGCCGTCGAGGGTTTGCCCTGGGCCCGACCGGACGACGCAACTTGCGAAGCCTTCCTCGTGGCGTTGCGGAAGCAGAAGATCGTCTGCACGCTGCGGCGCGAGAAGGGGCACGACATTGACGCCGCCTGCGGGCAGTTGCGACTAAAGACAGAGCGCGAATTGCAGTCAGCAGTCCGATGATGGGGCGCGAGTTGGCGCCAGCATGGCAGGCGCGCTGATTTCTGAATCGGTGCGTTTCAACGATGCCGTTGCCGACACCCTGATCCGGATACCGGCGCTCCGCTTCATGGAAGAGTAAAGCAACCGGTCCGGCCAATGAACGACCCGGCAAAATTGGGCTGTTCCCGCCGGGCGGTGGAGGCGGGTCGGAGGAATTCTGCTCGCACTCCCGCGACTTTCGAGGATAGAGTCCAACCCATGGTGCTCAGAGGCAGAAACCTATTCATCCGCAGCTTGCTTGTGGCTTCAGGGATTCTGGCCACGTCCTGCGACTCCTCCTTCGGATTCAACATCGCCGCCTGGCCTGGCGAGGACGCCAGCGTCTGGGTGCCGCCGCTGAATCTGACGAACGTTCTTGCCGTTTCGGGCGGCGATGGTTACGCGATGGCGTTGCGGGTTGATGGAACAGCCGTCTATTGGCGAAGCTCTTCCTACGGCGAATCAGGACTGACGAATATCGTCGGCATTGCATCGGGATGGTGTCATGACCTGGCGTTGAAGTCCGACGGGAGTGTCGCCGAGTTGGGCGGGGGCTCGACTTGTTGGGGCAGCGGCTCTTACACAACCATACCGTCGGGATTGAGCGACGCCACCGCAATAGCCGCCGGGCTCAGGCACAGTCTGGTTTTGAAAGCTGACGGCATGTGCGTGTCGTGGGGGTGGATGTCAGTCGGTTCCGGGACGGCATACGTACCTGACGGTCTCAGCAATGTAGTGGCGGTGGCGGCGGGTATGGATATGAGCGCGGCGTTGAAGTCCGACGGGACCCTGGTGAATTGGGGGTTCGCCGACTCCGGTGGCACGAGCGGCAACGGACTCACCGGCATCTCTGCCATCGCCGCGTCCGCCCTGGCTCAATGACCGCCGCGCGGCGCGTGCGGTTCCTCCACAAATCTCAGCGCCTGTGCCTTACGGCGAAATGCGAATCGGCAGGGGCACGGGCGGAATGGGCACGCTAACCGCATCGCCCGCCCGGAGCCGGTCGAAGTTCAGATTCGGATTTGCGGTGCGTATGTCCACGGGCTGTACTCCGTAGAGGCGGCATAAAAAATCGAGATTCTCCCCCGCCATCAGGACGTGCGGTTTGGTCACGGTCATGGCAGGCGGCAGCGGCGGTTGTTCCGCGGGCAAATCTTTTCCGAGTGCTTGCGCCGTACCCTTCAGCACCGCCAATTCGACCTTCTTCAATTCGATTGCCAGTTGCGCGGGCGTGAGATTGGTCTGGGCCTTGACGCGGGCGAATTCCTCCTGGCTGGCGTGGTTGATTTCATAAATCGTCGCGGCGGCCCCCGGAACGCCCGCCTCCATTGCCGTCGCGTAAGCGTCGCGAAAACTGGCGTCTTGCAACAACTGGAACTGCGCGTAGCGCTCCGCGCCCAACGAGTTCTTGAGCGCCAAGGCGCGCTGGTCTTCCAGCGAGCGGCGCAAGGCAACGTTGTTGGGATCAGTCGTGCCGACCAGCAGCGCCAACTGCTGGTCAATCGAATCCGTGGCGCGGAAGAGGGCCCGAAACTCGTCGGCGGTGGTGTTGAAATAATTCAACTGCCCCAATTCGGTGCGCAACGCACTAGCATTGTGGGAGTAGCGCAGCAGATAATCTTCGAGTTGAAACGGGCTGAGCACGAGCGCCAGTTCCGCGCGCGATTGCTGCCGAAGTTTCGCCAATTCCACCGGGTCCACCGGTTTCCCAGCCAGGCGTTGCGCTTCGAGATAGGCGTTGATGCGGTCTTGCGAACGCAACGCGATCTCTTGCACATTCTGTTTCACTTCGTTGGGCAAAACCCCCAGCACCGGGCCGTCCAGTGCCACGCCCGGACGCGAGGGGCGCGGGAGACTCACCAGATCGCCGCCTTCCCAACCCGGGCCGAGCAGGCGGGCGAGCAGGCTGCGGCGTTCCTGATCCAGTTCGTTGCTCCGCGCCGCGGCGGCCTTCACCACCGCCGCGTCCGGCGTGCTGCGCCACCATTGCTGCTCGGAGGTGATGATTTCGGTTGCGCGTTTGCGGGCGTAAAGCGTGTTCACGTCAGCAATGATGATGTCGCGAATGGTTTGCTCCGGGCAGCCGATGTCGCGGAGGTTGGCGATGTAAGCGGGATAATCGTCCGATTCGACTTCCTGCCAGGTAAAGAATTGTTGCCGGACCAGGAAGTTGGTTTTAATGAGCGGTGCGACGCCGGTGTCCGTCACGATGCCGGCGCGACTGAAGCGACGCGCGTAGAGTTGCGCCGTCCAGAACCAGCCGGTCGCCAGAACCAGATTCGCCCCGAGGGAAACCAGCAGAATCGCGCGCGAACGCATAATTGAAATTAGCGGCATTTGACCGTCACAGCCAATGTAAAAATACAACCGGCGAAAAGTTTCGCAAAATCTCGCGCCGCGAATTCCAGGCACAAGTCAGAATGGGGGTCGCCGGGCCCGCTAGGTGGCCGCGCACACAACTCCCCGTTGCGTGGGCGGTGCGCCGACGATCACCGGCTTAGGCCACGCGTTTGAGTGTGATCTGCTCTTTCGTGCTCGCTTCATACAATACAATCGCCTGCGCCGCTACTGATCGAATGTCGAACGTGTATGCAATGCCGGGAGGAATGTGGCTCGTGCCGGTCTCGACGCGCAACACCAGAATCCCCTCGTGGATGAACCACGTCCCGCTGATAGCTGGCGGCTCTGATGGCCGTCCACTCTGCTCCTCCAAATCCCACCACTTCCAATGGCCGTCTGCCGTAAGCTCCCAAACAAGCTCGCGCTCGCGGCAATGCCACGTCCCAGCCATCGCCGCCATCGAATTCGTCGGGGATGGAGAAATGGCGACGGCGGCGGGCTTCTCTGTCGTTTGATGCGTGGCACAACTGCACAACAGAACTACAAAAAGAAACGGTGTGATAAATTTCATAGCGCGCTCGAAGTGGCCTGACACGAATTCGGCCAAACGTGGGTTTGGCCTAGTTCGGCTGCGTTTGGCCGAGCAAGTTTCATTGCCCCGCAATTTGGGGTCGTTGCGCCGGAGTTGGCAAGGAATGATTTGGCCTATTCACGAACGCACCAACTGATCGGGCGTTCCGGGGCTGACAGACCCGGCCGCAGCCCGACGGCCGAGGTCCGAAAGCCGAAGTTCAAAGGCCGCCAGTGCAAGCCCTCCAATTCGCCTGAGCCAGGAGCCGCTCAAACGGCGGGCGCGAAATGAGAGCGAGCCGGGAGGACCGGACCAGAGCCTTTCCCGGCAGCGACAACTAGCTGAAGGGGGGGGGTCGCTCCAGCGGACTTGGGTTAGGCCGATTAAGGGCAACGCAACACGACCAAATCAATCCGGCTGTAGAATCCTCTCGCGACATAATCTCTCTCAATCTGCTCTTCTGCCTGCTTCAACGTGAAACCAGCAATATGATACCTACCAAGCAAAGGTAACGAAATGTCTCCGGCTGAATCAATCAACTGACCGTGCTCGGGGTGGTCTCGATGCGCGGTCGTCACGACGATGCAGTCTCCTGCAACAAGCGGTGACTCCATCGCCAGATGCGCCATCGGCTTGGACGCACACCCACAAAGCAGCGCCAACGAGCACACGATGAAAACTGGAGTGCACATGAAGCGGCCTAGCGAAAAAAGTGAGCGATGGCGGCGGTCCACGACGCACGAACTCGCAAACAGCGTCCGCCCGCCGCCATTCGCTCCACTGTCTGGTTCGGCGTTCTCATCCGTGGTCTGGTGTAGGCTCGACGAATCCCGAATCCCAGATGATGTCGCACTGCTGGCAATGGTATTCAATCGGTGCTCCCGGCAAACCTGCTCGATAGGGAATACGCGCGCCACACTGTGGGCAACGGTAACGGCGCGTACGCAACTCCTGCCAGATCAGACCTGCCAAGCCCAAGCCACCGAAAACCAATGCGAAGGGCCAAAAAGCCGGTGTGACCCATGCAAGACCGAAACAGATCATCATCGGAACGGCAAAGAGCGCAGCGATGCGGAAATCCCGCCGTCGGAAGGCTCGGTCATGTTTTCGCGTTGCCATAGCGCGTACTACTACGCCGAACGCCAGAACTGACCGACGCGGGCGGCCAGTGGTGTCCGAATCGGCAACTGCCGTGGCCCGCCCGCGTTCGGTCCAGTGATCTGGTTCGGCCAGCTCATTTGACTTCAAGCGACTTCGCCAACGCTTTCAGATGCACCGATACGTCGAAATAAAGTGTCACGGTCTTCCCTCCTCGTCTCTCCACCTCAAGACGGTCGAAGTGTCCGACCAATTTCTGGTTCTTCACCTTCCCTCCGATCTCCTGGATCAAACTATATTCCTCGTCGAGTGACACGACCTTAAAAGCCGTCTGCTCTGAGAGGCCATCCCCGTCAGATGCGATGGAGCCCAGCAAGCCGTAGAACACGTTCAGATGCCGGCACATGCTGACCAAATCTCCCTTCTGTTTGTAGCACATCGCCACCATCAGATGGACATCGGCATCGATCGGCAGACGTTTCAGCCACGCATCGGACAAGCTCAAGACGCTCTCCATCTCACCGGCCCGATACGCATCCTGAATCTTCTTTCGCCCGGGATCTGACTTCCAAATCGGAGCAAACCCGGCCTTCTGCGCCGTATCGAAGCGCAACTTCGTGAAATACTTGGTGTCGGTACCAGCCGACAAGTCGGGACCTACTCCGGCGAACACATTCAGACCGAGAACGCCGAGCACGAGGAGTGTGAGGAGTGTTTTCATAGCTGTGGCCGAACGACCCAAGCTCAGCGACCCGGCCCGCGAGGGCGTTCGATTGCAACCAGAGCGCGATGGCCGGGTTAGATGCCATGATGGGTTGAAACGCTGGCCGCACGGGTCCACGCTGTGAAAGTCCGAGTTAGTTAAATCAAAACTAAAACCTGAACCAGTCCCACTCATATATGAAAA